>JACAEG010000266.1 GCA_013388965.1 Pseudorhodoplanes sp. | reverse complement strand
GGATGCGGCGCCTGCGGGCGTGGTTCGCAGCCACGCACCCGGGACGCCCTGGGTCGCCGTCCGCCTCCACTAGGGGAGGCCGCCTTGAATGGCTGGACGCGGGCCGGATGAAGGCGGGCGAAAGCCCGCCGGATCAGCTCCCACTGACGTGGGGCTCCGCCTGCGGAAGCACGGTCCCGGGGTGAAAAGTCGCCGCCGATGGCGCGCCGGAAGGCGGCGGTCTGTCGCAGGACAGGCCGCGATTGCGGAATGCCCGCGCCTTTCGGCGCGCCATTCCCCTCACGCGCTGAAGACGTCCCCGCGTCTCGAACAACAGGGGCGCTGCCGCGCGCCCGCAATTGCGCCGCAGGCGATCCTGCTGATAGGTCCCAGCCACATCGGACCGGACGCCATGCCATCCATCACGATCGACGGCCGCACGCGCATCTACGAGGACGAGGGGGAGGGACCCGCCGTCATTCTCGTGCATGGCAGCCTCTCCGGTGCGCGGCAATGGCGCAAGCTCGGAGAGCGCCTGCGCGGGCGCTTCCGCCTGCTCGCGGCCGATCTCTACGCGGCGGACGGCATGATGCGTGGCGAAGGCTCAGCGTTCGAGAATGACTGCGCGCTGGTCGATGCGCTGATCGCAATCGGCGGCGGCGAGGGCAGTCTCGTCGGCCACTCCTATGGCGGCGTGGTCGCGATGCGGGCTGCGCTCGGGCGGCGCGATGCCCTCTCCGGACTGGTCCTGATCGAGCCGTCCTGCTTTCATCTGCTGCGCCAGGAAGGCGCGGCGGAGTTTTCCGAGATTGCCGACATGCGGTCGCAGCAGGTGCGCCTCGCGGCCGCGGGCGATCTTGCGGGATCGGCGCGATTCTTCATCGACTACTGGATGGGGGCGGGCGCCTTCGACGCGATGCCGGAGCGGCGGCGCGAGGCGATCGTCGCCGGGGTGCCGCGCGTCGCGCAGGAATGGCCGGGGACGTGGGACGACGTCACGACGCTCTCGGACTATCGCGGTCTCGCGCTGCGCACGCTGCTCATGGGCGCGCGGGATACGCGCGCGCCCTCCGCGCGCATTGTCGAGATGATCCGTGCGGCGATGCCAAATTTCGACGCGGCCGACCTCGCGAGCGGCGGGCACATGGCCCCGATCGTCAATCCCGATCCCGTGAACGACGCCATTGTCGCCTTTCTCGACCGCATTCCCGCGCGCTGATGCGCGCCGGGGCGCGGAACTTTCGTGCGCGCCGCCCGTTCGCCTCGCAGACCGCAAACCCCGCGAACCGAAGAGGCCGCCATGCCAAGCCCGCAAGAGCTGAAGGACGATTTCTGGAAGACGCTGAGTTCCGACCGCACCGTGATGCTCGGGCTCGACGGCGTGGCCGACGGTCACGCGCGGCCGATGACCGCGCTGGTCGAGGACAATCGCGGCCCGGTCTGGTTCTTCACCTCCACCGATACCGACCTCGTGAAGAAGCTCGCGCCGGGCAGCCGCGCCATTGCGACCTTCGCCTCGAAGGGCCACGGACTCTTCGCCACCATTCACGGCGGGCTTTCGCTCGACAACGACCGCGCCGTGATCGAGCGACTCTGGAACCCGTATGTCGCCGCCTGGTTCGAGCACGGCAAGGACGATCCGAAACTTGCGCTGCTGCGGTTCGACGCCGAGCGCGCGGAAATCTGGGAGGACGCCTCGAGTCTGTTGTCGGGCATCAAGATGCTGTTCGGCGCCGATCCGAAGCAAGACTATCGCGACAAGGTCGCCGAGGTGACGCTGGACCGCGGCTGATGCATTGCGGCCGGTTGCGCTGGATCAATGCTCCCGATGCTGCGACACATTCGAATATCTGATAATATTCGCGCCATTAAGGGGGAAACGCCAATGACCTTGCTCCGGACCGCGCGGCTTGCCGCGCTTGCACTCCTCGCCGCTCCGTTCGCGCCGGTTGCCGCGCAGGATGCGCTGGTGACGACCAGAACCCTGAGCCCGGAACTCGCGCTCGACATCGCGCGCGCCGCGCTCGCGGATTGTCGCAGGCGCGGGTTTCAGGTGGCCGTCGCGGTGGTCGACCGTTCCGGCCAGACCCAGGTGATGCTGCGCGACCGCTTCGCCGGCCCGCATACGCCGGGGACCGCCGCCGGCAAGGGCTGGACGGCGATCAGCTTTCGCACCGACACCAGCGAGCTCGTCGCGATCAGCCAGCCGGGCATGCCGCAATCCGGCCTGCGGCATCTGCCCGGCGCGGTCATTCTCGGCGGCGGCGTGCGGGTGGAGGCGGGCGGCACGACGGTGGGCGCGGTCGGGGTCTCCGGCGCACCGGGCGGGGAGGCCGACGAGGCCTGCGCCAGGGCCGGCATCGAGGCGGTCAAGGACAAGCTGGAATTCTGAGAGAGGGCAATGGACGGGCGCGATCGCTACACGATGAATGCCGCTGCCGACAACGCGATCGCGGCGGCGGCTCCGCCCTTGGCGAAGCGCAGCATGACGAGTCCGGGCGGCGAAAACGGATCGCGGTCGTTCACCTCCGCCTGCCGCTCCCGCAGGAACAGGGCCGAGACCCATTCCGGCTCGCTCGCCTCGGCGCCCTTGAGCTGCAGCGCGCAGACGATGTTCATGAGCGTATAGAGAAGCGCGATGCCGGTCGCGGCCAGCAGACCGACATGCAGATCGGAGACGACGAACAGGATCGCGCCGGCGGCCAGTACCGCCACTGTCGCCCGCCAGATTCCCTCTCCCAGTGCGACGCGGCAGGACTCGTCCATGCTGCGGTTCCGCCGATTCGGATGCGGCTTGATTTCTAGTATCGATCGAAAGTCGTAGCAAAACACAAATCGTTGATTTCTCTTTCCAATTTTCGGCAATGGCGCGCAAAGGGAACCGGGCGGGGCGCTTTGCGTTGTTCCGGCGACCCGAATTCAACGGTTAAGCAATCAGGCAGGTCGAGCATGAATGCGCGCGACGATGCGCGGAAGATGGGCGCGTGGCTGGATTCCGTCCACGCCAAGGGCGATCCGTTTGCAGCGGCGATCCGCTCCACGCGAATGTCGATGCTGATCACCGATCCGCGCCAGCCCGACAATCCGATCGTGTTCGCCAACGATGCCTTCGTGCATCTGACGGGATTTCCGCGCGAGGAGGTGATCGGGCGCAATTGCCGTTTTCTGCAGGGGCCGGAAACGAGCCGCGCCAGCGTGCGCAAGATGCGCGAAGCGATCGCGGCGCGCGAGGACGTGTTTGTGGAACTCCTGAATTATCGCAAGGACGGCGAGCCGTTCTGGAACTCGGTCTTCATCAGCCCGGTGAAGGACGAGAGCGGCGAGGCCGTGTTCTTCTTTGCGTCCCAGTTCAACATCTCGCGCCACAAGGATCGCGAGCATCGGCTGACCACCGACAAGAACTATTTCGAGGAAGAGGTGCTGGCCCGCACGGCGGAACTGGAACAGGCCCTGAAGGCCAAGACCATGCTGCTGCACGAGGTCGATCACCGGACCAAGAACAATCTGCAACTGATCAATTCGCTGCTGATGCTGCAGGCCCGCCGCGTCACGGACGAGGCGTCGCGCAACGTGCTGCGCGCGACCCAGGAGCGCATCGAGGCGCTCGGCGCCGTGCAGCGTCTGCTCTACCAGGAACATAACGTCGATACCTTCGACCTCTCGGCCTTCATACGCGATCTGGCCGGAAATCTGATCGCGGCCGGCGGACGGACGGATATCGAGACCGAATTCCAGCTCGAGTCGATCGAGATTTCGGCATCCAGGGCCGCGCCGATCGGACTTCTGATCAACGAGGTCCTGACCAACGCGATGAAGCACGCCTTCGTCAACGAGCGGCCCGGTCGGATCGTTCTGGCCGCCCGGAGAGACGGCGACGAATTGCGGATCAAAATCGCCGATGACGGCGTTGGCGTTCGAAAGGACGCCCCCGACCACCGCACGTTCGGCACCACCTTGATCGAGACGCTTGCCCGTCAGTTGCGCGCAACGCTCAAGCGATCGGACGGTAACCCGGGGATGGTCATCGAGATCGCAATGCCCCTGGATTCCGTGTCGAAATGATCGCCCGAAAGCCCCTGCGCGTGCTGATTGTCGAGGACGAAGCGCTGCTCGCGCTGCACTTGCAGGAATGCGTGGAGGAAGCCGGACACACGGTGGTCGGTATCGCGGCGACGTCGCGGGAGGCGCTGGAACTTGCAGCTAACGCAAATCCCGATCTGGCCTTCGTCGATATTCATCTGCTCGACGGGACCACGGGAATCACCGTCGCGCAGCAACTGGTTCACCAGTGCAAAACCCTGGTCGTCTTCATGACCGCCAACCAGAAGCTGATCCCGGGCGATTTTGCAGGCGCGGCCGGAGTCGTCTCCAAGCCCTACACGCAAAGCGGACTGATGTCCGCCCTGCGCTTCATCGAACGCTGCATGAATACCAGGACGGCGTCTGGCCGGCCGCCTTCGAGCCTCACGCTGTCGAAAAACTACCAGGAGCGCTGGCACGTGCCGCCCTGAAGGGATGAGGCGGGCCGCCGCATCAGAACAGCACGACGGAGCGGATAGACTTGCCCTCGTGCATGAGGTCGAAGCCCTTGTTGATGTCCGACAGAGGCATCGTGTGGGTGATCATCGGATCGATCTCGATCTTGCCGTCCATGTACCATTCCACGATCTTCGGGACATCCGTGCGGCCTCTCGCGCCGCCGAACGCCGAGCCCTTCCAGACGCGGCCGGTCACAAGCTGGAACGGGCGGGTCGCGATCTCCTGGCCCGCGCCGGCGACGCCGATGATGACGCTCATGCCCCAGCCGCGGTGGCAGGCTTCCAGCGCCTGGCGCATGACCGTGACATTGCCGGTGCAGTCGAAGGTGTAGTCGGCGCCGCCGATCTGGTCGGCGCCCCGCCTGGTCAGATTGACGAGATGCGGCACGATCTCCCCGCCAACGTCCTTCGGGTTGACGAAATGGGTCATGCCGAAGCGCTCGCCCCACGCCTTCTTGTCGTTGTTGATGTCCACGCCGATGATCATGTCGGCGCCGACGAGCCGCAGGCCCTGGATGACGTTGAGCCCGATGCCGCCCAGCCCGAACACGAAGGCCGTGGCGCCCGGCTCGACCTTGGCGGTGTTGATCACCGCGCCGATGCCGGTGGTCACGCCGCAGCCGATATAGCAGACCTTGTCGATGGGCGGGTCCTCTCGGATTTTCGCGACCGCGATTTCCGGCAGCACGGTGTAATTCGCGAAGGTCGACGTGCCCATGTAATGGTGGATCGGCTTTCCGCCGAGCGAGAAGCGCGAGGTGCCGTCCGGCATCAGGCCCTGGCCCTGTGTCGCGCGGATCGCGGTGCAGAGATTGGTCTTGCGCGACAGGCAGGAGGGGCATTGCCGGCATTCCGGCGTGTAGAGCGGGATGACGTGATCCCCCTTCTTCACGGATGTCACGCCGGGTCCGATGTCGACCACGATCCCCGCGCCCTCGTGGCCGAGGATCGCCGGAAACAGGCCCTCCGGGTCGGCGCCCGACAGCGTGAACTCGTCGGTGTGGCAGATGCCCGTCGCCTTGATCTCGACCATTACCTCGCCGGCCCTGGGCCCTTGGAGCTGGACCGTCTCGATCCGAAGCGGCTTGCCCGCCTCGAAAGCCACCGCCGCACGCACATCCATTTCAAGTCTCCGGATTATTTCTTGCGATAGACCAGCAGCGTCTTGAACTCGCCGACGCGCTCGACCCGCGCTTCCTGTTCCCATGCGGCGACGATGGGCCTCGCCTTCTCGAAGCCGATCGAGCGCATATAGAAGAGGATGTGGCCGCCCGAACGAGTCTTGTCCGTGAACAGGTCCAGCACCTTGCGGTCGGTAAGCCCGCCATATTCCGCGCTCGCGGTGTTGGGAAAGAAGAACTCGCAGAGATGCACCATCGTCACGATGTCGAAGTCGGGCAGCAGGCGCGGATTGGTGAGATAGATGTCGCCGAAATAGGCGAGGTAGGATTTCGCGACGCCGGCATTTTCCGTCACCAGCTTGATATAGGCCTGATATTCCTCGATCGAGGCCGTGATCGCGATAACCGCATTGCCGGACCCGTTGCGCGCCTGCTCGATGCCGACGACATGATGGGTGCCGGTTCCGAAATGGTAGATCAGCTTGTTCCTGAGGCCCTGCGCGGCGATCCACTCATTCACATGCACGTCGCAGGGACAGATATCCTCGTGCAAGTCCCATTTGTCGGTCCAGTAATTCATCTTGAGCATGGGCGTTCCTCGGATTATCGCGTTGTCGTTGTTCAGGCGGGCAGGGGCGACAGGGCGACCTGCGGCGGAAGGGGGGCGCCGTCGCGCGTCATGGCGATGGTCCGTCCGTGCAGATCGCGCAAAGTCTCGCGCCGGTCAATGGTGAGGATGATGCTGTTGGGAAGACGGCGGATGAGCAGCTCGTAAAGTTCGTGACCGGGGGCGTCTGCGAGCGCCGCGACCGGCTCGTCGAACATCAGCACGGCGGGCTTTCGCAGCAACACGCGCGCGACCGCGATGCGCTGCTGTTCCCCGCCCGACAGCAGCACGCTCCAGTCCGCCTCCTCGCCGAGCCGCCCGGCGAGATGCCCGAGCCCGACCGCCGCAAGCACGTCGCACAATGCTGCGTCTGAAACCGCGGCGGCGGGCTGGGGGTAGGCGATCACCTGCCGCAGCGAGCCGAGCGGAAAATAGGGCTTTTGCGGCATCACCAGGATATCGGCGTCCTTCGGCCAGTCGACGCTGCCGGTGCCGCCGGGCCACAGCCCCGCAAGGCCGCGGAAGAGGCTCGATTTGCCCGCGCCCGAGGGCCCGGTCAGCATCACGCGCTCGCCCGGGCGCAGCAGCAGGTCGGGCAGGTCGGCGATCGGCGTGCCCTCGGGCAGCCGCACCGACAAGTCCGACACGCTGAAATCCGGCCCGGCCGATACGCCGACGGCGATGCTTTGCGTCGCACGCGCAGGCGCATCGACCTTCACCATCGCCTCCTTGAATTGCGCCAGCCGGTCCATATACGCCTTCCATTCCGCAAGCTTGCTGTAGGCCGAGAGGCAGAAGGCGAATGCGCCTTCCACCCGCTGGAAGGCGAAGGCCGACTGCATCAGCGTGCCGAGCGGGATGGCGGCGGCCAGATAGGCGGGCGAATTGATCAGGACCGGCACGACGGTCGAGGCCTGCGCATAGCCGCCGATGAAGCTGACCAGCCTGGTCTGCCGCGAGACCAGGGCCGTCCAGTTACGCACGAGATTGGAAAAGCGCTGCTGCAATTCGGCGCGCTCGACGCCCTCGCCCTGCATCAGCGCGATCGGTTCGGAGTGATCCGCCGCGCGCACGATCGCGAAGCGGAAGTCCGACTCGTAGCGCTGCTGGTTGAAGTTCAGCGGAATGAGCCGCCAGCCGATCCAGTGCGCGACGAGCGTGCCGATCAGCGCGTAGAGCAGGGCGGCGACGATCAGGTAACCGGGAAACGAGAGATCGGTGCCGAATACCGGGAAAGGCGTGACGGCCGAGATGCCCCAGAGGATGACGGCAAAGGTGAACAGCGTGGCGACGCTGCCGATCAGCCCGGTGGTCAGTTCATGCGTGCGCTGGATGAAGAGGTAGACGTCGCTCGCGATCCGCAGATGGATATTGTCGACTTCAGGCGCCACGAAGCGCACGCGGTAATGCCGTCCATGCGCCATCCACGAGGACACATAGTTTGCGGTGAGCCAGCGCCGCCAGCGGATCTGCAGCGTCTGCCCGCAATAATAGTTGCTGGCGGTGATGGCGGCGGCGCCAAGCACGATCAGGCAGAACACGATCAGTTCGCGGGAGAATGCGTCCCAGTTGCGCGCTTCGAGCGCGTTGAAGAAGCGCGCGTTCCAGTTCGCGATCAGGACCGCGAGATAGACGAGGGCCAGCTCGCCTGCCACGATCCCCGCGAGCAGGCCGCGCCCGGCCCATTTGTCCTCGGAGCGGAAATAGGGGAGCGACACGTCCAGGAACATGCGCAATGCAAGCACCACACCCGTCATCGTAAACCTCATTCACCCGGCAGCATGCATTATAGGCATGAAAACGGGTGATGTTGGCATGCATGCCGCGAATTGGCGTTCTTGAACGGTTGCCGCTATCGGTTCAATACTGCCAACCCTGCCTGCCGGGACCTCACATGCCGCCATCGATCCAGGCGCTGGCCATCCGGGCCGCGCCGATGATCTTCGTGTTCCTGTGGAGCACGGGCTTCATCAGCGCGAAATTCGGGTTGCCCTATGCCGAGCCGCTGACCTTCCTGAGCTGGAGGGTGGCGCTGGTCGTGGCGATCCTCGCGGCCATCGTGCTGGTCGCCAGGCCGCCTTGGCCGACGCGACCCGAAATGCTGCACAGCATGGTGATCGGCCTGCTGGTGCACGCGCTCTATCTGGGCGGTGTGTTCGTGGCGATCTCGCAGGGAGTTCCGGCCGGCATTTCCGCGCTGATCCCCGGCCTGCAGCCGGTGCTGACCTCGACGATAGCCAATCGCTGGCTCGGCGAGCGCGTCAGCCCGCTGCAATGGTTCGGGCTGGCGCTCGGGCTGGCCGGCGTTCTGATCGTGCTGCATGACCGTGCGCTTGTCGGCGAGGCCACGATGCTCGGCTGGACCGCCGCCTTTCTGTCGCTGATCGGGATCACGCTCGGCAGCCTTTACCAGAAGAGTCATTCGGGCGGCATCGACTGGCGCACCGGCAATCTCGTCCAGTATCTGGCGGCGCTCGTGCCGATCCTGGCCGGCGCGCTGCTCCTGGAGACGATGCAGGTGCGCTGGACCGGCGAATTCATCGCGGCGCTGGCATGGGCCGTGGTCATGATGTCGATCGTGACGATCACGCTGATGTATTGGCTGATCCGCCGCATGCCGGCGACGAAAGTGGCGAGCCTGTTCTACCTCGTGCCTGCGGTCACCGCCCTGATGGCGTGGATCATGTTCGGCGAGCGGCTCGACGCGCTCTCGCTCGGAGGCATGGTGCTGTGCGCCGTGGCGGTGTTCATCGTCAGCGCGAAACGGTGAGGACCTGGCTTGCCTTGATGCTGGCAAAGGCAGCAAGCGCGCGCTGGCGCGCGGCGGCGTGGTCGACGATCGGGGCCGGATAGTCGAAGCCCAGTCTTACCCTCGCATCTTCAAGCGCCGCCCGATCTGCCTCCCACGGCGCATGAACGACTTCATCCGGAAGGTGAGCAAGCTCCGGAACCCAGCGCCGGACGTAATCCCCTTTCGGATCGAATTTCTGCCCCTGCAGCACGGGATTGAAG
>JACAEG010000237.1 GCA_013388965.1 Pseudorhodoplanes sp. | reverse complement strand
GCCCCGTCCCCCGCGCTACCCGCGATCAGAACCCTATGCTACACGACCTCGCCTCGAGCAGGCAGCAGACCAAAGGATCGATGACCCAAATCGTCACCCGCTTCGCGCCCTCGCCGACCGGATTTCTCCATATCGGAGGAGCGCGCACCGCCCTGTTCAACTGGCTCTATGCCCGCGGCCGCAACGGCAAGATGCTGCTGCGGATCGAGGACACCGACCGCGAGCGCTCGACGCAGGCGGCCATCGACGCGATCATCGACGGGCTGTCCTGGCTCGGCATCGCCTGGGACGGCGAGCCGATCCATCAGTTTTCGCGCGTGGCGCGGCACCGTGAGGTGGCCGAACAGCTGCTCGCCTCCGGGGGCGCCTATCGCTGCTATGCGAGCCAGCAGGAACTGGAAGAGATGCGCGAGCGAGCGCGCAGCGAAGGACGTCCGCCGCGCTATGACGGGCGCTGGCGCGACCGCGACCCGTCGCAGGCGCCGGACGGCGTGAAGCCGGTGATCCGCCTCAAGGCGCCGACCTCGGGCGAGACGGTGATCGAAGACCAGGTGCAGGGCCGGGTGGTCTGGCAGAACGAGAACCTCGACGACCTCGTGCTGCTGCGCTCCGACGGCACGCCGACCTACATGCTCGCGGTCGTGGTGGACGACCACGACATGGGCATCACGCACATCATTCGCGGCGACGATCACCTGACCAACGCGGCGCGCCAGAAGCAGATCTACGATGCGCTCGGCTGGCCGGTGCCGATCATGGCGCATATTCCGCTCATTCACGGCCCGGACGGTTCCAAGCTCTCCAAGCGCCACGGGGCGCTCGGCGTCGATGCCTATCGCGCGATGGGCTATCTGCCGGAAGCGCTGCGCAACTATCTGGTCCGGCTCGGCTGGAGCCACGGCGACCAGGAATTCTTCACGACCGAGGAGATGATCCGTCTCTTCGACCTGCCGCAGATCGGCCGCTCGCCGGCACGTTTCGATTTCGCGAAACTCGAGAATCTGAACGGGCACGTGATGCGCGCGACCTCCGACGCGGACCTGCTGGCGGCCCTCGAGAATTCGCTACCCTATTTTGCCGAGGATTACGGGCTGCGCGAGAAGCTGACGCCCGAACTGCATCAGAAACTGCTGGCTGCCATGCCGGGCCTGAAGGAGCGCGCCAAGACTTTGCTCGAGCTTCTCGACGGCGCCCGCTTTCTGTGGTCCGAGCGGCCGCTGGCGCTCGACGACAAGGCGAAGGCGCTGCTCACGCCCGACGTGCGCCGCCTGATCGCCGCGCTCGTTCCGAAACTGGAAGGCAACGCGACCTGGAACGCCGAAAGCACCGAAGCGACGGTCCGCTCCTTCGCCGAGAGTTCGGGGCTGAAGCTCGGCGCCGTCGCCCAACCCTTGCGCGCCGCCCTGACCGGACGGACGACATCGCCAGGAATCTTCGACGTCCTCGCCGTTCTGGGCAAGGAGGAGAGTCTGGCGCGGCTGCGCGATCAGGCGGCCTGACCGGGTGACGCGGAATGGTTTGCGAACAGATCGGTTTTTCTGCCGCGCCCGAGGAGCCCGCGCCGCGCCACCCTATCCTTTGGCTATCTTGCAGGCCCCCTTGTTGCAGTGCAAAGTTAACGTCATTTCGATAGGATGCCTGCTGGCGGGCGCGCCACCGCCGAACCGCCCGAACCTACCCCGCCATTTGCCCGTTCCAAGAGGACCTTGAGCATGGACGCGAAAACTCCGAACACGAAAACCGCCAAGCTCAGCGTCGGCGACCAGAGCTGGTCGTTTCCGGTCTATCCCGGAACGATCGGCCCCGAGGTGATCGACATCTCGAAGCTTTATGCCCAGGCCGGCATGTTCACCTATGACCCCGGCTTCACCTCGACGGGAAGCTGCGAGTCCAAGATCACCTATATCGACGGCGACGAAGGCACACTCCTCTATCGCGGCTACCCGATCGAGCAGCTCGCGGAGCACGGCGACTTCCTCGAGACCTGCTATCTCCTTCTGTTCGGCGAATTGCCGACCGCCGCGCAGAAGGCCGACTTCGTCGATCGCGTGACCCATCACACGATGGTGCACGAGCAGATGAGCCGCTTCTTCCAGGGCTTCCGGCGCGACGCGCATCCGATGGCCGTCATGGTCGGCTCGGTCGGAGCGCTCTCGGCCTTCTATCACGACTCGACCGATATCTCGGACCCGCACCAGCGCCTGGTTGCCTCGATGCGCATGATCGCGAAGACGCCCACGCTGGCCGCCATGGCCTACAAATACACGATCGGCCAGCCTTTCGTGTATCCGAAGAACGATCTCGACTACTCGTCGAACTTCCTGCGCATGTGCTTTGCGGTCCCGTGCGAGGAATACAAGGTCAATCCCGTGCTCGCCCGCGCGATGGACCGCATTTTCATCCTGCATGCGGACCACGAACAGAACGCATCCACGTCGACGGTGCGCCTTGCCGGATCTTCCGGCGCCAATCCGTTCGCCTGCATCGCCGCAGGCATCGCCTGCCTGTGGGGTCCCGCGCATGGTGGCGCGAACGAGGCTGCGCTCAAGATGCTTTCGGAAATCGGTACTGCCAAGCGCATTCCCGAATTCATCAAGCGCGCGAAGGACAAGAACGATTCCTTCCGCCTGATGGGCTTCGGCCACCGCG
The DNA here is from genome assembly GCA_013388965.1 of Pseudorhodoplanes sp. Classification (GTDB taxonomy): domain Bacteria; phylum Pseudomonadota; class Alphaproteobacteria; order Rhizobiales; family Xanthobacteraceae; genus Pseudorhodoplanes. The sequence continues at coordinate 24,466 of JACAEG010000237.1, read as the reverse complement.
TCTACAAGAACTACGATCCGCGCGCCAAGATCATGCAGAAGACCTGCCACGAAGTGCTGGCGGAGGTCGGGCACAAGGACGATCCGCTGCTCGAAGTGGCCATGGAGCTCGAGCGCATCGCCCTGCACGACGACTATTTCATCGAGAAGAAGCTTTATCCGAATATCGATTTCTATTCGGGCATCACGCTGAAGGCGATGGGTTTCCCGACCTCGATGTTCACCGTGCTGTTTGCGGTCGCGCGCACGGTCGGCTGGATCGCGCAATGGAAGGAGATGATCGAGGACCCGAGCCAGAAGATCGGCCGGCCGCGGCAGCTCTATACCGGCGCGACGCGGCGCGAGTATATTCCGGTTTCGGCGCGCAAGTCCTGAGGCATCAGAACATTCTTCCGGCCTCGTCCCGACAAACGCGCATGGGCGCGCGCGGCAACGGCACGAGGATGGATTGGATCGTCGTGTTTTGACGTCGGGAATCGTCTGAGTGGACCGCCGCCGCTTCAGTGCGCGGCCGTCCGCTCCGCCCCGTCATAGGCCCAGGTGAGATAGGCCGCGCCCCAGGTGAAGCCGCCGCCGAAGGCCGCGAGAATCATGCGGTCGCCCGGCTTGAGGCAGGATTCGTAGTCCCACAGGCAGAGCGGAATCGTCGCGGCGGTGGTGTTGCCGTATTTCTGGATCGTCACCATGACGCGATCCATCGGCAGGCCCATGCGCTCGGCCGTGGATTCGATGATGCGCCTGTTGGCCTGATGCGGCACCAGCCAGTGGATCATGTCGGCGCGCAGATTGTTGCGGGACATGATTTCCTGCGAGACCTCCGCCATCTTGGCTATCGCGAACTTGTACACGGCCGCGCCTTCCTGATGGACGTAATGCAGGCGTTTGGCGACGGTTTCCGCGGTCGGCGGAAGGCGGCTGCCGCCCGCCTTCTGATGCAGATGGATCATGCCGGCGCCGTCCGAGCGGATGATGGTGTCGAGGATGCCTTCGCCGTTCGGGGACGGCTCGACCAGCACGGCGCCGGCACCATCGCCGAAGATCACGCAGGTCGCGCGATCGGTGTAGTCGATGATCGCCGACATCTTGTCGGCGCCGACCACGACCACCTTGCGGCACGTCCCCGTTGCAATGAATTGCGTCGCGATGCTGAGCGCGTAGATGAATCCCGAGCAGGCGGCCTGCACGTCGAAGCTGCCGACCGGACCGATGCCCACCATGTCGCTGATCAGATTGGCGGTGGACGGAAAGACGAGGTCGGGTGTCGTGGTCGCGCAGATCAGGAGATCGACCTCCGACGGCCTGGTTCCGGTGCGCGCCAGCAATCCGCGCACGGCCTCGGCGCCCATATGCGACGTCCCCAGTCCCTCGCCCTTGAGGATGCGGCGCTCCTTGATTCCCGTCCGCTCCGTGATCCACGCGTCGCTGGTATCGACCATGCGCGCGAGTTCCGCATTGGTCAGAACATAGTCCGGAAGATAGCCATAGACCCCTGTAATTGCAGCTATTTTCTGGGGGTGGCCGTTCGGCTTCATGGAGCTGGACTCGACGGAGCGGATGGTGGTCGGACGGGACCGGCAAACTAGTCCGTCCCATCATGCAACGCCAGCATTTACCGCTGGATCACGTTTCTTTGCCCGCTGCAACAGAAAGCACAATGGCCGCGGCGCGGCGCGCGGGATCGCTCGCCCCGATCCCCATCAGCGGATCGAGACGCGCAAAGGCCTCGAGTTGCCGCCGGCGCTGCGGCGTGTCGCCGAGCAGCGGAGCCAGCGCGGTCGCGAGGCTTTCGGCCGTGCAATCCTGCTGCAGGAACTCCGGCACGACATTCTCTCCCAGCACGAGGTTGGCGAGAATGACCGTCGGAACCTGGATCACGCGCCGCGCAATGGCGGCCTCGACACTGGAAACCTTGTAGGCGGCGACGGTCGGCACGCCCGCGACCGCAAGCTCGAGCGTCACAGTTCCCGACTTCGCCAACGCCGCGCGCGCGACGCGGAACGCGGCGCGTTTCCGATCCGGATCGATCACGAGCGTCGGAGCAGAAGGCCAGATCTCCGAAGCCTGTTCCAGCAAGGGCGCAAGGTGCGGAACCGTCGGAATGACAATCTCGAGCGGTCCGCAGCGCTGCGCCAGCAGGGCGACGGCATCGGCAAAGACCCGGAGGAGACGGGTCACCTCGCTGCGCCGGCTGCCCGGCAAAACCAGCAATACCGGCGGATCGGCGACGCGCCGCCGCGCTTCCGCCGCATCGGGGCGGAGCGAGGCGGCCTGCTCGGCGAGCGGATGACCGACATAGGTGCAGGGCGGGCCGCCCAGCCGCGCATGCGCCGCCGGCTCGAAGGGCAGCAATGCCAGCACGTGATCGACATAGCGGCGCATCGCGCGTGCGCGTCCGGGCCGCCACGCCCAGACCGAAGGCGAGACATAATCGACGATCGGAATGTTCGGATCGGCCTTGCGCACGCGGCGCGCGACGCGATGGGTGAAATCCGGGCTGTCGATGATGACGAGCACGTCCGGCTTGTCCGCCAGCACCGCTTCCACGGTCTGCCGGATGCGGCGGAAGATCATCGGCAGCCGCCGCGGGATTGCGGCAAGCCCGACGATCGACAGGTCGTGTATCGGAAACAGCGGCGCGATCCCCTCCGCTGTCATGGCGTCGCCGCCCAGTCCCGCAAACGTCGCCGATGCATCCTGCCGCCGCAGCGCGCGCATGAGCGCCGCGCCCAGCCGGTCTCCCGATTCCTCCGCGGCGACGAGAAAGACCTTCATGCGCGATCCGCCCCGTCGCGCCTCAGGAGCCGACGGCCTGGGAATTGCGGATCCCGACGACGAACAGGCCGGCGCGGTCGGCCGCTTCCACGATCGCCTGCGGTTCGGCGATGATGGTCTCGCCCGCGACGACCGCGATCCCGGCCAGGCCCGCGCGCCGCACGCCCTCGATGGTCTTCGGACCGATGGAGGGAAGATCGAAGCGCCGGTCCTGGTTGGGCTTCGGAGCCTTGACCAGCACGCCCTGCCCCGCCGGCGCGCGGATGCGGCCTGCCGCGCGCAGCGCCGCCACCCGCTCCAGCATGCCGTCCGTGCCCTCGGCGGCTTCGAGCGCGAGCACATGGTTCTTCGAGACGACGACTGCCTGGCCGATATCGAAATCGCCGGTCGCGCGCAGCACCGCGAGCCCCTGCGCGATATCCGCCTCGTCCGCCGGACTCGGAGAATGGCTGCCGAGGGGACCTTCGGGCACCAGGATTTCAGGTGCGACTTCGTGCGCACCGAGCATGCGGAAACCGAAATCCTCGAAGATGCGACCGACGCCGGAAATCAGCCGGTCGTCCCCGCCATAATAGATGCGCGCGATGCGCGGCATCAGGCGCAGCGTGGTCCAGTCGAGCCGCAATTCGCGGATCGCCGGTCGAACCAGCGTGCCGATGAAGACGACGTCGCGGCAACCCTCGCGCCGCGCGATCCGCAGGAAGCGGCCCATCTGTCCGACATGTGCGCGGTAATGCGGATAGCGCGACGCGGCCTGCTCGTCGGCGAATCCGCTGAGCGGAAACAGCACCACGCGGCGCCCTTGCCGGATGAGCGCATCGGCGACGGTGAAGGGGAACGTGCCTCCGCCGCAGATGATGGCGACCGGCCCGGGATCGGCCGGAGCCGCGCCGCCCTTCATGGCTCGGCGTCGCCGCCGCCCTGCTCGGCGGTCTGCCACGCCTTCATCAGCGGACGCGAGCCGCCGGCGCGGATGAAATCGACGATCTTGGTCACGAGCGGGTCGGACACGAATTCGGCCGCCACGGCCTCGAGCCGGTCCTTGTGGGTGCCGGGCATGAGGAACAGCGCGCGATAGGCCCGTCGCAGACGCTGGATATCGAAGCGCGAATAGCCGCGCCGGCGCAGGCCGATCACGTTCAGGCCGTCCAGCACGCCCCGCTGCCCGATCGCAAACCCGTAGGGGATGATGTCGGCGCCGACACCCGTCACGCCGGCGATCATCGCGCCCTCGCCGATCCGCACGAATTGATGCACGGCGGAATGGCCGCCGAACACGACATAGTCCCCGACGGTCACATGCCCGCCAAGCACCGCGTTGTTTGCCATCGTGACGTTGCTGCCGACCCTGCAATCATGGCCGACATGCGAGCCGACCATGAAAAAGCAATTGTTGCCGACCTCGGTCACGCCGCGATCGTCCTCGGTGCCGGTATTCATGGTGACGCCTTCGCGGATGTCGCATTCCGCGCCGATCACCAGCCGGGTCGGCCCCCCGCGATATTTCACCGATTGCGGCGGCGTTCCGAGCGACGCAAAGGGATAGATCGTGGTCTTCGGTCCGACCGTGGTGTGGCCGGTGATGTGCACGTGCGACAGGAGACGGCATCCGTTGCCGATGGTGACGTTCGGGCCGATGACGCAGAACGGGCCGATCGTCACGTCGCGACCGATGGACGCGCCGGCGGCGACGCTGGCGTTCTTGTCGATCCCGCTCATTGATGCACGATCATGGCGCCGACCTCGGCTTCGGCGACGATGTCGCCCGCGACCTTGGCGATGCCGGTGAACCACCACATGTCGCGGCGGCGCGCTTTCTTGGTCATGTGATACTCGATGGTGTCGCCGGGGCGAACCTGCTTGCGGAACTTGGCCTTGTCGATGGTGAGAAAGTATACGAGGTTGGACGGCCCGCCCGCCGCGCCTGACGCGATCGCCAGCACGCCGGCCGTCTGTGCCATGCCCTCGATCATCAGGACACCGGGGAAGACCGGATTGTTCGGGAAGTGGCCCATGAATTGCGGTTCGTTGACGGTGACATTCTTGATGCCGACGGCGGATTCGCCCGCGCCCCGGATCGCCGTGACCCGGTCGATCATCAGAAACGGGTAGCGGTGCGGCAGGCACTCCAGAATCCTGGCGATGTCGGCTGCCTCGATGGTGGCTTCGCTGTCGCTCATGGCTGCCCCTGCTCCCCGCCCAGGTCATCGTCGTCGGGTTTGCCGGCTCCTGCGCCCTTGCGCGCCAGCCGATCGATCGCCTTGATCTCCCGGAACCACTCCTTCGCCGGCTTGGCCGGAAATCCCCCGTAGCGCCCGCCGGCGGGGATATCGCTGCTCGCAATCGCGAGCGCCGCCAGCTGCGCGCCCTCGCCGATCCTCACGTGATTGTTGACCCCTACCCGCGCACCGAGAACCACAAAATCTTCCAGCGTGGCGCTGCCGGAAATGCCGACCTGCGCGACGATCACACAATGACGACCGATGGACACATTGTGTCCAATCTGGACCAGATTGTCGATCTTTGAGCCTTCGCCGATGACCGTGTCGCGGATCGCACCGCGGTCGATGGCCGTTCCGGCGCCGATCTCCACGTCGTCCTGGATGATCACCCGGCCGATCTGCGGGACCTTCTGATGGCCCGTCGGGCCCATCGTGAAGCCGAATCCATCCTGCCCGATGCAACAGCCGGGATGAATGATGACCCGGTCCCCGATCAGGGCGTTGGTGATGGAGCATCGCGCGCCGATGGCACAGTCGCGTCCGATCCTCACCCCTGCGCCGATCACCGCCCCAGCCCCGATGACGGTGCCCGACCCGACCTCGGCGCGCGGGCCGATTGCGGCACCGGGATCGACCGTCACGCCACTCTCCAGCCGCGCGGCGGGATGCACGGACGCTCCGCTCGCAACGCCTTGCTGTTCGAACAGCGAGGACGGGCGGAGCGCATCGGGAAAAAGCTTGCGCGCAACCGTCACAAACGCCCGGTAGGGATCGCGCACCACCAGTGTCAGAAGCTCCTTTGGCGCATTGTCCGCAAAGCGGCGCCCGATCAGGCATGCGCCGGCATGCGACGTGGCAAGCCCACCGACATATTTTGCATTGTCGCAGAACGTCAGATCGCGCGGTCCGGCACGGTCGAGCGGCGCGATACTGCTGATCCGCCGGTCGCGCGGCGCGCCTTCCGGCAGCACGGCTCCAGTCAAACTTGCGATCTCGCCAACGGTCAGGGCCGATTGGGCTTTGAAGAAGAGAGGCTCGGTCATGCGGCCTGCATCGCGGGAGAATCCGCGGCCGAAATCAGAACTTGGTTCCGCCGCCGAAACGGAATTCCTGGACGCGGTCGAAGCTCTCCTTGGTCACCGGGATCGCATAATCGAAGCGCAGCGGCCCGAATGGCGAATCCCAGACGATACCCACACCCACCGAGGACCGGATCGCCGCGTTGTTCGGCGACAGCAGGACGGATTCGCCGGTCGCCGGGTTGCTGATCGGTCCCTGATAGTCCCACAGCGATCCCGCATCGGCATAAATCGCGCCGCGCATGCCGACATCCTTGGGCAGGAAGTAGAGCGGCACCTGGAATTCGAGGCTTGCGCCCCAGTACAGCGTTCCGCCGAGCGCGTCCTGGGTCGTTTTCGGATTCAGGTCGCGCGGACCGATGCCGGCGCTGGCGAACCCGCGCACCAGGTTCGGGCCCATGCGGAACTGATCGAGGAAACGCAGCTCCTGCCCGCCCCAGCTGGATATGTTGCCGCCCTGGAGGTGAATGATGCCGATGACGTCCGGTATCCATTCGGAGTAGTAGCGAAGGTCACCGGTGGTGCGGATGAAGTTTACGTCGCCGCCGAGCCCGGCAAAATCCTGACGCAGGGTCGCGAGCGTGCCGCTGCGCGGGTTCTTGTTGTTGTCGAGCGTGTTGAAGGCGAGGTCGTAGCCGATGAGCGAGGTCAGGACCGGGCCATCGCCGACCTCCAGCCGGATCGGAAGCGACGCCTCGCCGTCCGAATAGCAATTGTAGGGGTTGCCCGTAAACTGCGGCAGCCCCGGAATCACGCTCGGCTGGTTACAATTGTCGAGATTGGACGGCAGCGTGATCTTCTGGCTGTAGAGCGAATAGCGCAACTGCAGCGACAGGTCCTCGCGCAACTGGAATCCCAGTCGCGTCGAACCGCCGAGCGTCTCGGTCTCATAGGACTGGTACGAGGTCGGATCGACCTGCTTGTAGAAGAAGTCGAGACCCCAAGCGACCCGGTAGCCCAGGAAATACGGTTCGACGAACGAGAACTCGAAGCCTTTGGCGTTCTCGCCGAACTGGGCGGCCATGCGGACGAACTGGCCTCGGCCCAGGAGGTTGCGCTCGCCAATCGAAACCTCGGCAAGGAAGCCGTCCGAGGTGGAATAGCCGCCGCCGATGGAGAACTCGCCGGTTGACTGCTCCTCGACATCAACGTTGATGATGATGCGGTCGGGCGCCGAGCCCGGCTCGTTGGTGATCTTGACCGACTTGAAATAGGCAAGGTTCTTCAGGCGCCTTTCCGCGCGATCGATCAGCGCGCGGTTGTAGGCGTCGCCTTCGGAGATATCGAATTCGCGCCGGATGACGTAGTCGCGCGTGCGATTATTGCCCCGGATGTTGATGCGCTCGATATAGGCGCGCGAGCCTTCCTCGACGATGAAGGCGACATTGACGATATGGCGTTCAAAGTCGCGCTCGCCGGACGGGCGGACGACCGCAAACGGATAGCCGCGCTTGGCGATCTCGATCGACATCTCCTCGATGCTCTTCTCGATCGCCTCGGCGTTGTAGTAGGCGCCGGACTTGACCTTGAGCACGCGTCTCAGGTCCTCCGGGCTGACGGCCTTGACGTTGGAATGGATGTCAACGGCCCCGAATGTATAACGGTCACCCTCATCGATCGTGAACGTGACGATGAAGCCCTTGGCCTGCGGATCGTATTCCGAAACCGCCGAGACGATCCGCACGTCGGCATAGCCGGCCTTGAGATAGAAGCGCCGCAGCAGGTCGCGGTCGGCCTCGATCCGGTCCGGATCGTAGATGTCGGAATTCTTCAGGAAGCTGAGCAGGCTGGTTTCGGATGTCTTGATCACATCCTTGAGCCGGAAGTCGGAATATGCGCGATTGCCGACGAACCTGATCTTCTTGATGCCGGTCTTCGTGCCCTCGGTGATTTCGAAGACGAGATCGACGCGGTTGTTCGGCAACTCGATGATTTTCGGGACGACGCGAACATCGAAGCGGCCGTTTCGCCGATAAATCTCGACGATGCGGGACACATCGGCCTGGACCATCGCACGCGAATAGGTGCCGCGGGGCTTCGACTGGATTTCGCCCGCGAGCTGCTCGTCCTTGGTCTTCTTGTTGCCTTCGAAGGCGACGCGGTTGATCACCGCGTTCTCGACGACGGTCACGATCAGACGGCCGCCCGCCTGGCGAATCTGCACGTCCTGGAACAGGCCGGTGGCGTAGAGGCCCTTGAGCGCCTCGTCGATGGCGGCTGCGTCTCTGCCCTTGAAATAGGAGCGGATGGTGTCGGCCTCGACCCGGCGATTGCCCTCGACGACGATGGAACTCGCCTGCGCGTAGGCACGCTCGGCCCCCGCCACGCCAACGACGGCGCAGCCAAAGGCAGTCCCCACGAGGAGCAGGGCCCCCAAGCCCAGCCCTCGAACTAGCGCACCAATTCCCATGCGCACGCGCCCTTTACCCCCGTCTTTTCAAGCCGCCCCAAGGTAAAGAATCCCTTAGGGGTCCAAACTTCTATCGTCTTTGCCCTCGTCTGCAAACAAATCCAGCGGACCGTTCCCCTTTCCGGTCAATAAGTTGCCGCTTGGCCACAGGCCGAGCCGCAGGCTTGCACGCCTAGGAAGCGGCCAGATGCAGGATGTCGTTAAAGGTTGCAAAAATCATCAACATGACGACGATTGCAAGACCGACCCGAAACCCGAATTCCTGGGCCCGGTCGGAGAGCGGCCGGCCGCGCACCGCCTCGATTCCGTAGAACAGGAGGTGCCCGCCGTCGAGCAAGGGGACCGGGAACAGGTTCAGAAGACCGATCGAGACCGACAGGATCGCGGCCAGGTTGATCAGGGCCACGAATCCCACCGTCGCCACCTGCCCCGAGACCTGGGCGATCCGAATTGGCCCGCCGAGCTGGTCGGCCGCCTCGCGGCCGGCGATCACCCCACCGAGATAGGACAAGGTCCGCTCCACCACGAACCATGTCTCCTGCGTTCCGAGCCAGACCGCCCGGACCGGGTCGACCCTTTCGAACCTGAGGTCGCCGGGCGCCATCGACCGGCTGATGCCGAGCACCCCGATGCGATGGGTATTGCCGAAATTGTCCTTGACCTCCCGCAACGCGGGAACGGCCTTCAGTTCCAGGCGCACGCCGCCGCGGTCGACCGTGACCTGCAGGGGTTGGCCCGCGCTGGCGGACACGATCCGCTGCATGTCGCTGAAGCTTTCGATCGGACGCCCGTCGATGGCGACGACCACATCGCCCGCCTGGAAGCCGGCGGCCGCGGCCGCGCTATCCGCCTGCACCGTGTCGACCCGCGCCGCCGTGGTCTGCTTGCCGTAAATGGCGAAAACAGCCGCGAAGATGGCGATGGCGAGAATGAAATTAGCGATCGGCCCGGCGGCGACGATCGCCGCGCGGCGGCCGACGCTCTGATAGTGGAAGCTCTGCCGGCGTTCGGCCGGCGCCATCGTCGCCACCGCGTCCTGATCGGGCACGCTGGCGGCATTCTCGTCGCCGAAAAATTTCACGTAGCCGCCGAGCGGGATGGCGGCGATTTTCCACCGCGTGCCGTGGCGATCATTGAACCCGATCAGTTCGGGCCCGAAACCGATGGAAAATACCAGAACGCGCACGCCGCACAGGCGCGCGATCAGGAAATGTCCAAGCTCGTGGAAGAATACCACGACGGTCAGCACGAACAGGAAGGGGATGATGTAACCGGTGATGCCGCCGCCCAGCGTCCCCAAACCGGCCAAAATAGACTCGCTCATCGATCGCTGGTCCCGTACCCGACGCTGCCCGCCGTCAACATTACCCTAGGATGCCTTTGCGGCGATTCCGGGCAAGAGCTCGGAGGCAATCTGTCGTGAATTATGGTCAATGGCGAGCGCCTCGTCGATTGTCGCGGGTTCCTTGGTGAGGCCCCGCCCCTCCGCCGCGTCCATCGCGGCCTCCACGAGCCCCGCAATCCCGGCGAAATGGAGGCGCTCCGCCAAAAACGCGGCAACCGCCACTTCGTTGGCCGCATTGAGCACCGTGGACGCCGCCCCGCCCGCTTCGAGCGCCTGCCGCGCCAGGCGCAAGGCCGGGAAGCGGTCGAGATCGGGCTGCTCGAAGGCCAGGCTCGTCACCTTGGTCCAGTCGAGCCGCGCCGCCGCATCCGGCAGCCGGTCCGGCCAGGAGAGGCAATGCGCGATCGGCACGCGCATATCGGGAGGACCGAGCTGGGCGACGAACGAGCCGTCGAGAAACTCGACCATGCCGTGCACGATCGACTGCGGATGCACGAGGACGTCGATCTGCTCCGAGGGCAGCGCAAAGAGATGATGCGCCTCGATGATCTCGAGACCCTTGTTCATCATGGAGGCGGAATCGATGGTGATCTTCGCCCCCATCGACCAGTTGGGATGCTTAAGCGCCTGCTCGCGCGTCGCGCCGGCGATGGCATCCTTGGACCAGGTCCGAAACGGTCCGCCCGAGGCCGTGATGACCACGCGCCGGACCTCGTCGCGGCGGCCCGAAGCCATCGCCTGGAACAGGGCGTTATGCTCGGAATCCACGGGCAGCACGGTTGCCTTCGAGTGCGCCGCGCGGCGCATGAACAGCGCACCCGCGCAGACGAGGCATTCCTTGTTGGCCAGTCCGACCATCGCACCGCGCTCGACCGCCGCCAGCGTGGGCTTGAGCCCGGTCGCGCCGCTGATCGCGGCCATGACCCAGTCGGCCGGATGGAGCGCAGCTTCCACCAGGGCGTTCTCGCCGGCCGCCGCTTCAATCCCGGAATTGCCCAGTGCATCCTTCAGCTCGCGATAGGCATTCGGGTCCGCGACCGCAGCAAATTTCGCATCGACGGAACGCGCGAGCCGGGCGAGCGCCGCCGCATTGCTATTCGCGGTCACCGCGGCCACCCGATAGCGGCGCGGGTTGCGCAGAATGAGATCGATCGTGCTGGTGCCGATCGAGCCCGTCGCGCCGAGCACGCTGATCGTGCGGACATCGGCGGCCGCACGCCCACGCACCGGGTTCGTCGTCGTCTGAATTGTCATGCCATCACCAGCGCACGAGCCCCTGGGCCGGTGCATCCCATCCGTTGCGCACGACACCGAGGACATAGGCGACGACAACGGCAGCCATGAACCCGTCCAGACGATCCATCACGCCTCCATGGCCGGGAATAAGCGTGCTCGCATCCTTTACGTGGAATGCCCGCTTGAGCCTGGACTCGAACAGGTCTCCGGCTTGTGAGACGGCCGAAAGCAGCAAAATGATCAAAGCGAGCTTTGTCATGGCCTCCGGGCCGGAGGGACGAAGAACCGCAAGGCCCGCGGCGGCGGCGGCCAGAACTCCCCCGATCGAACCGGACCACGTCTTTTTGGGACTGACGGAGGGTGCGAGCTTCGGTCCGCCGACGGCGCGGCCGACAAAATACGCAAAAATGTCCGTCATCCACACAACCGCGAACAGGAACAGGATGGCGACAAAGCCCGCGATCTCATCTTGCCGCAGCGCCAGGGTCGCGATCAGCAGAGCACCGGCATAAGCCATGCCGACGCCGGCCCACACCCTGTGCTGCGGCGCCAGGACGGCAATCACGATGGCCGCAGATGCGGCGGCAAGCCAGGCCAGCGGTCCGTATCCGTTCAGGACCAGCGGCGCCAGGGCGACGAGCGTGCCGAAGCCGAGAACGACCGCCGGGCTCGCCGTGCCAAACCCCAGCAGCCGCGTCCATTCCCACCAGACCGCCAGTGCCGCAACACACCAGAAGGCGGCAAACGCCCAGCCGCCGAGATAGGCGGTCCCGATCGCGAGCGGCACGAGCAAGACCGCCGAGGCGATGCGCAGCATCAGGTTGCGGTTCGAAGCGACGTCGAGACCGTTCGGAGCGGAACGAGGATCGGATTGCGTCACGCTACGACGCGCCATTTGCGGCGAGGCCGCCAAAGCGGCGCTCCCGCCGGCAATATTGATGGATCGCTTCCTCGAGCGTGGCGCGATCGAAATCCGGCCAGAATGTCGGCACGAAGACCAGTTCGCTATAGGCCACTTGCCAGAGCAGGAAATTGGACAATCTTTGCTCGCCGCTGGTACGGATCAACAGATCAGGGGCCGGCAGATCGGGCGCATCGAGGAAGGTAGCGAGCTTCTCCTCATCGATGTCTTCGGGCTTGAGACGGCCGGCGGCAACCTCGGCCGCGGCGCGGCGCGCGGCGCGCGCAATCTCCTGCCGGCCGCCGTAATTGAACGCGACAACCAGCGTCAGGCGATCATTGGCCTGCGTGAGTTGTTCAGCTTCCTCGAGCAGGCGCAGCACATCGGGATCAAGCCCCTTGCGCTCGCCGATGACACGCACGCACACCCCGCTGCGATGGAGCTCGGCAAGGTCGTTCCGGATGAAGCGGCGCAGCAGGCCCATCAAATCCTTGATCTCGGACGCGGGCCGCGACCAGTTTTCCGCGCTGAAGGAAAAGATCGTCAGGATGCCGACGCCGAGCTCGCCCGCGGCCCGCACCGTGCGCCGCAACGCTTCGACGCCTCGCCGATGCCCCTCGCCGCGCGGAAGCCCGCGCGCCGCGGCCCAGCGACCGTTGCCGTCCATGATGATGGCGACATGACGCGGGACTTCAAATCCCGCGGCGGCCGGCATGGTGGCTTCGGAGATTGACATCGCGAATCGATCCGGCCCTGCTCCTCAAACGGTGAGGATTTCCTTTTCCTTGGTCCCGAGCAACTGATCCACGTCATGGATCATTTGATCGGTCACCTTCTGGATCTCGCTGGACAGACGCTCGTGGTCGTCCTGGCTGATCTTGTGCTCCTTTTCGAGCTTCTTGATGACGTCGAGACCGTCGCGCCGCACGTGTCGCACGGCGACGCGCGCAGCCTCCGCGTATTTGTGCGCGACCTTGACCAGTTCCTTGCGGCGCTCCTCGTTCAGTTCGGGAATGCGCAAACGTATCGTCGCCCCTTCGGTCTGCGGGTTGAGCCCGAGATTGGCGCTCGTGATCGCCTTCTCGACAGCATGGACCATGGAACGATCCCAAACCTGCACGCTGAGCAGGCGCGGCTCCGGAACACTCACCGTCGCGACCTGATTGAGCGGCATGCTTTGGCCGTAGGCGTCGACGTGAACCGGATCGAGAAGATGCGCGGAGGCACGCCCGGTCCGCAAGCCGGACAATTCCTGCTTGAGCACGGCCAGCGCGCCCTGCATGCGCCGCTTCAGTTCGTTGATGTCGTGACCGCTCGTCATATGCGCCCTCGATATCGCTCCCGGTAACGTGATCCCGGGTTCTGTTGTTTCTTCCAGCCGCTGCGAAAGCGGCCAGGCCCGTTGAGCGGGTCCTTTGCCGCTAGTCGCAGACCGTCGTCGCCCGCCCCTCGCCGGCCAGAACCGCCTTGATCGCGCCGGCCTCCTCCACCGAGAAGACGATGATAGGCATACGGTTTTCGCGGGCAAGCGCGAAGGCTGTCGCGTCCATGACCTTCAGATTGCGCTCGATCGCCTCCCGATGGGTGAGCCGCTCGTAGCGCTCGGCTTTGGGGTCCAGCTTGGGGTCGGAAGTGTAGACCCCGTCGACATTGGTGGCCTTGAGCACGGCCTGGCAGCCCAGCTCGGCAGCCCGCAAAACCGCCGTGGTATCGGTGGTAAAGAAGGGATTGCCGGTGCCGCCGGCCAGAACCACCACCCTGCCCTTGGCGAGGTGGTCGCGCGCCGCCTGCCGGCTATAGCTTTCGCAGACCTGCGGCATCACGATCGCCGAAAGCGTCCGCGCGTTCGCGCCGGCGCGCGCCAGCGCAGCTTCGACGGCAAGGCCGTTCATGACGGTCGCCAGCATGCCCATCGCGTCGCCGGTCGGGCGGTCGACGCCGCGCGCCGATACCTCGACACCGCGAAAGATATTGCCGCCGCCGACGACGACGGCGAGCTCGACCCCAAGCCTTGCGGCCTCGACCAGGTCGGCCGCGATGCGATCGAGCGTCGCCTGGTGGATGCCGAATTCCTCGGGACCGGACAAGGCCTCGCCGGAGAGCTTGACGACCACGCGGCGATGCAGCGGTTCGGCCATGAGGCAATCGGCTTCCTTCGCACCAGCCGATCAGGCCGGCTTCGCTGCGGCTGCAACCTCGGCGGCGAAATCGGAATCCTGCTTCTCGATGCCCTCGCCCAGCGCGTAGCGCAGGAAGCCCGTGACCTTGATCGGACCGCCGACCTTGCTCTCGGCGGCCTTGAGAGCCTGTGCCACCGACTTGTCCGGATCGTGAATGTAGCCCTGTTCGAGCAGGCAGACCTCCTTGTAGAAGGTCTTGAGTCCCGACTCGACGATCTTCTCGATCACGTTCGCGGGTTTGCCCTGCGCCTTGAACTTGTCGGCAAGCACCTCCTTTTCGCGCGCGACAACAGCGGGATCGAGCCCGGCCGCATCGACGGCTTGCGGATTGGCCGCCGCGACATGCATCGCAACCAGCCGGCCCAGCGCCGTCAGCTCGGCCGTGTCGCCGGCGGATTCCAGCGCAACGATCACGCCGATCTTTCCGAGCCCGTCGGACACCGAATTATGCACATAGCTGCCGATCGCGCCGTTGGAGACGGCGAGCGCGCCGGCGCGCCGCAGCGACATGTTCTCGCCAATGGTCGCAATCGCCGCTGCGATCGCATCGGCAACCGTGACGCTGCCGACCTTGGCCGCGTTGATCTTGTCGAGGTCGGGACCGACATCGAGGGCGACGCCCGCGATCATCTTCACGAGGCCCTGAAACTGGTCGTTGCGCGCGACGAAGTCGGTCTCCGCATTGACCTCGATGACAACGCCCTTCCTGCCCGAAACGGCGACGCCGATCAGGCCTTCCGCCGCGACGCGGCCGGCCTTCTTGGCGGCCTTGGCAAGGCCCTTCTTGCGCAGCCAGTCGACTGCGGCCTCGATGTCGCCCTTCGATTCATTGAGCGCGCTTTTGCAATCCATCATGCCCGCGCCGGTCTTCTCGCGCAGGTCCTTGACCAGGGCCGCCGTGATCTCTGCCATGTCCTATGTCCTTGCGGGCTGCAGCGGCGGAAGCGTTGCGGCCGCCGCTGTCGCCGGATGTCGTTTCGTTATTCCGTTTCCGCGGTCAGCTTGGTGGCCTGGGCAACCCAGCCATCGACGCGGCCGGGCAGACCGACCTCTTCGCCGATCCTGTGCGCCGCGCCGGGCTTGAGGCCTGCAATCTGCCAATAGTGGAAGATGCCGAGATCGTTCAGCTTCTTCTCGATCGCGGGCGACACGCCGGTCAGCTTCTTCAGGTCGTCGGCGACGCCGCGCGGTCCGGGCAGCGCCTCGAATTCGTCCTCGTCGGCCACCGGCAGATCTTCGACGATCGGCTGCGCGGCCGCGCCGATGTCGATGCCGCGTTCGCCCTGCGAGCGGGAGATGCCGTCAATCGCCGCTTTCGCCACGAGATCGCAATAGAGCGAGATCGCGCGCGCGGCGTCGTCGTTGCCCGGCACGGCATAGGTGATGCCCTCGGGATCGCAATTGGTGTCGACGATCGCCGCGACCGGAACGCCGAGACGCCGCGCCTCCTTGATCGCGATGTCTTCCTTGTTCGTGTCGATGACGAACAGGAGGTCGGGCAAGCCGCCCATGTCCTTGATGCCGCCGAGCGAACGGTCGAGCTTGTCGCGCTCGCGCTGCAGGTCGAGCCGCTCCTTCTTGGTATAGCCCTGCGCCTCGTTCGAGGAGAGCATCTCTTCGAGCTTGCGCAACCGCTGGATCGAGCCGGAAATGGTCTTCCAGTTGGTCAGCGTGCCGCCCAGCCACCGCGAATTGACGTAGTATTGCGCGCATTTCTTGGCCGCATCGGCAATCGCATCCTGCGCCTGCCGCTTGGTTCCGACGAACAGAATGCGCCCGCCCTTGGCGACCGTATCGCTGATCGCCTGCAGCGCGCGATGCAGCATCGGCACGCTCTGCGCGAGGTCGATGATGTGGATATTGTTGCGGGTGCCGAAGATGTATTGGGCCATCTTCGGGTTCCAGCGATGGGCCTGGTGGCCGAAATGGACGCCAGCCTCGAGCAGCTGACGCATCGAATAGTCAGGAAGCGACATGATCTTCTCCGGTTGAGCCTCCGCGGACCTGTGAGCGCCAGCCATTGGGACGGCGCCACCGGACGGCTTTCAGGACCCGGTTGTCGGGGTCCAAACCACGGTCCGCGTGGGGAATGGGCGGTTATATAGCGGCGGGATGCCGATCAGGCAAGCCTTGAAGGCCGCTTCAGATGTCGATCCCGCCCTCGCCCTGGGCCGGCGCCGACCAGATTGCGGCCGGGCGGCGATCGCCGAGATACAGCGAGACTGCGGCAGCCTTCGGGGCGCCGATGCCGGCCGCGCCGATCGGGCGGCTGGCGATATGGCCAATCGACACGCCCAGCGTCCCCACCATCACGCAGGCGAGCACGGCGGAGCCCATGATGCCCCCGCGCGGGAACAGCAGGCAAAGACCGGCAGCGATCTCGGCGACGCCGATCGCGAGACGCAGGGAACCGCCGATGCCCACGAGTTCGAAGGAGCGCACCATGATCTCGGCGCCCAGCAGGCTCGATGCTCCAAAGATCATCACCGTCAGACCGAGAACCGCCTGCACCAGGTAGATCGCGATCGTCGTCATGGCCCGTCCCCTTCGCTTGCCGCGGGCTGAGGTCCCTGTTCCCCGTCGTCCGTCGGCAAGCGCTGTTTAGGCCCGGTCAGTATCGCTGCGATGTCGTGCAACAAATATTTGGTATCATTTGTATTGCGGCGCGCGAGACAGTCGAAATTTGCAGGCCCATGCCCTGGATCGGGGAGCGGTTGCGATACAGACGATACAAATTCGACGCTGCGCGACACATCGACGATACGCGCGGACACGACATTCGATAATTCGGGACCTGGTCGATGGCGAAATCCGCTCGTTCAAAGCCGGCAAAAAGGACGCGCTCGCGCGTCATCCTTCCGCAAGGGCGGTCCGTCCGAAATCCGCAGTGAGGAGCGCTACAGGCTGGCGCTGCAGTCGACGGATACCGGCATCTACGACTGGGACCTCAAGGCCGGCCGGATCTATGTGTCGCCGGTGCTGCAGGTCCTGCTGGGGCTTACGACCGACACGCTGGTCATTCCCGAGAACTGGACGGATACGATCCATCCCAACGACCTGCCGATCTTCCGTCTTGCTCTGGTGGACTATCTCAAGGGCGATTCGGCGCGATTCGAATGCGAATACCGCTACCGCCTGCCGGACGGCACCTGGCGCTGGCTGCGTCAGCATGGCATCGGGCAGCGCGATCGCAAGGGCCGCGTGGTCCGGCTGGTCGGCACGGCGGCCGACATCACGGAAGACAAGCGCCGCGACCGCGAACTCGAATCCGCCAGGATCGAAGCCGCAGCCGCCCGCTTCGGCCAGGGCAGCCTCGAAAGCCGCGATGCCGAGCGCTACGCACTCGCGCTCGCATCGATCAATTACGGCCTCTACGAATGGGACATCGAGAAGAACGAGAGCTATTACTCGCCCGGCCTGCGGATCGTGCTCGGCCTGTCGCCGGAGGAGATGTCCAATCGGCCAGAGGACTGGGGCAACCGGATTCACCCAAACGACGTCGCCCGTCACCGCCGCGCGATCATCGAACACCTGAAGGGCGAGACACCGCGGATCGACTGCGAAGTCCGCTACCGCACAGGCGACGGCACGTGGCGCTGGGCGCGCGAACAGGGCATCGCCATTCGCGGACCGGACGGACGCGCACGGAAGGTGATCGGAGCGACCGGCGACATCACCGAGATCAAGCGGCGCGAGATCGACCTGCATTCCGCCATGCTGGCCGCCGGCAGCTCAGCGACGGCGCCGGCCCCGAAATCGGACGACAACGAGGAGCGCTACGCGCTCGCGATGGAGTCGATCAACGAAAACCTGTACGACTGGAATATCGAGACGGGCGACGTCTATCTCTCCCCGCCCCTGCAACGCGCGCTCGGCCTGCCCGCCAATGTGAAGCTCGCCGATTGGGCGGCGGTCATCCATCCCGACGATCGCGAGCATCACAGCGGGGCAATCCTCGCGCATTTCCGGGGCGAGACGCCGCGCCTCGAAGTCGAGTTCCGCTACCTGGCGCCTGACGGCTCGGTCCGCTGGGGCCGCCAGCACGGGATCGGGTTGCGAGGATCGGACGGCCGCGTCAAGCGCATGGTGGGCGCAACCGGCGACATCACCGAGCAGGTCCAGCGCGAGCGCCAGCTTCAGACCGCGCGGGGGGCCGCGGCCGCGGCCGAGCGCGACGTCGAGCAGGCCCGCCAGATCATGCAGACCATCCTCGACAACATGTCGGACGGCGTGTCGCTGTTCGACAAGGATTTCCGCTGGATATTCTCCAACCGCAAGCACATCGAGCGTCAGGGCTATACGCCCGACATTCTGAAGCCGGGCGTTTCGGGACGCGATCTGATCCGCTACCAGATCGAACGCGGCAGCCTCGGCCCCGTCGACGATGTCGAGGCCAAGGTCGAGGAAATCGCCGCCGCCATGTGGAAGCCGGGCGGCAATACCTACGAGCGCCGGATCCCGAGCGGACAATACATCCAGTTCAACTACACTCCGCTCGAGGACGGCCGTCTGCTCGGCATGTATCGCGACATTACCGACCTCAAGCAGCGCGAGGATGCCCTCGCCGCCGCCAAGGAGGCCGCCGAGAGCGCGCGCGACGAAACCGCGGCCGCACGACACCGCGTGTTGCAGGCGCAGGAATTGATGCAGATCGTCCTCGACAACATGAGCGACGGGGTCACGCTGTTCGATCGCGATTTCAAGCTCAGATTCACCAATCAGCGGCTGATGGATTTTCTCGATCTGTCGCCGAACGTCATGCATCCCGGCGTGACGCTTGCAGACATCCTGCGCTTCCAGGCGCGCCGCGGCGATTTCGGGCCGCCCGAGAATGCCGAGAAGGCGCTGCGGGACCGTCTTGCGCTCGCGACCCATCCCGGCGGCGCGCATTTCGAACGCCGGACGGCCGACGGGCGATATCTCGAATTCCGCTTCAAGCGGCTGCCCGACCAGAGCACGATCGCGGTCACGCGCGACATTACCGACCTGAAGGACCGCGAGGCGGCGATCGCGGCCGGCAAGGAGGCCGCCGAAGCCGCGCGCGACGCGGCCGAGCGGCTGCGCGCCGAAGCCGAGGCGGCCAACCAGGCGAAATCCACCTTTCTCGCCACCATGAGCCACGAAATCCGCACGCCGATGAACGGCGTGCTGGGCATGATGGAAGTGCTGGAGCACCAGCATCTCGACGAGGTGCAGCGCCGCACGGTCGCGACCATGCGCGAATCCGCGCAGGCGCTGCTGCGGATCATCGACGATGTGCTCGATTTTTCGAAGATCGAGGCCGGGCGGCTCGGCCTGGAGGAAACGGCCTTCTCCCTGTCCGGCCTGATCGAGGGCTGCGTCAGCACATTCGAGTCGCAGGCGCATGCCAAGGGACTGGCGCTCGAGGTTGAAATCGCGCCAGGCTCGAGCGATGCGCTGGTCGGCGATCCGACCCGGGTGCGGCAAATCCTGTTCAACCTGCTGAGCAACGGCGTGAAATTCACCGAGCGCGGCCGCATCCTGGTGCGCGCCTCCGCCATCCCGCTCGGCGAAGCGAGGACGCGCGTGACGCTTGCCGTCAGCGATACGGGCATCGGCCTGGACGAGTCCCAGAAGGCCGGGCTGTTCCAGCCCTTCGCGCAGGCCGACAGTTCGACCACGCGCCGCTATGGCGGCACGGGCCTCGGCCTCTCGATCGTGCGGCGCCTCGCGCAGCTCATGGGCGGGGATGTCACGGTGCAAAGCGCGCCGGGCAAGGGATCGACATTCGAGGTCGTTCTCGAATTGCGGGCGGCCCCGGCCGATTCCCCCCTCAACACCGTGTTGCGCACGGTCCCGCGCGCGGGCCAGAGCGACGCCCCGCCGCGCGTCAGCCACCGGCCCCGCGTGCTGGTCGCCGACGACCATCCCGTCAATCGCGAGGTCCTGGTGCGCCAGCTCGATCTGATCGATGTCGATGCCGATACGGTGAATGACGGCATGGAGGCGCTCGCCGCCTGGCGCGCGGGCCGCTACGCCGCCGTGCTGGTCGACATTCACATGCCCCGGATGGACGGCTACGAATTCACCCGCGCGATGCGGGCGGTCGAGGCCGACAATGGCGGCCACCGCACGCCCGTCATCGCGGTCACGGCCAACGCCCTCAAGGGCGAGGAGGACAAGGGCCTTGCCGCCGGGATGGATGCCTATCTGGTCAAGCCGGTGCGCGTCGATCAGTTGCGCCGAACCCTGGAGCGCTGGCTGCCGATCGGCGATCGCGGGCACCCGGCGCGCGAGCCTGCGCGCAACGGAAAGGCGGGAATGGCCATCGACCGTAGCGTCTTGTCGGCCTGGCTCGGCAACGACCAAGTTGCCATCGGGTCGCTGCTGCTGAAATTCCGCGACACCGCCGTCCGGGCGGAGCGCGACATCGAGGCAGCCGCGCGCAGCGGAGACTTCGCCGCGATCGCCGCCGCTGCGCACAAGCTCAAGGGGGCCGCCCAGACCGTCGGCGCCGCAGGACTGGGGGCCGCCGCCGCCACTCTCGAACAGGCCGGCAAGGCCGGCGACAAGACGGGCTGCATCGAAGGCCTGGGCCCGCTCGCGGTCGAATTGAGCCGCGCGCTGGCCGAAATCGATTCCGCGTCCGCGCTCTGATCAATCCTTCGGCGGGACGAACATGTATCCGACGCCGCGCACGGTGCGGATGGCGTCCGGATGCGCCGGATCGATCTCGATCTTCTTGCGCAGCCGCGTGATGCGCAGATCGATCGCGCGGTCATAGGCCTCCATCTCGCGATGCGCCGTGACCTCCAGCAGCCAGTCGCGATTCAGCGGCCGGTTGGGATTCTCGGCGAAGACCTTGAGAAGATCGAATTCGCTCGCGGCCAGCGTCTCCTCGCTGCCATTGCCGGGATCGGCGAGCGTGCGCCGTTCGAGGTCGAGCACGCGCCGGCCCATCCGCACCCGCGTACCGGTCGTCGGAGCGGCCCCGGCCGAGCGCCGCAGAACGCTCTTGACCCGCGCCAGCAATTCGCGCGGCTCGAACGGCTTTGCGATGTAATCGTCGGCCCCGGTTTCCAGCCCGACAATACGGTCGACGGTTTCCGAGGCCGCCGTCACCATGATGACGCCGATCCGCCCGCTCCGCTCGCGCAGCCAGCGCGCCAGCGCGAAGCCGTCCTCGCCCGGCAATCCGACATCGAGCAGCACGAGCGCCGGCAATTCGCGCTCGATCAGCTTGCGCAAGGCCGGGCCGCCGTCGGCGCCGCTGACGCGGAAATTCTGCTTCTCGAGATAGCCGACCAGCAGCTGACGCTGCGACGCCTCATCCTCGACCACAACGATATGCGGACGGCTGTCCATTCCCAGCGGGCCCAATGAACCTCGATTGATAAATTATACCTCATAACGCAACGCGGAGGTCAAAGTCGTCCGTCGAAAAGCGCCCGCGTCAAGCAGCCTCGACCGAAATCACCCCCGGCACCGCCTTGATCGCGCCCGCAATCTGGGGCGACACCCGATACCGGCCGGGCAGCTTTACCTCCACCTCGTTGCCGGCTTCGAGCAGCAGCACCATGCTGACATCCCCGTCGCCCCTGGGCTCGAGGCGTCGGGTCACGCCTTCGAGCGCGGCACCGCTGCGCAGGAAAATCCTCAGGCTCTTCTGGACCTTTTCGGCCGCCCGATCGAGCTTCTCGACCGACTGGATGCGGGCGCGGACATCGTCGCCCTGCGCCTCGGCGGTCAGAAACAGCAACACCGAATTGCCCGGCTCGAGCAGATCGCGATATTGCTGCAGGCCTTCGGAAAACAGCACCGCCTCGTAATGGCCCGACGGATCGGACAGCCCGATGATGCCCATCTTGTTGCCGGTCTTGGTTCGCCGCTCCGTGCGCGAGACCACCGTCGCCGCCGTTTTCCCGGCGGTCGCGCCCGCCTTCACCTCGCGCGAGAACTCAGCCCAGTTCTTGACCTGCATGCGCGCGAGCGCCCCCGCATAATCGTCGAGCGGATGGCCGGTAAGAAAGAATCCGATCGCGTCGTATTCGCGCTGCAGGCGATCGGACGGCAGCCACGGCTCCACGGACGGCAGCCGCAGGCTCTCACGCTCCGACGCTGTGCCGAACAATTCGTTCTGGCCGACAGAGACCGCCTCATGCGTGCGCTGCGCGAGGGCGAGCACCGATTCGACCGCGGCATAGGCGCGGGCGCGGTCCTTCTCGATCGCGTCGAAGGCGCCGGCCGCCGCGAGGCTCTCGAGCACCCGCTTGTTGATCGCGCGCGGGTTGATGCGGGCTGCAAAATCCGACAAATCGCGGAACGGGCCGGCGCGCCGCGCCTCGATAATCGCCTCGACCGCCTGTGCGCCCACGCCCTTGAGCGCCGCCAGCGCATAATGGATGGTGTTGCCGTCCACGTCGAATTCGAGGCCTGAGCGATTGATCGACGGGGGCTCGACCTTGATTCCGAGGCGCGCGGCTTCGGAGCGGAATTCGGCGAGCTTGTCGGTATTGCCCATGTCGAGCGTCATCGAGGCGGCGATAAACTCGACCGGATAATTCGCCTTCATGTAGGCGGTCTGATAGGCGACGAGCGCATAGGCGGCGGCGTGGCTCTTGTTGAAACCGTATTCGGCGAAGCGCTCGAGGAGATCGAAGATCGCGTCCGCCTGGCTCCTCTCCACCCCGTTTGCTACCGCGCCTTTGACGAATTCCGAGCGCTGCGCCTGCATCTCCTTGCGGATTTTCTTGCCCATCGCCCGGCGCAGAAGATCGGCCTGCCCGAGCGAATAGCCCGCAAGGATCTGCGCGGCCTGCATCACCTGCTCCTGGTAGATGATGACGCCGAACGTCTCCTTCAGGACCGTCTCCAGCTTGGGGTGGATATAGTCGGGCTGTTCCAGCCCGTGCTTGCGCGCGCAATAGGTCGGGATATTGGCCATCGGACCCGGCCGGTAGAGGGCCACGAGGGCGATGATGTCCTCGAACCGGTCCGGCTTCATGTCGAGCAGCGCGCGGCGCATGCCCTGGCTTTCCAGCTGGAAGATACCCACCGCCTCAGCCCGCGCCAGAAGCTCGTAGGTCTTCGCGTCGTCGAGCGGGATCGCCGCCAGATCGAGATCGACGCCGCGCCGCTTGAGCAGATCGACCGCCTTGCGCAGAACGGTCAGCGTCTTCAGTCCGAGAAAGTCGAACTTCACAAGGCCCGCCTGCTCGACCCATTTCATGTTGAACTGGGTGACGGGCATGTCCGACTTCGGATCGCGATAGAGCGGCACGAGCTCGCTCAGCGGCCGGTCGCCGATCACGATGCCGGCCGCATGGGTCGAGGCATGGCGGTTGAGCCCTTCGAGCTTGCGCGCAATGTCGAAGGCGCGCCGCACCACCGGATCCGCTTCCTGCGCCGCCTGCAGGCGCGGCTCGTCCTCGATCGCTCGCGACAGCGTCACCGGATTCGCCGGATTTTGCGGGACCAGCTTGCAGAGCTTGTCGACCT
Organism: Pseudorhodoplanes sp.; assembly: GCA_013388965.1. Taxonomy (GTDB): domain Bacteria; phylum Pseudomonadota; class Alphaproteobacteria; order Rhizobiales; family Xanthobacteraceae; genus Pseudorhodoplanes. The sequence goes on along the minus strand of JACAEG010000237.1, from coordinate 863 downwards.
GTCCATAGGGCATCTGCAGCACGCGCCCGACATCGCGCAGGACGCCCCGGGCCTGAAGCGTGCCGAAGGTGATGATCTGCGCGACCTGATCGCGCCCATAACGCTCCTGCACGTAGCGGATCACCTCATCGCGCCGCTCCTGGCAGAAATCGATGTCGAAATCCGGCATCGAGACGCGCTCGGGATTGAGGAAGCGCTCGAACAGAAGCCCGAACCGCATCGGATCGAGATCGGTGATGGTGAGCGCGTAGGAGACGAGCGAGCCAGCGCCCGAACCGCGGCCCGGGCCCACGGGAATGCCCTGCCCCTTCGCCCACTGGATGAAGTCGGCGACGATCAGGAAATAGCCGGGATATTTCATGCCGGCGATGACATCGAGCTCGAAGGCCAGCCGCTTGCGGTAGTCTTCCTCCGTGAAGCCGGGCGCCAGGCCGTGCTGGGCGATCTTTCCCGCGAGGCCGGCCTCGGCGCGCTTGCGCAGCTCCGACGCCTCGTCGACTGCATCGCTGCCCACCGTGAAGCGCGGCAGGATCGGTTGGTGCGTGCGCGGACGGAACGCGCAGCGCCGCGCAATCTCCACGGTCGATGCCAGCGCTTCCGGCAGGTCGGAAAACAGCGCGGTCATCTCCGCGCGCGTCTTGAAGCGATGCTCGACGGTGAGCTGGCGCCGGTCGCTCTCCGCCAGCATGCGGCCCTCGGCGATGCAGATCAGCGCGTCATGCGCCTCGTAATCGTCGGCGGTGGCAAAGAAGGGCTCGTTGGTCGCGACCAGCGGAAGACCGGTCTTGTAGGCGATATCGAGAAGCGCGGCATGGCGGCTGCGCGCGTCGGCCACGCCATGCCGCTGCAGCTCGACATAGAGG
>JACAEG010000301.1 GCA_013388965.1 Pseudorhodoplanes sp. | reverse complement strand
TTCACGACCATTGCATGCAGGCGCGGCGACTTGTCGATGTTGATATGGCCGATATTGGTGTCGCGGCTCACGTCAATATTCTGCAATTCGCCGCGGAAGCCGTTGCCGCGGCGCATATAGGCATAGTCGCGCTGGGTCAGATTCATCACCCGCGAAACATTGCTCGCCGCCGCGAACGATCCCGTGCCGTCGAAGGGCACGACGAGCGCGACCGGCACGCCTTTCGTGCCGAGATACTCGGCCATGAACATCACGGCGTCCGCGCCCAGCGAATGTCCGACCAGAATGACCGGCCCGTGTCGGCGCGCCTTGTAGCGGACGGCGATATCGTCGGCGAGCGTCTGCCATTCAGAATGATTGTGGACGGAGGCGGAAATGCCGCGCGCCTGGATCTTGGCGGCGAGGTCGTCCATCCCGAGGGAGAAAATGTTGAGAAGGCCGCGCAGCAGATAGACATGCGCACCGCTATTGCCGGCCGCCGGCTTTGCTCCGTTCGTGGACGGGGTGGCGCTCGATACCGCCACCTGCGTCGGCTTTTCCGGCGCCGCGATGGTCTGGGCGGCCGCGGGTCCGGACAGGACAGGAAAAATTGCCACGGCAGCCGCGGTGGCGATCAGTCGCAGTTTCATCATCGACATCGGCCCCCGATGCTCGGTGTGACAGAAAGAATCCAGAACCAATCCCGCGAAGCAACATAAACCGGGCGAGCCACTCTTACACCGGCCGGGATTCTCTGTGCCAGTCTGGCGATTGAGGAGAAAAGCAAACTTGCCCGGTGTTGCAGGGATGCCACTAAAATTTGCGCCCCGCCGAGATTCTAGGTCAGGAACCGTTAAGGAAACACGACAGAAAGCCAGTTCCGACCTAAGAGGCGCGGCTGGACCGCGGAGCGCCTGCCGCGAGCCCCTTCGGGCGCGCAAGAAGCGCACTGGCTTCGTCTACCATGCGCCGGACGATCTCGCCGGCGGGCGGAATGTCGTGGATGAGCCCGACCGATTCGCCGGCAATCACGGCCGCGACATCGAATTCCCCCGCCGCGCGCGCGGCCGCGTAGCGCTCACCCTCCACGTTCATGGCGCGCAGGAGGTCGAGTTCGCGGCCCGCCCAGCGCCGCAGATGATCGTTGATCAGGCAGCGGCCGGTGAACGGCGCCGGCCAGACATTCCCGCGGGAGATGTCGAACACGATGCCGCGCAGCGTGTCGTCGCCCTGCGCGTCGACGATTCGGCGCTTGGCCGCATCGAAGCCTGCGGCCTCGCGCGCGGCGTAGAAGCGTGTCCCAAGGACGACGCCCGCCGCTCCGAGCATCAGCGCTGCCGCCAGCCCGCGGCCGTCCGCAATGCCGCCCGCGGCCAGCACCGGAACCTTGTCTCCCACCGCGTCGACCACCGCAGGCACGAGCGTCATCGTGCCCTGCGCGACGCCGTGGCCGCCCGCTTCGGTCCCTTGCGCGACCAGGATATCGGCTCCCTTGGCGACGGCGTCGTCCGCCATGCCCACGCTCTGGACCTGGCAGACGACCAGCGCGCCGGCCGCCTTGATCCTGGCCGCGAACGGCGCGGGATCGCCGAAGGAGAGCCACACCGCCGCCGGCCCGGCCTCGAGCGCGATGTCCAGGAGGTGCGGCTGCTTCGCGAGGCTCCAGGTGATGAAGCCGATCCCGAATTTCCCGCGGTGGCGCGGTTGCATGCCCTGCAGGGCCGCGATTTCGCGTCGCAGCCATCCTTCGTCGCCATAGCCGGCGCCGAGAAAGCCGAACCCGCCCGCCTCCGACACGGCGGCCGTCAGGCGCGCGTCGGCGACGAGGTCCATGGCGGCGAGAATGACGGGATGTTCGATGTCGAGCAGTGCGGTGGCCGACGTGGTGATGGGCATGCGCGTCTCCTGCGGAACGGCAGCAGACGCTTAGGCCTGTCTCACGGCTCTGGAAAACGAATAGAAGCGATGGCCGCCATCTGAAAACGAGAACGCGGGTCCGCTCAGTAGATGCCGGGTATGATGCGTGCGGTGCGCGCCATATAGGCCCGGTATTCGTCGCCGAACGCTTCCAGCATCATGCGCTCCTCGTGGCCGACGCGGAAGAAGAACAGGAGTCCGAAGCCGACCAGCCCGGCAAGGCCGGCGAACCAGTTCGGCAGCAGCAGCGCCTGCGCCAGCGCCCACAGGAAGAAGGCGGAGTACATCGGATGACGCACATGGGCGTAGAGTCCGTGCGTCACGAGAACGTGCTTCTCGCGCACCTCCAGCGAGTCCGACCAGTTGCGGCCGAGCTCGCGATGCACGCGATAGAACAGATAGAGCGAGACGGCGAAGACGGCGGCGCCGAGCCACGCGATGGCGGGAATGAACGGGCGCTCGGCGAATTTCGGCCAGCCGGTCGCGACATAGACGAAGGGAATGATCCCCAATCCCATGAACGAGCAGCCATAGAGGAGGAACAATTCGCGCGCGCTGCGCTCGTTCCTGACGGTCTTCGTTTTCCATGAGCGGCGCTGGTGCGGCAGGCGGATGACGAACCACGCGATCGCACCCGCGATCACGATCATCTTGGCGATGAAAGGGGTCATGCGGGCCTCATTTCGTGCGACGGGGCGGAGGCCGGCCCGGGCGAGGCCAGCAGGCTGCCGTCGGGCCCGATCGCATGCATCATGGCCTCGGTGTTGCGCGCGCGGGTGTCGAGCCGGTAGGGCCCGCAGCACACCATGAAGTAATCGTAGAAATAGCGGCGGTCGTTGCCCATCACGAGCTGTCGGTGCAGCCGGAAGAAATTGCCCTGGAATTTCCTGTAGGTCTTTTCTTCCAGCATGTGCCGTACCCGCACCTTCTGGATCATCGGGCTGCCGGTGTCGGGCAGGCCCACCGCCGTCACCGGATTGACCTTGTAGAAGCTGATGACGTCAACCAGTGTCTGATACTCGATCCAGAAGATCGCCGGATGCTGCGAGACGCGCTCGAGCGCGCCGCGATATTCCTCGGCCACCGGATGAAAGGCGATCTTGAGGACCGACGACCCGGTCGAGCAGACATTCAGGCGCTCGCCCCTCTTGCCGAAATCGGGCATGCGCGCCATCACCCGGTCGATCACTTCGAGCTTGATCGCGCAACCGAGGCTGTGGCCGACAAACACGTATTCGTCGTAGCCGCCCTGTCTGAGCTTGGCCTCGATGTCGTCGACGAAGGCGTTGATCCGATCCTCGAATCCCTTGCGCGAGCCGTGGATGACGTCGGAGCCGAATATCCAGTCGTCCAGCATGTAGGAGAGAAGCAGGTATCTCCCCGGCACGATCACCAGCCCGACGAACACGGCGAAGGCGATGAAAGGATGCAGGAGCAGGGGAAGCCGGATGTCAGCCAGGCGCTCGATTCCGGCCGGCGCCATGATCCCGAGCATGGCGAAGGAGATCAGCAGCAGCAGCGGATAGGCAAAAAACAGCCCGTAGCGCCAGTTGACCTTGAAATAGCGGTAAGCGGTTCCGGAGACGATGAAGTCCATAAAGGCGGAGAGGCCGCGCGGCACCCGCACCCAGTCCGAGCGCGCAAAATCCTGAATCACGAAATCGCTCCAGATCAGCGCCCGGTACTCGGAATCGGTCGCCCAGTTGGGGGCTGTGGTCCGGACATGCCAGGTCGCGATCGCGCCGCCCTTCGTCACCTCCGGCGGCGAGACGGTACAGGACACGTTCCAGGCCTTCTCGAAGCGTTCCAGCTCCCGCACAAAGCGCTGGTGCGCCCGATCGGGCGGGATCGGCTCATAGCCCCCGATGAAGAAGACGCAGCGCTTTCTGACCTCGATTCCCGGAATCACGCGATCATGCCCCTGCTTGGGCGCGGCCGGCCCCGGTCTTGGTTAGGGAAACCGGCCTCAAAATACAAGGATTGGGCCCCGGCGCCTCCCGGACCCGCCGTTGAACTCGCGGCCTTCCTTCGCTATAGGGGCATCCGAATATTCTCCACGGCAGCTGGACGCCGGCCTCCTGCGCCTGGGCTCCCCGCCCCGGCCTGATGCGGTTACTTGAGAGCACAAATGGCTACGACCTTCGACAAAGTCGCCGATATCATTGCCGAGACCTGCGACATTCCGCGCGAAACCATCACGCCGGAGAGCCACGCCATCGACGATCTGAAGATCGACAGCCTCGACTTCCTCGATATCGCCTTCGCCATCGACAAGGCCTTCGGCATCAAGCTGCCGCTTGAGCAATGGACCCAGAAGATCAACGACGGCCAGGCCACCACCGAGCAGTATTTCGTGATGAAGAATCTGTGCGCCCGCATCGACGAGCTGATCGCGGCCAAGGGTGCCGCCTGACCGCTCGCGCGCCGCTTCCCTGACCTGTTCCGAGCAAGCGCGATGCGGCTTGAATATTTCCAGATGCTCGACCGCTTCGTGGACGTGAAGGCGGACGAGCGCTGGATCAAATCGGAAAGCACGGTGCCGGACCAGAGCCCGGTCTTCGAGGGGCATTTTCCGGGCTACCCGCTGATGCCGGGCGTGCTCCTGATCGAGAACATGGCGCAGACCTGCGGCTGGCTGGTCAGCGCGATCACCGGCTTCTCGGGTCTCCCCGTCCTTGCCGGCGTCAAGGAAGCAAAAGTACGCGCGGCGGTCTTTCCAGGGATGACATTCACGACCGAGGGCCGGATCGTGCATGACGGGTCGGGCTATGCGATCGCCGACGGCAAGGTCAGGGGCCCCGACGGCGCGATCGCCGATGCGCGGCTGACCTACCGGATCATCCCGTATCCGAGCCCGGAGTTCCAGAACACGATGGTCACCTGGGCGAAGCAGCTCAATTTCCCGCTCGAGGAATTCCGCAAGTGAGCGCGCAGCGCGAAGTCTGGATCACCGGCGTCGGCATCGTCTCCGCCCTCGGCGAGGGGCTCGATCAGCACTGGGACAAGCTGATGGCGGGCGGACCGCCGCCCTACGACGACAAGACCTTCGCGCCCTACATCACCTTCCCGGTCGTGCCGCTCAATCTCGACACGCAGATTCCCAAGAAGGGCGATCAGCGCCAGATGGAGGCCTGGCAGCGCATCGGCGTCTATGCCGCGGGCCTCGCGCTGACCGATGCCGGCATCGCCAGGAACACCGAAATCCTCGACAGGGCCGACATGATCATCGCCGCGGGCGGCGGCGAGCGCGATGTCGCGGTCGATGCCGCGATCCTGACGGATGTGCGCAGGGTCGAGAAGCGCGACGCCTTCGTCAACGAAAGGCTGATGAGCGATCTGCGCCCCACCCTGTTCCTCGCGCAATTGCCGAACCTGCTCGCCGGCAACATCTCGCTCGTGCATGGCGTGGTCGGATCGTCGCGCACCTTCATGGGCGAGGAAGCCTCGGGCGTGGATGCGCTGCGCGTCGCACATGCCCGCGTCGCGGCCGGCCAGAGCGATATCACGCTGGTCGGCGGCGCCTATAACGGCACGCGCTGGGACCTGGTTCTGCTGTTCCGGCTCGGCACGCCCCTGCTCGAAGCGCCGTTCCGGCCGGTCTGGGACCGCGGGCCGCAGGGCGCGCTGGCGCTCGCGGCGATGGGCGCCTTCGTCGTCATCGAAAGCCGCGAGCATGCCGAGAAGCGCGGGGCCAGGCCCGTCGCGCGCCTCGTCTCGGTGCAGTCGAGCCGCAACCTGCGCAAGCCGGGCGAATCCGAGAGCACCTTGCGCGCGGAGTTCGAGGCCCTTGCCGGTTCTGTGAAGAAGGACCGGGCCGTCATCATTTCGGGCGCGTCGGGCGCGGAGCCTGCCACCTCGGAAGAAAAGACCGTGGTCGCCGAAACCGGCCTTCCGGTCCGCGCCACGGCCACCTACATCGGGAACGGGATGGAGGCGCAGTTTTTCGCCAATATCGCGCTCGGTTGCCAGGCGGTCCGCAAGGGGACACTCTTTCCTCCGAGCGGCAGCGGCGACACCGGCACGGCGCCCGCAGGCGGCATTGCGCAGGCGCTGGTCACGAGCGTCGGCCACTGGCGCGGCGAGGGATTGGCGCTGATCGAACGGATCGATTGAGAGGGCAACCATGACCTCACGGCGGGACAGGAAGGGGCGGCCCATCGTGGCGGTGACCGGCATCGGCCTCGTCACCCCGCTCGGCACCGGCAAGGAGGACAACTGGAGGAAGCTGACCGCGGGCGAATCCGGCATCCGCAGCATCACCCGCTTTGCCACCGACGGCCTTCGCACCACCATCGCCGGCGCGGTCGATCATGTCTTCGAGGAAGGCATGCATTCCGCCGAATTGTCCGAGAAGCTCGCGCGGCTCGCCGGCACCGAGGCCATTGCCGAATCCGGCATCGGCTCGAAGGGCAATTTCCCCGGCCCGCTGTTCCTCGCCTTTCCGCCCATCGAGATCGAATGGCCGCAGCGCTTCGCCATCGCGGCCGCCTCCGGGGCGAATGACAGGATCGAATATGGCGATCTCGTGCGCGCAGCCGGCGATCCGAAATTCCGACCGTTCTACGAGGCGTCCAAATACGGCGTGGTGCCCGACAATCTCGCCGAGCATTTCGGCACGCAGGGCTCGCCGATCTCGCTGACCACCGCCTGCGCCTCGGGCGCGACCGCGATCCAGCTCGGGCTGGAGGCGATCCAGCGCGGCGAATGCGAGGCTGCGCTCGCGATCGGCGCCGACGGCTCGATCACGGCGGAATCGGTCGTCCGCTTCTCGCTCCTGTCGGCGCTTTCCACCAACAATGCCTCGCCGGAAAGCGCCTCCCGGCCGTTCTCGAAGAACCGCGACGGCTTCGTGCTGGCGGAAGGCGCGGCGGCCCTGGTGCTGGAAAGCTACGATCACGCGGTCGCGCGCGGCGCGCGCATCCTCGGCGTGGTCGAGGGCGTAGGCGAGAAGGCGGACAATTTCCACCGCACCCGCTCGAGCCCGGACGGCAAGCCGGTGATCTCCTGCATGCAGAAGGCGCTCGCCGATGCCGGCGTGACGCCCGAGGACGTCGACTATATCAACGCGCACGGCACCTCGACGCCCGAGAATGACCGGATGGAATATCACGGCGTCTCGACCGTCTTCGGCGAACGGCTCAAGGACATTCCAATCTCCTCCAACAAGTCGATGATCGGCCATACGCTGACCGCGGCGGGCGCGATCGAGGCGGCGGTATCGCTGCTGACCATCCTCAACCAGCGCATTCCGCCGACGATCAATTACCAGGTGCCGGACCCCGCGATCCCGCTCGACGTGGTCCCGAATGTGGCGCGCGACGCCAGGGTCACGCGCGTGATTTCGAACTCGTTCGGTTTCGGCGGGCAGAATACCTGCCTCGTGCTGACCGGCGAGCCGGCGGCCTGAGCTCTACTCGTCCTCGCATCCATTTTCAGCCGTCACCCGCGAGCTTGTCCCGCGGGCGCCGCTTGGGAAGACATGTTGTCCCACCCAGGCGGGATGGCCGCGACAAGCCCGGCCATACCAAAAATGGGCTCAGCTCCCTTGCGGCTGCCTCCGCCGCTTCTGCTCCGCCTCGTCCCAGGCGGTGAGAGCCTGATAGTCCGGCACGAAACCAAGACCTTTTCGCGCATCCGACGACACCGCGAATTGCGAGGTGACGACATCGATCAGCGCCGGTGCGTTGGCGAGCGCGCGCCTGAGCGCGCCTTCCATCTCCTCCGGCTTCTCCACCCGCTCGCCATGCGCGCCGAGCGCCTTCGCCATCCCGGCATAATCGGAATGTCGCAGCGTGGTGCCGACGACACGGCCGCCGTAATTTTCCTGCTGGTCGAAGCGCTCGATATTCCAGGCGGCGTTGTTGGAGACGATGAAAACGGCCTTCGCGCCGTGGCGCACCGCGGTGTCGATCTCCATCGCGTTGATGCCGAAGGCGCCGTCCCCGTTCACCGAGATCACCTGCCGGTCCGGCTCCGCGAGCGCGGCGGCGATGGCGTAAGGCACGCCGACGCCGAGACAGCCGAAGGCGCCGGCATCCATGTAGGTGCGCGCGGCAAGCCCCACCCGCGCGAAGCTGAGCAGGTCGCCGCCGTCGGCGATCGCGATGTAATCGCGGTCGGCGACCCTGGCGATGGCATCGAAGATGACGTTCGGGTGAATCTTGCCGTCCTGGGCGACGATGCTCGTTTGCGCCTTCGGCGCGGACGAACGCTCGCGCTGCTTCTTGCGCATGCCCTCGAACCAGGCGGTGTCAAGATTGGGCGCGCGGTTGCCCGCGGCCTTCACCATCGCATCGAGTGCCAGCGCGGGCGTGGCGAGCAGTTCCGGCGAGCCGCGGCGGTTGTCGATCAGTTCGCCCGCCGTGTCGGCGAGGCGTATGAAGCGCGCATTGGGAAACACCGCGGGCGAGCCGTAACCCATCTGGTAGTCGAGCTTGCGGCCGATCACGAGCACGCAATCGGCCTCGCTCATGGCGGCGGCGCGCACCGCGCCCGCAAAGGAGGGATGATCGGACGGCACGAGGCCGCGGCTTTCCTGCGTGTCGAGATAGAGCGCGCCGCTGGCGTCGAGAAAGCGCACCAGCGCCTCGCCCGCTCCGCGTGCGCCCCGGCCCGTCATCACCAGCGGCCGGCGCGCCGACCAGAATGCATCCACGGCCTGCATGACCGCATCGGGATCGGGCGGCATGACACGCGGCTCACGGGGCCGCAGCCATTCGTCGAGAATGAGATTGGGCGCTACGTCGGTGCGCAGCACGTCGGTCGGGATTTCGAGATAGACCGGCCCGGGCTCGCCGGCATCGCCGAAGGCGCGCGCCGTCGCCTCGTCGAACTCGCGGATCACCTGATCGGCGACGCGCAGGGTTCGCGCCGTGCGGGTGACCGGGCGCAAGAGATCGACATGCGGGATGTCCTGCAGCGGACCCATATTGGCCTGCGGGCGCGAGGTGCAGCCGCCGATCAGCAGGACGGGCATGCGCGCGAGCCAGGCATTGGCCATCGCGGTGACGCAATTGGTGACGCCGGGGCCCGCCGTGACCATCGCCACGCCCAGGGTACCGGTCAGCTCCACATGCGCATGCGCCATGTGCACCGCCGCGCCCTCGTCGCGCACGTCGATGATGCGGATGCCGGCGCGCGCGATGTGGTCCCAGATCGGCTGGATATGGCCACCCTGCAGGCCGAAGATGCGGTCGATCCCGCGCCTCTTGAGGAATTTCGCGATCCAGCAGGCGACGCTGTGCTCGCCGGTGCCGAGGTCGGGATTTTGTTGTGGGGCCATTGCGTGTCCTTCCCTCAAACATCCCCGCGCGTCATTGCCGGCTGCCGTAGCGTGTCTTCTACGCGCTACGGCAGCGTGATCCCCCAATCCATCTCTCTCGAAGAAGGATGGATGCGCGGGTCAAGCCCGCGCATGACATCGTGGAAATGGCAAACTCGATCCATGGTCACCCGTTCTAGTCCGGCTGAGCGAACCTGTTCCTCAGCAACCGATGCTGGATTTTTCCGGTCGCCGTGCGCGGCATCTCGTGGTCGGCGATGATCGAGATCGAGCGCGGCCGCTTGTAGCCGGCGATGCGCGCGTGACACCAGGCGAGAATCTCCGTGTCGGTCGCGCTTGCGCCCTCGCGCAGCACGACGACGCCGTGCACGCGCTCGCCCCACTTGGCGTCCGGCGCGCCGATCACCGCGACATCCTTCACCGCCGGATGCCCGCCCAAAACCTCCTCGACCTCGGACGGATACACGTTCTCGCCGCCGGTGATGATCATGTTGCTCTTGCGGTCGACGAGAAAATAATACCCCTGCTCGTCGCGGCGCGCCATGTCGCCGACCGTGCAATAGGGCCCCCTGAACGCTTCGGCGGTTTTCTCCGGCAGCTTCCAGTAGCCGTCGAACACATAGGGCGTGCGCGAATAAAGCTCGCCCACCTCCCCGTCCTTCACCGGCTCTCCGTTCTCGTCGAGCAGCAGGATCGGTCCGGAGCCGACGCATTCGCGCCCGACCGAGCCGAGCCGGTCGAACTGCTCGTGCGGATGCAGCATCGTCACCCAGCCCGCCTCGGTCGAGCCGTACAGCTCGAACAGCCCGGAATTGCGGAAATATTCCATGATCGCCTGCTTGGTGTCGCGCCGCGCGGGCGCGGACGAGATCATGAGTTTCGTGACGCGGCTGGTCTCGCACTGGTCGCGCACCGCCTGCGGCAGGTCGAGAAGCATCACATATTGGGTCGGCACCAGCGAGGTAAAGCTTTCGCCGCCCGCCGCGATCGTGCGCAGGAAATGCTCCGGGTCGAAGCTCTTGCGGCTGTAGACCGACACCGAGCCGCCGCAGGTGATGAGCGTCGAGGCGAAATAGAGCGAGTTGGCATGGCACATCGGCATTGCGAGCAGCGCGGAGTCGTTCGCGTTGAAGCCGAGTTCGATCGCCGTGACCAGCGACAGCATCGCGCCCGCGCCGTGGTTGCGGATCGCGCCCTTGGGCCGGCCGGTGGTGCCGGACGTGTACATGAACATCCAGGGATCGGTCGGGGCATAATCCGTGTCCGGCTCGGCCTCGCTCGCCCGGGCGATGAGGTCCTCATAGGCCACATAGCCCGCCGGCGTGCGGGTGCCGCCGAAATGCACGAACATGTTGCTCGCGACCGGAACATCGCCGCGCACCGCCTCGGCAGGTCCGAGCAAGTCGTCTTGCACGAGCATGGCGCGGGCCTCGCAATCCGCGACGATGTAGCGGATTTCGCTTGCGACCAGGCGGAAATTGACCGGCACAGCCACGATTCCCGCCTTCGCGGTCGCGGCGTAAATCTCCAGCCATTCCAGGCAGTTATAAGCGAGCACCGCGATCCGGTCGCCCCTGCTCAGGCCGAGGCCGCGCAGCCCATTGGCGAGCCGGCAGGCGCGCGCATTCCATTGCCGGAAGGTCATGGCGCGACCCAGATCGCGCGCGCCGATCTTCTCCGGCGTCACCCTGGCATGGGTGCGCAACACATCTCCCAGATGCAGCAGGCTTCCCGGCAAGCGTGTTCCTCGAATGCCCGGGCTTGGCCGCCCGGCGCGTTGCGCCAAACTATGAAGGGATCGGGCCGCCTGTCCAGTTGCCGCGAAGGACGATTGACGGCCCCCTTGGCCGGGCGATAGGCAATGCCACCCTCCCCGCCCATTCTCCGGAGACCCAGAAGCCCATGCGTGCGCTTGCCCTCGTTGCCGACCGCACGGTCGAGCTGACCGATATGCCGCCTCCGCCCGCGCCGGGACCGGGCGAAGTGCAGATCCGGGTCAAGGCGGTGGCGCTCAACCATCTCGATCTCTGGGGCTATCGCGGCATGGCCTTCGCCAAGCGCAAGCTGCCGGTGGCGGTGGGCGTCGAAGCCTCGGGCGAAATCGTCGGCGCGGGACCGGACGTGACCGCGTTCAAGGCCGGCGACCCCGTCGTCATGTATGGCGCACTGACCTGCGGCACCTGCAAGGCCTGCCGGGAGGGCCACGACAACCTGTGCGAGAATGTCGCCGGCATCATGGGCTTCCATGTCGACGGCTTCGCGCGCGAACTGATCAACATGCCGGAGCGGCTGGTGATCCCGGTCCCGAAAGGGGTCTCGCTGCGCGACGCCTCCTGCGCGCCGGTCGCGTTCTCGACGGTCGAGCACATGCTGTTCGACAATGCCAGGCTGCAGCCCGGAGAGACCGTGCTCGTGCATGCCGGCGGCTCCGGCATCGGCACGGTCGCCATCCGCATAGCCAAGGCGATCGGCTGCACGGTCATCACCACCGTCGGCGACGAAGCCAAGATGGAAAAGGCCAGGGCGCTCGGCGCCGACCATGTCATCAATTACCGGCAGGACCGGTTCGAGACCATCACCCGCAAGCTCACCGGCAAGAAAGGCGTCGACGTGGTGTTCGAGCATGTCGGGGGCGAAGGCTTCAACGGCTCGCTCCTGTGCCTGAAGCGCGGCGGTCGGCTCGTGACCTGCGGCTCCACCGCGGGGCCGACCGTGCAGCTCAACCTGATGCAACTCTTCCAGCAGCAATACAAGATTTTCGGCTCGTTCGGCGCAACCATGAAAAACATTCGCGACGGCCTCGCCAAGATGGCGAACGGAATCCTGCCGGTCATCGACATGGAAGTTCCGCTCGCCGATTTCGAAAAGGGCCTCGCCCGGCTCGAAAGCCGGCAGGTATTCGGAAAGATCGTCGTCACATTCTGAGCGGGCGCCGAGTCGCATGCAGTCAGCCTACAAGCGCCTGATGCGCCGGCTCGGCAAGAAGCTCGGGCCGCTTGGCGATGCCACGCTCGGCCATCTCGCCGTCGCACTGCTCAAGGGCGTGCGGCGGACCGATCCGCACAAGATGGCCGACCGGCTCGGCAACTTCATGCGCCGCATCGGCCCGTGGTTGCCGGAGCACAAGATCGGCCGCGCCAATCTCGTTGCGGCCTTCCCGGAAAAGACGCCGGAGGAAATCGATCGCATCCTGTCTGGCGTGTGGGACAATCTCGGCCGCCTCGCCGTCGAGTTCGCCCATCTCGATCGGATCTGGGACCATAATCCCGAGCGCATGGGCGAAGGCCATATCGAATTCACCGAAGAAACGCTGGCCCGTTTCATCCGCCTGCGCGATGACGGCAAGCCGGCGCTGGTCTTCGCTGCGCATCTTGCCAACTGGGAAGTGCCCGCCTTGCCCGGCCCGGCGCATGGCCTGCCGAGCGCGGTGATTTATCGCGCGCCCAACATGAAGCAGGCCGCCAAGGCGATCATGGACATGCGCCAGATCAGCATGGGCGAACTGATATCGACCACACTCGACGCGCCCGTGCGGATTGCAGACGCGCTGGCGCGCGGCCTGCATGTCGGCATGCTGGTCGATCAATACTATGTGCGCGGCGTCCCGGTGACGTTCTTTGGGCGCACCACCAACGCCAACCCGCTGATTGCGCGCCTCGCGCGGCAGATCGACGCGCCGATCCACGGCACCCGCGCCGTGCGCCTGCCCGGACACCGCTTTCGTGCCGACCTGACCGAGGAGATCGAGCCGGTGCGGGACGCGGAAGGCCGCGTCGACATTGTCGGCACCATGCAGGCGATCACGAATGTCGTGGAAGGCTGGGTGCGCGAATACCCCGAGCAATGGCTGTGGCTGCACCGCCGCTGGCGATGACGCTCATGGTCCGCCTCTCGGCAGGAACGCGCGTCACCGTCCCGTCTTGATCCGGGTCCACAACCTGTTCATCGCGCGCTGCGTCTTCGCGTCGTGCGCGTTGATGGTGTAAAGCTTCTTCATAGTGGCCTCGTCCGGATAGACCCCCCTGTCGTCCAGCACCGCCTTATCGATCAGCTTCTGGCTCGCGAGATTGCCGTTGGCATAGGACACGAAGTTCGAGTTTTTCGCCGCCACGTCCGGGCGCAGCATGTAATTGATGAATTCGTGCGCCTCGGCGGGATGCGGCGCATCCTTCGGGATGGCGAAATTGTCGAACCACATCTGCGCGCCCTCCTTCGGGATCGCATAGCCGATCTCGATGCCGCCCTTGGCCTCCTGCGCCCGCTTCTGCGACTGCTTGATGTCGCCGGACCAGCCGACCACGAGGCAGATTTCCCCGGTCGCGAGCGCAGTCAGATATTCCGACGAATGAAACTTCCGCACATAGGGGCGGATTTTCATCATCAGCTCGGCGGCCCGTTCGAGATCGGCCTGCTTGGTGGTGTTCGGGTCGAGGCCGAGATATTGGGCGGCCGTCGTCAGGATATCGTCGGCCGAATCCAGCATCATCACGCCGCAATCCTTGAATTTCGCAAGATTTTCGGGCTTGAAGACGATGTCCCAGGAATCGATCGCGGCGTCGGGGCCAAGCGCCTCTTTCGCCTTCTTCACATTGTAGCCGATGCCGGTCGTGCCCCACATGTAGTTGACGGCGTATTGATTGCCGGGATCGTAGGCCGCCAGCCTCCCTGCAATCTCGGGCCAGACATTGCCGAGATTGGTCAGCTTCGACTTGTCGAGCTTCTGAAACAGGCCCGCCTTGATCTGACGTTCGAGGAAATAGCCGGTCGGCACCACGACGTCGTAGCCGGATTTTCCGGCCAGCAACTTGGTCTCCAGCGTGTCGTTGGAATCGAAGGTGTCGTAGCGGACCCTGATCCCGGTTTCCCGGGTGAAATCCTCGATCACGGTCGGATCGATATAATCGGACCAGTTATAGACGTTGAGCGTGCGCTGCCTGGGCGTCTGGGCGGGGGCTCCCGCCGCGGCAAGCAAAAATGCCGCGGCGAGAATGAGCGTCCGGGTATTCATGCCGATGTCCGATCCGATTGTCCTCTGGCCTTAAGAGAACCACCCGGCGGCCGCTCGTCAATTGGTCACACAGCCACCTGCGTGCCGATTTCCACCACGCGGCCGGTCGGAATCTGGAAATAGCCGGTCGCGTCGCTGGCGCTGCGGGCAAGCATGATAAAGAAGCGATCTTGCCAGCGCGGCATGACCGACGCCGGCGAGGCCCTCAGGGCCCGCCGCGACAGGAAGAACGATGTCGACATGATGTCGAACGTCCAGCCCTGGCGCCGCGCAACCGCCAGTGCCTTCGGAACATTGGGCTGCTCCATGAATCCGAAGCGCAGCACGACGCGCATGAAGCTCTCTCCGAGGAACTCCATGCGGACGCGGTCGGCCTCGTCGACACGCGGGGTCGGCGCGTATTCGATCGTCAGCACCACATTGTGCTCATGCAGAACCTTGTAATGCTTGAGGCTGTGCAGCAACGCGGTCGGCGCGCTTTCCGGATCGCCGGTCAGAAACACGGCTGTGCCGGGGACACGAACCGGCGGCTTGCGCTCAAGCGAGCCCACCAGCGCGGTGAGCGGCGTTTCGAGCTTGCGGGTCTTCAGGAACAGCGCCTTGCTTCCGCGCCGCCACGTATACATGACCACCATGATACCGGCGCCGAGTGCTAGCGGCACCCAGCCGCCATCATGCACCTTCAGCAGGTTGGCGGACAGGAATGTCAGGTCGATCAGCAGGAACGGCACGATCAGCGCGCCGGCCGCAATCCAGGGCCAGTTCCAGACCTTCCGGATCACGATGAAGGCCATCAGCGCAGTCACGACCATCGTGCCCGTCACGGCGATGCCGTAGGCCGAAGCAAGCGCGCTGGAGGACCGGAACATAATAACCAGCGCCAGCACGCCGAGCAGGAGCAGCGTGTTCACGCGCGGCATGTAGATTTGCCCGAACTGCGCGGCCGAGGTGTGCCTGATCTCGAAGCGCGGCAGGAGGCCAAGTTGGATCGCCTGCGCGGTGATCGAATAGGCCCCGGTGATCACGGCCTGGCTGGCGATGACGGTCGCCGCCGTCGCGAGGCCGACCATCGGCAGGATGGCCCAATCGGGATAGAGCAGGAAGAACGGATTTTCGACCGCCCTGGGATCGGCGAGCACAAGCGCACCC
>JACAEG010000041.1 GCA_013388965.1 Pseudorhodoplanes sp. | reverse complement strand
TCGCCCTTGAAGATCCAGACCTTGACGCCGCAGGTGCCGTAGGTCGTGAACGCGGTCGCGACGCCATAATCGACATCGGCGCGCAGCGTGTGCAGCGGCACCCGCCCCTCGCGATACCATTCCATGCGCGCGATTTCGGCGCCGCCGAGACGGCCCGAGCAATTGATGCGGATGCCTTCGGCGCCGAGCCGCATCGCGGTCTGCACCGCGCGCTTCATGGCGCGACGGAACGCAACGCGCCGCTCCAGCTGCTGGGCGATCGATTCGGCGACGAGCTGGGCATCGAGCTCCGGCTTGCGGATTTCGACGATGTTGATGACGACGTCGCTGTCGGTGATCCTGGCGACCTGCTTGCGCAGCTTCTCGATGTCGGCGCCCTTCTTGCCGATCACGACGCCCGGGCGCGCGGAATGGATCGTCACGCGGCACTTCTTGTGCGGTCGCTCGATCACGATCCTCGAGACCGCGGCCTGCTTCAGTTCCTTCATCAGGATTTCGCGGATCCTGACGTCCTCGTGCAGCAGCTTGCCGTATTCCTGCTTGCCCGCGAACCAGCGCGAATCCCAGGTCCGGTTGATGCCGAGCCGCAGCCCGATCGGGTTGATCTTCTGACCCATGAAACTCTCCCTAAGCCGCCGCCTCGACCTGACGCACGACGATGGTCAGGTGAGCGAACGGCTTCAAAATCCTGCCCGAGCGGCCGCGGCCGCGCGGCGAGAAGCGCTTCAGCGTGATCGCCTTGCCGACATGCGCCTCGGCGACGATCAGGTCGTCGACGTCGAGGTCATGGTTGTTCTCGGCATTCGCGATCGCCGATTCCAGGCACTTCTTGACGTCCTTGGCGATCCGCTTGCGCGAGAATTGCAGGTCGGCAAGCGCTATCGACACCTTCTTGCCGCGAATGAGCTGCGCGACGAGATTGAGCTTCTGTGGCGAAATCCGCAGCATGCGTGCAATCGCCTTCGCCTCGTTGTCGGGGAGCGTGCGCTCGCGTGATTGCTTGCCCATGACCTGTTCTCGCTTCGCTCTATGCCGACGCGCCCGGGGCGCGCTTGGCCTTGCGGTCCGACGAATGACCGTGGAAGGTGCGGGTCGGCGAGAACTCGCCGAACTTGTGACCGACCATTTCCTCGGTCACCTGCACCGGGATGTGCTTCTGGCCGTTATAGACGCCGAAGGTCAGGCCGACGAATTGCGGCAGGATCGTCGAGCGGCGGCTCCAGATCTTGATGACCTCGTGCCGCGCCGAACCGCGCGCCTTGTCCGCCTTCTTCAGCAGATGGCCGTCGACAAACGGGCCTTTCCATACCGAGCGTGACATCGTGGCCGTTCCTTACTTCTTCTTCTTTCGAGCGTGGCGGCTCGAAACGATGAACTTGGTGGTGGCTTTGTTCTTGCGGGTCTTCTTGCCCTTGGTGGGGAAGCCCCAGGGCGAGACCGGATGCCGGCCGCCCGAGGTGCGGCCTTCGCCGCCGCCATGCGGATGATCGACCGGGTTCATGGTCACGCCGCGATTGTGCGGACGGCGGCCGAGCCAGCGCGTGCGGCCCGCCTTGCCGATCGAGATGTTCATGCGGTCCGGATTGGAGACCGCGCCGATCGAGCCCATGCAGCGCCCGTGGACGAGCCGCTGCTCCCCCGAATTCAGGCGCAGGATGACGTATTCGCCGTCGCGGCCGACGATCTGGGCGTAGGTGCCGGCCGAACGCGCGATCTGCCCGCCCTTCCCGGCCTTGAGCTCGACATTGTGGACGATGGTGCCGACCGGAATATTGCCGAGCGGCATGGCATTGCCCGGCTTCACATCGACATGCTCGCCTGCGACCACCACATCGCCCGCGGCCAGCCGCTGCGGCGCGAGAATATAGGCGAGCTCGCCGTCGGCGTATTTCACGAGCGCAATGAAGGCCGTGCGGTTCGGATCGTATTCGAGCCGCTCGACGGTCGCCGGCGCATCGAGCCTGCGGCGCTTGAAGTCGATCACGCGCAGCGCCCTCTTGTGGCCGCCGCCGCGGAAGCGCGAGGTGATGCGGCCGTTATTGTTGCGGCCGCCGGTCGAGCTCTTGCCCTCGGTCAGCGCCTTGACCGGCGCGCCCTTGTACAGCGTCGAGCGATCGATCAGGACGAGCTGGCGCTGTCCGGGCGTCGTCGGCTTGTAGGTACGAAGTGCCATCGCGCCCTCCTTACAGTCCCGTCGTCACGTCGATGCGGTGACCCTCTTCCAGGGTCACGACCGCGCGCTTGACCGGCGACTGGGTGCCGATCGTACCCTTGAAGGCCTTCACCTTGCCCTTGCGGATCACGGTGTTGACGTTCTTCACCTTGACGTCGAACAGCTTCTCGACCGCTTCCTTGATCTGCGGCTTGGTCGCATGCCGCGCGACCTTGAACACAACCTTGTTGTGCTCGGAGGCGGTCGTCGCCTTCTCGGTGATGACCGGCGACAGGATCACGTCGTAATGGCGCGGATCGCTCGTGCTCATTTGAAGCGCGCCTCCAGCGCATCGATCGCGGCCCTGGTCAGGACCAGATGGCCGCGCCGCATGATGTCGTAGACGTTGATGCCCTGGATCGGCAGCACGTCGATATTCGGAATGTTGCGCGCGGCATTGGCGAAGCCGGCGTCGATCTGCGCGCCGTCCACGATCAGCGCGTTGGACAGGCCGAGCTTCTCGAAATGCTGCGAGAGCGCCTTGGTCTTGGCGTCCTTCACGCTGGCGGCCTCCAGCAGAATGATGGTGCCCGCCCTGGCCTTGGACGACAGCGCGTGCTTGAGCGCAAGCGCGCGCACCTTCTTGGGCAGGTCATGCGCGTGGCTGCGCACATGCGGGCCGAACACGCGGCCGCCGCCGCGGAATTGCGGCACGCGCGCGGAGCCGTGACGGGCCGAGCCGGTGCCCTTCTGGCGGTACATCTTCTTGCCGGTGCGCGAAATCTCGTTCTTGAACTTGACCTTGTGCGTGCCGCGCTGGCGCTTGGCGAGCTGCCAGTTCACGCAGCGCTGGATCAGGTCCTGGCGCGGCTCGAGCGCGAAAATCGCATCCGGGAGATTCGCGGACCCGGCTTCCTTGCCGTCGAGAGAGAGGATTTTCAGTTCCATGTCACGCGCCCTCCTTCTCGGCCGCCGGCGCATCCGCAGCCGGCGCTTCGGCGGCCGGCGCAGCCTTGGCCTCGGAGGCGGCCTCGCGGAACTTGCCGGGCTTGGGCGCATCCTTCGGCAGCGCCTTCTTCACGGCGTCGCGCACCGTGATCCAGCCGCCCTTGGAGCCGGGCACGGCGCCCTCGACCAGGATCAGGCCGCGCTCGGTGTCGGTCTGCACCACCTTGAGGTTGAGCGTGGTGACTCGCTCGACGCCCATATGGCCGGGCATCTTCTTGTTCTTGAAGGTCTTGCCCGGATCCTGCCGGCCGCCGGTCGAACCGATCGAGCGGTGCGAGATGGACACGCCGTGCGAGGCGCGCAGGCCGCCGAAATTCCAGCGCTTCATGCCGCCGGCAAAGCCCTTGCCGATGGAGGTGCCGGTCACGTCGACGAACTGGCCGACGATGAAATGGTCCGCCGTGATTTCCGCCCCGACCGGGATCACCGCGTCGTCGCTGACGCGGAATTCGGC
>JACAEG010000006.1 GCA_013388965.1 Pseudorhodoplanes sp. | reverse complement strand
GGTTGGCGGGCCCGGTGTCGCTGCGCTGATTGGCGGGTCCGGTGTCGCTGCGCTGTGCCCAAACCGGGAAGGCCATCAGCAAGCAGATTGCCCCAGCGCCGATTACGCGTTTCATTCCGGTTTCCTCCACGTCCTTTGAGACCTTGTTAATGTGCTTGAAGAGTGCGTCGCGCCCGAGCGGACAATTCCCATCATCGGGAATACGGCCCTTTTCGTCCTGATCGCCAGGATAGTATCGACTTTCGGAGCCAACATCCGCCTATACCAACGTATGTTCTTCAACTCCATGAAATTCGATACGCAAAATTTGCGGAGTGCAGTCTGCAAACCGGAAGACGCGCAAACGGGGCCTTTTGCATTGCGGCATGAAGCCGGATTTGCTCTGCATCAAAGCAAGCTCTCGAGAGTCAGCTTCAAATTGATTTGTTGCGTTGAAAGGCAATTTCGCCTGAACGATAATTCCGAGCGTTGCCGGGAGAGCACTTTGATCAAGATGACGTCATCGCGTACGCCGATCGAGCGCGATACTCCGCCGATCTGCATTATCGACGACGACGAGGAATTGTGCCTGTCCCTGCTCAATCTGTTCAGGTCGGTAGGACTGAAGGCAAATTACTGGACATCGACGCAAGCGTTTCTGAAGGCCGATGCTTCCTGCGATCCAAAATGCCTGATTCTGGACGTGAGGCTGCCCGATTCAAGCGGGCTCGACTTTCAGGACGAGCTTGAACGCATGGGGCGCGACATACCAATTATTTTCATCACCGGTCATGGCGATATCCCGATGACCGTCAGGGCCATGAAGGCCGGGGCGGTCGAATTCCTGACAAAGCCCGTGCGCGAGGAAGATTTGCTGAGTGCTGTCCGTGCTGCCCTGGCGCGGAGCAAGGCCACCGAGCATGAGGCTGAGCGCTTTGCCTCGGTGCGAAGCCATTATGCCTCGCTGACGTCTCGCGAGCGGGAAGTCCTGAAATATGTTGCCGCGGGCATGATGAACAAGCAGATCGCGTCCCGGCTCGGCCTGAGCGAAATCACCGTTAAGGTGCATCGGCGAAACATGATGACCAAGATGAAGGCAAGTTCTCTCGCCGATCTCGTCAGGATGGCCGACAGCGTCCTTGCAGCGCCAGACAATGGACCATCGTCTGGCGTCGAGTCGTGAACGACACCATAGTATAGCCGCGTAACGGAGAATATAATTGCCTTTCCGCGCGAAGAACACACGCTGTCTGCCAATTCAATTCCGGTCTTGAGATGCGGCGTGGGCATGGCCACGAAAATATCCATCATAGACGATGATCGCGCTGTCCGCGAGGCAACGAAGGATCTTCTCAGGTCGCTCGGCTATGCGGCGGAGGCTTTCGATTCCGCGGAAACCTTCATCGCCAAGGGCGACTTTGCCGAAACGTCGTGCATCCTCGCGGATATTCAGATGCCGGGCATGGACGGCGTGGCGCTTCAGGCTTTCCTGGTCGAATGCGGACACGCCTTGCCGATGATCTTCATCACGGCGTTTCCGGATGAGGGCGTGAAGCAAAGGGTTCTTGCTTCCGGCGCCTACGGGTATCTGGTCAAGCCTTTCGACGAGAGCCGCCTGCTGGACTGCATCAACAATGCAATCGCCCATTAGAGCATGTTCGTTGGAGAGTGAGGCGATGGCTTCGCAGCATGGAAGGACCGTTTCCTCTACCCTGCGGGGAGAGGGTCAGGGTGACGCGGCCTGAATGCCGATTGTTTGCACCTTAACCCCTCACCCGACGCGCGTCGATCCTTCCCGACGGGAGAGGTGACATCGCCGCACGTTCGATTCAAACCGAAGCAATAAAGCTCTGGCGGGTCGGATCGGGCAGCTTTCCATCGGGAGAGGACTGTGCTGCAATAGCTTGAAGCAGGCTGGGCAGTCAGATCGATGGCAGCTCGACATCTCAGCAACGTTGCCGGCGCGATTGGCTTCATTCTGTATCTGAACGGAATCGCCGAGCTCGCCCTTGCGTCCGCGGCACCAGCGCCGCAGGCAGAGGCCAGGCAGGTTCTCCTGCTGCATTCCTTCGGCCGGGATTTCAAGCCCTGGAGCGAATACGCGAAGGCGATACGGCTCGAGCTGGAGCGGCAATCACCCTGGCCGCTGGACCTTCAGGAGCACGCGCTGATCACGGCCCGCTCGGCCGATGACAATCCCGAAGCGGCGTTCGTGGAGTATCTGAACGCGCTGTTCGTCAAGCGGCGCCCGGACCTGATCGTCGCCATCGGCGCGCCGGCTGCGGATTTCGTGCAACGGCAGCGGGCGCGGCTGTTCCCGACGACGCCGATGATCCTGGCGGCGGTCGACCAACGGCGCGTGAAATACTCCGTCCTCGGGCCACACGATGTCGTCGCCGCCGTCAGTATCGATTACGAGGCCGCGATCGAGAACATACTGAAGGTTCTTCCCGACACCAATCACATCGCCATCGTGGTGGGAACATCTCCGATCGAGAAATTCTGGAAGGAAGAAATCGTGCCTGTGGCGAAGCGGCTGGAAGGCCGCGTCAAATTCACCTGGTACGATGCCTATTCCTTCGATGACATCCTCAAGCATGCCGCAGCGCTGCCTCCGAATTCGGCGATATTCTGGGAACTGATGATCGTGGACGCCGCTGGCGTCGTGCACGAGGAGGGCAGGACCCTTAGCCGATTGCATGCCGTGACCAGCGCTCCGATCTTCAGTTACACGGATGCATTTTTCGGCAAGGAAATCGTCGGAGGGCCGCAGGTGCCTGTGCTGGAAGCCGCTGAGCGGGTCGGCGCTGCAGCGGTGCGGCTTCTGGCGGGTGAGGATGCGCGGGCCATAAGCGTGCCGCTGACCGGCATGGGAACGCCGAAATACGATTGGCGCGAGCTCCAGCGCTGGGGCATCAGCGAAAGCATTCTGCCGCCGGGCAGTGAAATCGCCTTTCGAAGTCCCACGATCTGGGATCAATATCGCCTTCAGATTCTCGGAATCTGCGCGGCCGTGGTCGTTCAGGCCCTGATCATCACGTGGCTGCTCTACGAGCACCGCCGCCGCCACCTGGCAGAGGTTCTGGCACGCAGCACGATGGCGGAATTGCAGGGTGTCAATCGTCTTGCCGCCGCAGGGCAATTGTCGGCATCGATCGCGCACGAGGTAAGGCAGCCGCTTCAGGCGGCTGCGGCCAACGCCTATGCCGCGCGCAACTGGCTCGCCGCGGGCCGGCAGGATATCGACGAGGCCCGTAGCTCTCTGGACAAGATCCTGGATTCGGTGAGGAGGGCGAACGACGTCGTGTCGGGCATCAGGGCGATGTTCGACAAGGACCGGACGGCGAAGTCGCCCGTCGACATGAACGAAGTCATCAGAACGGTTCTCACGCTGATCAATCTGCATCTCCGAAGGCATCGGATCGAACTCGAGACGGATCTGGACAATACCATCGAGCCGATCGAGGGGCATCGCACTCAGCTGCAGCAGGTCATCCTCAACCTGGCGATGAATGCAATCGAATCGATGCAGTCGTGTCCGAAAAGGATACTCCGCATCCGATCGAGGCGGATCGAGCCGCATGGGGCTTTGATCACAGTTCAGGATAGCGGGACGGGCATCGCGGCCGCCGATCTCGAGCGCGTCTTCAGGCCGCTCTTCACGACAAAGTCAGGCGGCATGGGCATGGGATTGTCGATCTGCCGCTCGATCGTCGAGGCGCATGGCGGGCGCATGAAGGTGTCGTCGCCGGCCGAGGGCGGCTCGATCCTCGAATTCGACTTGCGCTGCATGCCGCAGCAGTGACTGCGCGTCCGCGCGAAACATCGGCGCCGCTGGCGAGCGGCGGCCCGCGATTTGCGCCAGTTATCGCGAGAATAGCTGGCGTAACCACGTTCCCCAGCGGCGGTAGGGCAGAAACGCCAGAATATAGGCAATGAGCGCGATAACGATGAGCCCGATCATGGCGCGCGCAAGATGGAAGTTCGGCGATCCAGGTTCCGTCAGGATGGCCGGAACGGCATCTAGCATCTGAAAGAAGAAATCGACGGAGCGCTCGAACATCGCAATGGCCACGTATTGGAGGGAAGCGCAGCCGGCCATGGTCGGAAGGGGCCGGGATTGCGCTCAAGCCGTCTCATCTGTCGCGCGCACTTCCATCCGATGCCGGCGCTTGCACACATCCGACCATCCGGCATCGCAGGATAATAAGACAATCATTTTATCCAATTCGGCGGTTGATGTGCATCAATGATCGCGGGCAATCATTTGCCAGTATGACACAAATGTTTCGACCACCGCAAAGATCTCTAAACCTAAGTATAGTTCCTCAATGCCGAGACTTCATGGTCGGCTAGATGAGGGTGCCGAGAATTCGAACGCCGACGGAATTGTCGAGAGCAGGAGTGCAGCGACCGTGACGTCAGGGAATATCGATGTGACCCCCAGGTCCCTATCTCCATTCGCGTGGGTGGGTGCGGCCTCCGACTATGCGACAGACGCGGCGCAGCGGTGGATTCTTTTTCTTGACGTGTTGCGACAGCGCGGCAACGGCTATCGCGAGCATGCGGCCAAGGCGGCGCCCCATGTTCTCAATTTCCAGTGCGAACTGGTGATGGACGGACGCGAACTGGATCGCCCCGTCAACTATGCGC
Organism: Pseudorhodoplanes sp.; assembly: GCA_013388965.1. GTDB lineage: Bacteria > Pseudomonadota > Alphaproteobacteria > Rhizobiales > Xanthobacteraceae > Pseudorhodoplanes. Next base: position 40,777 of record JACAEG010000006.1, on the reverse strand, counting down.
TTGTTCGGATCGTGCCGTCCGCCGGGAACACGATACATCAATCCGCGCGTCCCTTTGTCATCGTCGATCCGCGTGCCGGCCACGGCCCCGGCATCGGAGGCTTCAAGGCCGACAGCGAGATCGGCATGGCGATGCGTGCAGGGCACCCCTGCTATTTCATCGGATTTCTCCCCGAACCGATGCCCGGTCAGACGATCGAGGACATTGCCCGCGCGGAGGCGATTTTTCTGGAAGCGGTGATCGCGCGGCATCCGCAAGCGGACGGCAAGCCGTGTGTCATTGGAAATTGCCAGGCCGGCTGGGCTGTGATGATGCTGGCTTCGCTTCGGCCAGAATTGTTCGGACCCATCATCATCGCGGGCTCGCCGCTGTCATATTGGGACGGAGTGCGGGGCCAGTATCCGATGCGCTATTCCGGCGGGCTGCTCGGCGGGAGCTGGCTCACCGCCTTGGCGAGCGACATCGGCTGCGGAAAGTTCGACGGCGCCAGCCTTGTGCAGAATTTCGAGAACCAGAACCCGGCAAACACCTACTGGGCGAAGCAGTATAATCTGTATTCGAAGATCGACACCGAAGCCGAGCGCTATCTCGACTTCGAAAAATGGTGGGGCGGGCATGTCAGCCTGAATGCCGAAGAGATTCAGTTCATCGTGGACGAACTGTTCGTCGGGAACAATCTGGCCGCCGGCCGAATCAAGACGTCAGACGGCACGACGGTGGACCTTCGCAGCATCCGCTCGCCGATTGTGGTGTTCTGCTCCAGGGGCGACAACATCACCCCGCCGCAGCAGGCCCTCGGATGGATTCTCGACGTTTACGAAAGCGTCGATCAGATCCGCTCCTACGGTCAGACCATCGTCTACACCATTCACGATACCGCCGGACATCTTGGAATTTTCGTGTCCGCGGGCGTCGCGCGCAAGCAATACAGCGAGTTCTCCGACAATATCGATCTGATCGATGCGCTGCCGCCGGGACTGTACGAGGCGACCTTCACCAAGAGAGATGGTGACATCGCGAACCCCGACCTCGTGTCCGGCGAATGGGTGATGCGCTGCGAGGCGCGGACGCTCGACGACATCAGGGCACTCGGCGGAAACGACGGCGAGGACGAGCGCCGCTTCGCGACTGCCGCTCGCGTATCCGAAACGAACCTCGCGCTCTACCGGACCTATATGCAGCCATTCATCCGCGCATTCGCCAATCCAATGATGGCGGAGTGGATGAGGCGGATGCACCCGCTGCGGCTGCAATACGAGATGTTCTCGGACGCGAATCCCTTCATGTCGGGCGTGAAGGCGATCGCCCAGAGGGTGAAGGACGAGCGCAAGCCCGCGTCGCCGGAGAATCCCTTTGTGCAAATGCAGGAAGGCATGGCGCGTCAGATCGAGGCCGGCCTCGATGGCTACCGTCAGATGGTGGAGAAGAACGCCGAGCGGACGTTTCTGACCATCTATGGAGCGACTGCCCTTCAGGCAGCGTGCGGCATCAGGGCCGATCGTCCGGATCGCTCGCTCCGCAAGGCACCGGCAAGCCCGCTTCATCGGGAATTTGTCGAGCATCGCATTGCCGAGCTGCGTGAACATATCAAGGCGGGCGGCGTTCGCGAGGCCATGATGCGCGCCGTCCTGCATATCGGGATGGCACGACAATATGTCGACGAGCGCGGCTTTGAAATCGTTCGACAGATGCGCCTGGCGTCGACCGATCTTCAGAGGCTGACACTGGCGCAATTCAAGGCCGTGCTTCGCGAACAATTTTTCATGCTGCTGATCGATGAAGAGGCGACGCTGAAGGCGATACCCGGATTGCTTCCGCCGGACGAGCAGGTGCGGCGTGCGGCACTGCTGGCAGTCCGAGACGTTGTGAGGGCGAGCGGCAGGCTTGCTGGCGAGGCCGAGGAGCGCATGAAGCGGATCACGGAACTGTTTGGCGTGCACGAGCCGCAGGTCACGGAGAGAGAAGCCCCTGCAAAGGCCGCTTCCTAGCGGCCAGAATGCGGAAGGTCTGCATGACAAGTCCGATTGCAGTCGCCGGGGTTCAGGGGACGGATTTGTCTGCGTCGCACGCAAAGTACGAACGCCTGATCGCAAAGGCGAAGGAGGCTCCGGCCTCCGTGACCGTCGTGGTGCATCCCTGCGAGGAGACGTCGCTCCGGGGACCCTTGGAAGCGGCAGAGGCGGGAATCATCAGGCCGATTCTGGTGGGGCCCGCCACCCGCATTTGCGCGCTCGCGCGCGAGCACGGGCTCGATATCGCCAAGTACGAAATCGTCGATGTCGAGCACAGCGAGGCTGCCGCGGCGAAGGGAGTTGAGCTCATTCGCGCCGGCAAGGCGGATCTCCTGATGAAGGGAAGTCTCCATACCGATGAACTGATGCGGGCCGTAACCGCCTCCGCAACGGGATTGCGGACGGCGCGGCGCATCAGTCATGTCTTCGTGATGGATGTCCCCTCGCATGAGGACACCCTGTTCGTCACGGATGCCGCGATCAACATCGCCCCCGATCTGGAAGTGAAGCGGGACATCGTGCAGAACGCCATCGACCTGTTCGTGGAGATCGGTCTCGGTACGCCGCGCGTGGCCATCCTGTCGGCCGTCGAGACCGTCACATCGAAGATTCCCTCGACCATCGAGGCCGCCGCCCTGTGCAAGATGGCCGATCGCGGTCAGATCACCCGCGGCATTCTGGACGGGCCGCTTGCCTTCGACAACGCCATCGACCCGGAGGCCGCCCGGATCAAGGGAATCACATCCCCGGTCGCCGGGCACGCGCAGATTCTCGTCGTGCCGAATCTCGAGGCCGGCAACATGCTGGCAAAGAATCTTATCTTCCTGTCGCATGCCGATGCCGCGGGCCTCGTGCTGGGCGCGCGGGTGCCCATCATCCTGACGTCGCGGGCGGACTCGGTGCGCACGCGCATGGCGTCGTGCGCCATCGCATCTCTCTTTGCCAATGCACGGCGGCGCAGCACGGCGCTGCCGCGCGCATGAACGCTATGGACAGGATTCTTGTCGTCAACGCCGGATCGTCCAGCGTCAAGTTTCGCGTGTTCGAGGTCACGGGGCCGCAGTCTTTGCAACAGGCGATAAGCGGCCAGATCGACGGCATCGGCGTGCGCCCGAAACTTGTGGCAACCGGACCGTCGAGTGAGGTGCTGGTGGAGCGGAACTACGAAGCTGGCGAGGTGCCGGACGTGGCGACCGCCATGCGAACCGCGGGAGCGTGGCTTCAGAGCGAGCAGAGCCTGAACTTTCTTGCGATCGGGCACAGGGTCGTTCACGGCGGACCGGACTACGATCGTCCCGTTCTTGTGAATGACAAGGTGCTGCACGATCTCGAGCGCTACGTGAACCTCGCTCCGCTCCATCAGCCGAACAATCTCGCACCCATCAGGATACTGCTGGAACGCTTGCCGAGGATGCCGCAAGTGGCCTGTTTCGATACCGCGTTCCATCGCGGTCATGGCCCGCTTGCGGACCGCTATGCGATCCCGGAGGGCCTCTATATCGAGGGTGTGAGGCGTTACGGATTTCACGGGTTGTCTTATGAATATGTCGCAGAGAAGCTGCACGAGGTGGCGCCGGATCGGGCCGACGGACGTATCGTCGTCGCGCATCTCGGGAGCGGCGCTTCCATGTGCGCCATCCGGAACGGCCGCAGTGTCGAGAGCTCCATGGGATTCACGGCTCTTGACGGCCTGCCGATGGGCACGCGGCCCGGCCAGCTCGACCCCGGAATTGTTCTTTATCTTCTGACCGAAAAGGGCATGAGCCCTCAGAGGATTCAGACATTCCTGTACGGGGAATGCGGGCTGAAAGGCCTGTCCGGCATAAGCAACGACGTTCGCGAATTGCTCAAGAGCACCGAGCCGGGTGCGGCACTAGCCCTGAACTATTTCGTGTATCGTATCGGCCTTTTCGCCGGCATGTTGGCGGCCGCGCTCGGAGGAATTGACGGCTTCGTGTTCACGGCCGGCATCGGCGAACGCTCGGCGGAGATGCGCTCGCGCATCGCGGAGAAGCTCGCCTGGCTCGGCGCGGAAATTGACGAGCAGGCCAATGCGAGGAGCGAGGTCTGCATATCGCGGGGCGAGGGCCGACTTCGGCTATACGTCGTTCCGACCAACGAGGAACTCATGATAGCCAAGCACACCTTGTCGCTGATTACGCGGACGCCATCCGTCGGCTCCGGGCTGATGAGGACGGCATGACGATTCCGGTCGCCAGGGCAGCGCTGCTGGAAGGCAAGAAAGGGCTTATCGTCGGAGTCGCCAACGAGCATTCGATCGCCTGGGGGTGCGCCCGCGCCTTCCGCGCGCTGGGTGCCGAGCTCGCGATCACGTACCTGAACGAGAAGGCAAAGCCCTTCGTCGAACCGTTGGCGAAGGAGGCGCAGGCGTCGATCTTCATGCCGCTCGATGTCCGGGTGCCGGGCCAGACGGACGCGGTGTTCGAGCGGATCGGGAATGAGTGGGGCGAGATGGACTTCCTGATCCACTCGATCGCCTTCTCGCCCCGGGATGCGCTGCATGGCCGCGTGATCGATGTCTCCCGCGAAGGATTTTCGGCCACGATGGAAGTCTCGTGCTGGTCGTTCCTGCACATGGCCCGCTTTGCCGAGCCGCTGATGAAGAACGGCGGCAGCATGTTCGCCATGAGCTATTACGGCAGCGAGCGCGTGGTGAAGAACTACAATATCATGGGTGTCGCGAAGGCGGCGCTGGAGTGCTCGGTACGCTATCTCGCAGCCGAGCTCGGCCCCAAGGGAATCCGCGTTCACGCCATTTCGCCGGGTCCGCTTGCGACCCGCGCTGCCTCGGGCATTCCCGAGTTCGACGAATTGCTCGAAAAGGCCAAGGAGAAGGCGCCGGCCCGCAGCCTCGTCAGCATCGACGACGTCGGAGTTGCGACCGCCTTCCTGGCGCACGATGCCGCAAGGCTCATTACCGGACAGGTTCTGTATGTCGATGGCGGCTATCACATTATCGACTGAGAGAGCCGCCGGGCGAAATCGAAGGAGGGACCCTTGGCAAGCAGCATCGACGACATTCTTCCCACTGCGAAAGATTGCCTGAAGAGAAGCGCGGAAATGGAGGCTGAGAAGGCCGCGGAATATGCACGCAAGCGCAAGGCCGCCGAGGCCGAGAAGAACGAACTGCTGGAGAAGCTTGCCAAGCCTTCCGGCGTCAGCGATGAAGAAAGAATGCGGCGAGCCGCGGCGATCATCAACCGGGCCGTCAGCAACGGCCTCACGGAGGTCGAGGTCGGGCGATTTTCAAACAAGCTGTTCACCGACAAGGGCAGGGCCGTCAATCAGCAGGAGCCCGGATGGGAAGATACGCTGACGGGCTTGCCAAGGGAGCTCTATCAGTTCTGGAGAAAGCACCTGGAACCGCGCGGCTATCGCATCAAGTTCCAGGTCGCGGACTGGCCGGACGGGATGCCGGGAGATATCAGCCTCACCCTGATGTGGCGCTGACGATGCGTGTCCGGGAGGGTCCGATGACCAGGCACAAGCAGGCGCGCGACAAGGACGACAAGTCCGGAAAGGCTGACCGAGAGGAGACCAAGAACAACAAGAGCGGAAAGATGAAGCGCTCGATCTACGAGAAGGAGCTTCAGAAGCTTCAGGTGGAGCTCTGTCACCTGCAGGAATGGGTGAAGGCCACGGGCGCCAGGATCATCATCGTGTTCGAGGGTCGAGATGCGGCCGGGAAGGGCGGAACCATCAAGGCCATCACCGAGCGCGTGTCGCCGCGAGTGTTTCGCGTCGTGGCATTGCCGGCTCCCTCGGACCGCCAGAAGACTCAAATGTTCATGCAGCGGTATGTCGAGCAGTTTCCCGCCGCCGGCGAAATCGTGATCTTCGATCGGAGCTGGTATAACCGCGCCGGTGTCGAATGGGTCATGGGCTTTGTCGACAAGGGCCGCTACCGGAATTTCCTCAGGCTTTGTCCGGAGATCGAGCGATATATCGTCGATGCCGGAATCATGCTGATCAAGGTCTGGCTCGAAGTCGGCATGGAAGAGCAGGAAAGGCGGTTTGCCGCGCGCGTGGAGGACCCGCTGCGGCAATGGAAGCTCAGCCCGATGGATGTGGAATCCTACAGCCGCTGGTACGACTATTCCAGGGCGCGCGACGCGATGCTGGACGCCACCGACACGAAGCATGCGCCCTGGGTTCTCGTCCGCACGGACGACAAGCGGCGGGGTCGTCTGAATTGCATTTCGCACTTGCTCAAGACCATCCCCTACAAGAAGCCGAAGCGCCGGAATGTGAAGCTGCCCGCGCGCGTCGACAAGAATGCCTACGACGATCAGAGACCATTGAGGAAAAGAACCTTCGTTGAGAGCCGATACTAAATCGGGTCTGGCCAAGGTCCGGGCTGGAGCGCCGCATGGGCGGCCGTGCGGCTCTACGGAATCCCCGTCCAGATCAGACGAACGCCGCCACCGAAGGCGTACAGGACCAGTACATAATAGAGGACATAGAGATTGTAGGTCTGCCCGTTGCCCGTATAGAGCTTGCGGGCCCGCTCTGCGGCGGAGGCGGTGGCGGCCGACACGTCGCCCCAAAACCGGATGGCCAGAGGCGGCGTGAGCGCCGCAAATATCGAACCGGAGAACTCGTAGAAGCTTGTCCCCCTTGCGCCCATGCCGACATGGCCGGAGCGCTGCATCAGCAGGAACAATCCCAGCAGCAGTATCGAGACGGCCACCGCGAATGTCATGGTCGGGACGGGATTCCAGGTTGCGTAGATCAATTCGAGGGACATTCCCTGCCAGACGAGCGTCGAGGCGAATTGCGGGTCGATCGCCTTCGAGACCGGCTCGATCAGGAGTATCGGGAAGAACGACATGATCAGGATGCCGGCGATCAGCAGATACTGAGAGACCAGAATCGCGATCGGCGCTTCTCCGGCAGTGGCGGTCGCCGCGCCGCGCGCGCCGAAGAAAATCGTCTGCATGAAGCGCGCCATGTAGATCAGGCCGACAAAGGTCGCGAGCAGAGTCATCAGAGCGGGTCCGTACCAGCCCTTCTCGATCATGGCGCTCAGAAGCAGCCATTTGCCGCCAAAGCCCGCCAGGGGCGGGAGCCCGGACATCGCAACGATGGCGATGGCGGCAGCCGCGAAAGTCAGCGGCATCGGGCGCGCGAGCCCCCCGAGACCGGACAGCATGCGTGTGCCGGTGCGCAGGATGATGACGGCGGCCGCAAGGAACAGGATGCCTTTCACCATGAGGTGATTGGCGACGAGATAGAGCGCCGTGACCCAGCCGAGATGGCTCATCAGCGCGATGGCCGCAACGATGTAGCCGAGCTGGCTCATGCTCGAATAGGCCAGCATGCGCTTGATGTCGTCCTGGCGCACCGCCAGCATCGCGGCCACAAGCGTGGTGAGCATTCCGATCCAGCCGAGAAGCCGGGCAAGGTCCAGGCCCAATTCGGAGCGGATGGCGACATAGGTCCCGACCAGCAGACCGAATATCGCCGCCTTGCTGATGACCGCCGACAGCAAGGCGGAGACATCGTCATCCGCTTCCGCATAGGCGCCCGGCAGCCAGACATGGACGCCGACGGCGCCCGCTTTGATCAGAAATCCGATCGCCAGCAGGATGAAGACCGGCGCGGCGTCGGGGCCCGCGGCGCGAAATGCCGCAAGCGATGAAATCCCGGTCAGCGCCTGCATCATCGCGAACCCCGCGAGAAGAAAGAACGCTGCGACGAGCGAGAAAAGCAGGTAGCGGAGCGCGTATGGCCTTGCCTCGCGCCGAAGCAGGATCAGAAAATACGAGGAGAGCGTGATCAATTCCCAGACGAAGAAAAACTCGAGATTCGTCGTTGTGCGCGGGAGCGCAGGCAGCGACAGCAGCATCACGGCGAGCAGCGGATAGAAGCCCGGGCGCGGGTCCGCCCGGTACAGGCAGCCGATCGAGACCACGAGGCCGCCCGCGAGCAGGATGACGGCGAACAGCCGGTTCAGGCCGGACAGGTCCCGGACCAGCCAGAGTCCTCCGACCAGAACAATGGCGAGCGCAATAATCCCTTGAATGCGCGCGGGCAGATTCCAGAGCAGGCAAAGGGCCGCGCCGGCGGCGAGCGGCGCAACGATCCAGGGCGAAGCAAGCCCCGCGAGACTGCCGCTGATGCATCCGCCGGCGACGAGCAGGATCGCCATGCCCCAGATCGGCAGCAACCCGACCGGACCTTTTGCAGAGGTTTGCGCTTCGGCCGTGCCGTGCACGGAGCGACCAAACCAGCGGAACATGTACGCCGCCTCGAGCAGCGATCCGACCAGAATAACGGCGATCCAGGCGAGGCGCCCGTCCGACGCCAGCGTCATCACGAGTTGCCACTTCGCGAAGAAGCCGGGGAAGGGCGGCAGGCCCGATATCGCGGCGATCAGAATGCCGAAAACAGCGATCGCGCCCGGACGTCCGGCCAGCGCCGGCCAGTCCCGCAATCTTGCCTCGCCGACATGGCCCGCGAGCCAGAACAGCCCGACCTTGGCGAACAGATGATTGACGAACAACCCGCCGATCACCAGCAGCGTCATGCGTTCTGCGCCGGGGCCGTGGAGCAGGGATGCGGCCAGGGTCAACAGCGCCATCTGGCCGATCGACGAATAGCCGAGCAGGCGCTGCGTCCTGGTCTGGCGAAGCCCGATCAGATTGGAGCAAACAAACGTGATCGCGCCCAGAGTGGCGATCAGCGTGAGCTGGCTCTCGAACAGCGGCAGCAGCTTCAGCAGCGCGAAGAACACGCCCGCCGACACTCCGCCCGAGATCATGGCCGCCACATCGCTGCGCGCGGTCTCGTAGACATCGAGTCCCCATCCGTTCGCCGGAAAGGGCTTCAGCTCCAGAAGCAGGCAGGCCAGAACGAAGATCAAGCCGGCGAAGCCGATCGGGCCGGCGATGGATGCGCGGCTTGCGATCAGATCGTCGATATTGAGCAGCCCTGTCACGGCATAGATCAGCATCGTGCCAAGCAGGAAAAAGCTCGACGCCAGGACGGTCGCCGTGAGGTATTTGAAGGTCGCCGACAGGGCCGCAGGCGTGTCCCGGAGACTGAGCAGCCCGTATGTGGCGATCGAGACGATCTCGAGAAACACGAAGAGATTGAACAGATCGCGGGTCATCACCATGCCCTGGATGCCCATCACGATCAGAAGGTAGAGCAGGATCGTGCCGTATTTCTCGCGCAGGATGTAAGGCACGCCAAGCAGAGCGAAAAGGTTGACGCCGAAGGCGAAGATCGCTTCCGGCAGACCGAGCCGGAGGTTGATCGCGAGCGGCGGCCTGGCGCCGCCGGTAAGGATTTCGATCGGCGCCGCGCCGTGCGACAGCCGCCAGAGCGCAACGCCCGAAAGCAGCGTCATGGCCGCGAGTGCGAGAACGACGCCAGCGGCAATGGCGGCCCTTCCAAGCCTGTAAAGCAGCGGAATCAGAAAGGCGCCACCCAGCCCGATGATGAAGATGTTCAGCGGGTGGAGCAGCGCGTCTACCATTTCGAATCCCTGAAGGCGTCGATCGAAAGCGTCTTCTTCGATTCGTACAGGCGGATGGCATAGGCAAGGAGAATGGCCGTCACCGCGAGACCGATCACGATGGCGGTCACGACCAGCGCCGACGGCACCGGATCCACCGCGCGGGCGGGCGCCTCGGCGACGGTCAGCGCGCGGTCGATGATCGGCGCCGTGCCGTTGCGCACATAGCCGATCGCCACGATCAGGATATGCGTTCCGGTACCGATCAGCGAAAGTGAAATGATGATGCGCAGGATATTGCGATGCGCAAGCACGCCCCACAGGCCGATCAGCATGACAACGAGTCCGGTGGACAGGACGACGGTGGACGTCATGCTCCGCTCCGCCTTCGGGTCAGGCTCGAAAGCGGTCGAGGATCACGCTCAGCTCGCAGCCGACCTTGACGCCCAACAGGACCGACAATAACGGAATCGCGCCGGCGCTGAAGAACGCGCCGAACTGGCCGAGCGGCAGGACCCTGTTGTCGAGGAATCCGCCCGCGAAGATGAGGCCGGCAATGCCGACGAGCACGAACAGGACGCCCGCCAGGGATTCCGTGACGCTGAGAAAGACGGAGTTGAGCTTGTGCGACGGGTCGGCGAGCAGCATCAGCAACACGGCCGACGCGATGACCGCCCCGCCCTGAAACCCGCCACCCGCGGAGATGTGACCGTTCATGATGATATAGGCTGCAAAGATCGCAATGAGCGGCACCAAAATCTGGGCGGCGGTTCGCACGATCTCGGATGCCGGTTGCGCCGCTTCCGAATCTGAGGCGGACCGCGCGCCGGCCTTGCCGGGTTCCTTGAGCACGAGACCCACGCCGGCTGCGACCATGAACAGCACCGCGACCTCGCCGAGCGTGTCGAAGGCGCGGTAGGTGAGGAGAATGCCGGTGATCACGTTGGGCGCGCCGAGTTCGTGCGGCACCAGCCGGACATAGCTTTCCGCAAGCGGCCGCAGGACCGTCTGTTCGGCATGGCCGATCGCGATGGTCGCAAAGATGAGCGCCAGCAGGAGGACAGCGATCGCGGACGGCAGACGCTGCATCATGCGCCGTCTCGGGCTGCCGCGGGCGCGCTTGCAAGCGCCTGCGGTGGGGGGCCGGCCATCGGGATGCGGATGGCGCGCGCCGCCCGCGCCAGCGCGTGCGACGAAACCGGGTTCGTCATGAACACGAAATAGATCAGGATCAGGAGCTTGAGGCTCCAGCCAGGGTGATAGAAGGCAATGCCGATCAGAATGAGCGCGTTGCCGAGCGTCGACGCCTTGGTGCCGGCCTGCATGCGCGTGAAGGCATCCGGCATGCGCAGCATGCCAAGCCCGGCCGAGAAGTGGAAGAATGCGCCGATCAGGACGAGAATGCTTCCGGCCACTTCGCTCATGGCTTACTCCTTCGCCTCTGTCGTCCTGCGGATGGCATAGAGCAGGATGAGCGTCGACAGGCCGGAACCTATGGATGCCTCGGTCATTGCGACGTCAGGCGCGCCGAGCAGTACATAGCAGACCGCGGCGAAAAGCGTCGCGAGCCCGCCGCTCACCGCCGCAGCAAGAACGCTGTCGAGGCGGACCGCGAGAGCTGCGCTCGCGATGATGCTGCCGCACAGCAGGACGACGAGCATTTCGAGCATGGCTTACAGCCCCCGCTCCAGATAGCGCGCCGTTGCGACAACTGCGAGGAAACTGAGCACACCATACACGAGGGCCACGTCGAGGTAGATGAAGCGGTCGGCAATGTGCGCGTAGAGAGCGATCATCGAGATCGAGATGACGGTCAGGAGGTCGACGGCGGCAACGCGATCCACGATCGTGCGTCCGAGGATCAGGCGAGTGACCGCGAACACGATGGCAAGGAAGATCAGGACGCCTGCAAGGAGGAGGATCGTATCAGCCAAAGGCTTTCTCCAGTTCGGTTTCGAACGGTCCGACGATCAGGCGCGTCGCTTCCTCGGCGTCGGTCGTCTTCACGTCGAGCCAGTGCACCGTCAGTGTGTCGCCTTCCAGACCGACCACCAGCGATCCCGGGGTGAGTGCAATGGAGCTGGCGAGCGCGAGCCGGCCGACGGGAGTTTTAAGCCGCGTCCTGACCTCGACGATACCCGGATTGATGTCGATGCGCGGTGCATAGACATACCGCAGCATGTTGAGATTGGCGCGCACCATCTCGACGAGAAATACGCCGGTATATCGAAAGAAGGGAATCAGGCGCTCGGGCGACAGGCGGACATCGGTCCATGCCGGAAAGCGTCGTACGAACAGATGGGCCAGCACTGCGGCAATGGCCGCGCCGGTGATGATCGACTCGATTGCCAGCGACGAGCTGGCGGCAAACCAGATGAGGGTCAGAAGCAGCCAGAGGCCGACGAACGACGCGGACCGCCTTGCGCGAGTGTTCGGTGCCATATGTCAGCCAAGCCTCCGCGGCGCGCCACGATCGGGCAGACGTTAGGTCTCGCAGCGTACAAAATCAACGCGACGGCTTCCTGCGAAAGCAGGCAGCCTTGCGCATGCGAGCGGCCAGGGGTCGCTCAGCGTGAGGGGCCGAAGGTCCATTGCCCGTTGCGGAAGGTCCAGCCGGCACCCACGAAGGCATGCTTGCGATCGTATCGCTCCCAGCGGCCGGCAACCCAAGAATACTGGTTTCGGCGCCGGTCCCATGCCCAGTGGCCCGGCACATAGACCTGCGCGCTGGAACGGTCGGCCTCGCGCCGCGCCTGGGCGCGCGGCACGAGCGGCCGCTGGTCGACGCGCTGTCTCGCGGAGACCTGCGCATCGCTGCTCGCCGGAGCGATGACGAGCAACGCCGTGGCGGTCGACAGCATTATCAGGAATGCGGTGGCGGCATGGCGCATGGCGATCTCATGCCGGTTTCGGGGCCGGCGCATCAGGCCTCTTCTCGGTGAGGCTGAACCAGGTGACGTAGAGCGTCGGCAGGAAGACGAGCGTCAGGATCGTTGCCACCAGCAGGCCGCCCATGATCGCGAACGCCATCGGCCCCCAGAACACGGTGGGCGCGATCGGGATCATGCCGAGCACGGTCGAGATGGCCGTCAGCATGATGGGGCGGAAGCGGGCGCTCGAGGCATCGAGCACGGCGTTGAGGATGTCCTTGCCGGCCTCCCGCTCGGCGTCGATCTGGCCGAGCAGAATCACCGCGTTCTTTGTGATCATGCCGAGCAGCGCGAGTGTGCCGAGAATCGCGACGAAGCCGAGCGGGCGGTTGAAGGCGAGAAGTGCAAGCACCACGCCGATCAGCCCCAGCGGGCCGACGCTGAGGACGATGATAAGCTTCTGGAAGCTCCGGAGCTGGAAGATCAGCACCGTGAACATTATGAGCAGCATCGCGGGCAGCACCGCAATGACCGAGGCCTGCGATTTCGCGCTTTCCTCGACCGTGCCGCCGACATCGACACGGTAGCCTGCGGGGAGCGATTTCGAGAATGCCTCGATCTCCGGAGCAAGCGCGGAGACAACGGTGTCCGGCAGGATGCCCGGGCGCAGGTCGGCATGCACGGTCAGCGTCGGAAGCCGGTCGCGCCGCCACACCAGCGGATATTCCTGCTCATATTCGAAGGTCGCGAACTGGCTGAGCGGCACGGTCCGGCCGCCGGGCAGGGGAATGGCGGTGTTGCGCAGGGTCGAAATCGACACGCGCTGCTCGTCGGTCGCGCGAACGATCACGTCGACGAGATAGATGTCATCGCGCACCTGCGTGATCGAGACGCCCGAGATCACCGTGTTGAGCGTATTGGCGAGCGCCTGCGAGCTCAGGCCGAGGAGCCTCGCCTCGTCCTGGTCGATGCGGATGCGAAGCTGCCGCGCCGGCTCCATCCAGTCGTAGTTGATGTTGACGGCCTGCGGATTCCTGGCGACCAGCTCGCCGAGCTGCAGCGAATATTCGCGAACCCTGGACATGTCGGGTCCGGTGACGCGGTACTGCACCGGCCAGCCGACCGGCGGTCCGAGCTCGAGCGGATAGACGCGCGCGACCACGCTTGGAAACTGGTCGGCAAGGAGCTTTTCCAGCCTCACCTTCAGGCGGTCGCGTGCCTCCACATCCTTCGCCACCAGCACGGCCTGCGCGAAGAAGTTGTTCGGCAATTGCACATTGAGCGGGAGATAGAAGCGGATGGCGCCGCGCCCGACATAGGTGCTCCAGCGCGCGATGTCGCTGTCGTCCTTCAGCGCCGCATCGAAGCGCCTGGCGAGGTCTTCGGTCGCATAGATCGATGCATTCTGCGGCAGGCTGAGATCGACAAGCAGTTCCGGACGGTCGGACGAAGGGAAGAATTGGCGGGGTATCAAGGGCATGGCCAGAAACGAGGCGACGAACATCCCGATCGTCACGGCGATCGTCAGCCAGCGCAACCGGATGGCCCCCGTCAGGAACGCCTTGTAGGCGCGGAAGACAAGGCCCGGCTCGGAGACTTTCCCGGGCTTCGGCGGCGAGAGGATCGCGACGCCGAGCAGCGGTGCGAAAATCACCGCGACGAACCAGGACACGATCAGGGCGATGGCGACGACCGCAAACAGCGAGAAGGTATATTCGCCCGCCGAGCTCGCCGCGAAACCGACCGGCACGAAGCCCGCGATGGTCACGAGGGTGCCTGCCAGCATCGCGAAGGCATAGGTGCGGAACGCGAAGGTTGCGGCCTCTATCTTGCTGTCGCCCTGCGCCAGCCGTGTCAGCATCGCATCGGTCGTGGTCATGGCGTCGTCGACCATCAGGGCGAGCGCGATGATCAGCGCCCCGAGCGAGATGCGCTGCATGTCGATATTGACGATCTCCATGACGGAGAACACGACCGCAAGCGTCAGCGGGATCGCAGTCGCGATCACGAGACCGGGGCGCACGCCGAGGCTGATGAAGCTGACCCCCAGGATGATCGCTACCGCCTGCCAGAGCGACGCCATGAATTCCGAGATCGCGGTCTCGACCGTCACCGCCTGGTCGGCGACGAGTTTCGGCTCGATCCCGATCGGCAGATCGGCGCTGAGCCGCGCCATCGCTTTCTTGAGATTTTTCCCGAGGGCGAGGATGTCGCCGCCCTCGCGCATGGCGATCGCAAGCCCGATGGCAGGCTCGGCATTGACGCGGAACATCGGCTGCGGCGGATCGGCATAGCCGCGCCGCACATTGGCGATGTCGCTCAGGCGCAGCATGCGGCCGCCCACCACGAAGTTGATGTTGCGGACATCCTGCTCCGACTGGAACGCACCGGAGACGCGAATCTGCAGGGTCTCGATTTCCGTCTGCACGGCGCCCGCCGGCTGCACCACGTTCTGCGCCTGCAGCGCGCCGATCAGCGTCGACCGGTCGAGGCCGAGATTGGCGAGGTCCTTGTTGGAGAACTCGACGAAGATGCGCTCGTCCTGCGCGCCGAGGATCTCGATCTTCGACACGTCCGGCACGTGCAATAGCTCGGATCTGATCTTCTCGACATAGTCGCGCAATTCGCGATGCGTGAATCCGTCGGCGGTGAAACCGTAGATGATGCCGAAGGTGTCGCCGAAATCGTCGTTGAAGCCGGGACCGATTATGCCCGCCGGCAGAGTGCCGCGAATGTCGCCGATGCTCTTGCGGACATGGTACCAGACATCGGACACCTGTTCGGCGGTCGTGGAGCCTTGCAGATTGACGAAGATGGTGGTGACGCCCGCGCGCGTGAAGCTGCGCAGGTAATCGAGATGCGGCGTCTCCTGCAGCTTGCGTTCGAGCCGCTCGGTGACCTGCTTCAGCGTCTCCTCGACGGTCGCGCCAGGCCAGGCCGCCTGGACGACCATCGTCTTGATGATGAAGGTCGGATCCTCCGCCCGGCCCAGCCGGTAATAGGAGGCGAGGCCGGCGAGCACCGCGACGATCATCAGGTAGATGGTGATCGAGCGGTTCTTGAGCGCCCACTCGGAAAGATTGAAGCTCATCGTGCGCTCGTTCCGAGCAGGCGCACCTGCTGGCCGGGATGCAACGCCTGCACGCCGGCCGTGACGATGATGTCGCCGTTCTCGAGCCCGTAACCGATCGAGACCTGGTTCTGGTCGAAGCGCACCACGTCGACATGGCGCAACGAGACCGTGTTCTTTGCCGGGTCGACAACCCAGACCGAGGGCTGCTGGTTGGAGCGTGTCAGCGCGCTGGCCGGGATCTCGAATACGGAGACGGCGTCCAGTTCCATGCGCCCGACCACCGTCGCGCCCAGCCGCATGGCCTCCGGCGGGTCGGTCAGGCCAACCTTGACCTCGAAGGTGCGGGTCACCGGATTGGCCTGCGGCGCCACCTCGCGCACGCGGCCGCGCGCGGTCACCCTGGGATCGTCGCTCAGCGATACGGTAATCGCCGGGTCGCTGGGTGCCGCGCGGATGAGCTGCGCAGGCACGTCGAAGACCGCGTCGCGGCCGTCCTTGCGGGCGACGCGCACGATCATCTGCCCGACCTGCACCACTTCGCCGGCGCGGGGCCCGATCGCGGTGACCACGCCCGGCGCGTCGGCCTTCAATTCGGTGAAGCCGACGAGGTCCCGCGCCGTCTTCAACTGCGCTTCGGCGGCCTCGACCTGAGATTCCGCAGTCTGCAGGGCCTGCACCGCCTGGTCGTGATTGACCCGCGTGGTCCAGCCCTGTTTGAGGAGCGTGTCCTGCCGTTCGAAATGATTGCGCGCCTGCGTCAACTGCCCTTGCGCGGCGGTGAGATTGGCCTGCGCGGTGCGCAGCGCATTCTGCTCGTTCACCGGATCGAGCTGCGCGATCACCTGACCGGGCGTCAGCCGATCGCCGACATTGGCATCCATTCTCGTCATGCGGCCTGAAATGCGGAAGGCAAGCGACACCTCGTCTTCCGCGGCGATGCGCCCGGTCAGCGTTACCGGAATTCCGGTGTCGCGCCGCTCGACCTTCAACGCGCGCACGGGGCGGATTTCCGGTTCGAACTTTTCCTCCTCGCGGGAGCAGGCCCCGAGCAGGGAGGGAAGTACGAGCAGCAGCAGCGCTGCGTCGGACGCCTTGCGTATCGCCTTTCGGAAATGCCCCACCAGTCGCATGCTTCAATTCTCCCGGAAGACAATTCCAATCCGCACGGTAATCGTGGCAAAAAAAGATGGAAGCGCCAAGACTCGGCCGTCACGTCCGTGAAGGGCCGACAGCGCTGTCGTCATGTTTCTCTTCATTTTGCGCTGCATCAAAAGGACCCGAACATCGAGCCGAGCAGGATCACGACGGCGAGCGCAATAATGGCACTGACGATCGCGACCATCACCATGTCGAAATAGCTCTCGCGATGATTGGAGCCGCAGACCGCAAGCAGGGTCACTACGGCGCCGTTATGCGGAAGGGAATCGAGGGTGCCGGCGCCGATGACCGCGACGCGGTGCAGAAGGGCCGGATCGATGCCGTTCTCCGCGGCAAGCCGCATATAGGTTTCGCCCAGCGCGTCGAGCGCGATGGAAAGGCCGCCCGACGCGGAGCCGGTGAGCGCGGCGAGGATGTTGGTCGCGACGGCGAGCGAGACAAGCGGCCCGCCGCCGATCGACAGCACCCATTCGCGCACCATCGCAAAGGCGGGGAGGGCGGCTACCACGGCGCCGAACCCGACCAGGCTTGCAACCGTGACAAGCGGCAGCACCGATGCATTGGCGCCGGCATCCATGCTCTCGCGGATTGCGGGCAGCCTGCGAAAATTGAGAACCAGCAGCGCAATCACGCCGGCCAGAAGCGCCACGGCCACCGACCACACGCCTGCCACGCCGGACAGCGACGTTCCGCCCCAGCGCTCGTCGGCGAGAAACGAGAAATCCATCCGGGGCAGCACGACGAAGGACATCAGGAGATTGACCAGCACCACGACGACAAGCGGGATAGCGGCAATGAGGGGCGAGGGCATGGTTTCGCTCTGCCTGCCGTGGCTCAGCTCGGCGGTGTCGAATTCGTGCGAGGCGGTTGCGCGCTCGCGCAGAAACGGGTCATCCGCGATCGACCGCGCCGCAGCGTCCTGCGCGCCCAGGCCGGCAAATCCTTCTCCCTTTCGCCGCGCGGCGCTCTCCGCGCGCGCGAGCCACCACAACCCGAAGGCCAGCATCACGGCAGCACCGATCATGCCAAGCCCCGGCGCCGCGAACGGCGTGGTCCCGAAAAACGGCATCGGGATCGCGTTCTGCACCGCCGGCGTGCCGGGCAGGGCAGTCATCGTAAAGGTCATGCTGCCGAGCGCAATGGCCGCCGGCATCAGGCGGCGCGGAATGTCGGCCGCCTGAAACAGCGTGATCGCCATCGGGCCAAGGACGAAGAAGGCGACGAACACATTCACGCCGCCATAGGTGACGATCGCGCCGGCGAGAACCACGGCCAGCACGACCCGTCCGGTGCCGAGTTTCTCGGTCATGCCGCGCGCAATGGCCTGCACCGATCCGGAATCGTCCATGAGCTTTCCGAACATAGCGCCAAGCAGGAAAATCGGAAAGAACTGCGCGATGAATTGCGCCGCGCTGCCCATGAAGGTCTGCGTCCAGTGCGCCAGCAGCGGCTCTCGCGCAAACAAGGCAGCGATCAGCGCCGAAGCCGGCGCGAGCAGGAGCACGCTCCATCCGCGATATGCGAAGGCGATCAGGAAGCCGAGCGCGACCAGAATGCCGAGAAGGCCTGTGATCACTTCATCTCCGCGATCAGTTGGTCGATGTCTAGAGTGGAGCGCTTGCCGATATCGTCGCCGTTCTCGACGAGAAACTCCTCCGCCGCCTTGCGGCCCTCCTCGCGCAGCATGCTGAGGAAGTCCCATTCCGCGTTCAGCTTCGAGGATGCGGCGAGCTTGTCCATGATTCTGTTTCGAACCATGTGAACGCGCATCCTGCCCCATTGCGCGCCTTCGCCCGTGCTGACATCGGCCACCCGACGCAGCAGCGCCATCATCTTCAACTCCTTGATCAGCACCGCATTGAACGACACCTCGTTCAGACGATTGAGAATATCGTGGGCGGATTTCGGCGTGCCGGGCCGGTCGACCGGATTGATCGGGATCAGGATGGTGTCGTCGGAGTCGAGCTCGTTGACCAGGGGCGCCATCGTCGGGTTGCCCGAATAGCCGCCATCCCAATAGCTCTCGCCGTCGATCTCTACAGCCTGAAACAGAGTCGGCAGGCAGGCCGATGCCATCAGCACATCGGGCGTGATTTCCGCATTGCGAAAGATGCGGGGACGTCCGGTTCGAACATTCGTGGCGGTGATGAACACCTTGATGGGCGATTGTCGCAGCCGCTCGAAATCGATCTGCCTCGCCAGAATGGGCGCCAGCGCATTGAACCCGCCCGGATTGAGATCGTAGGGCGAATAAAGGCGCGACATCATGTCCATGAACACGAACACGGGAGAATTGTCCAGCGACCAGCGGCCGAGCAGTCGATCGAGGGGGCCGCGCTGGAACGGGCTGAAGCGCGCGGCCTCGGATACGTGGCGCCAATAGGTATCGAGCGCCTTGCGTGCGCCTTCCGCGCCGCCGGCTGCAAAGCCGTCGGCCAGCAGCGCCGCATTCATCGCGCCGGCCGATGTGCCGGATACGCCTTCGATCTTGAGCCAGGATTCTTCGAGCAGGCGGTCGAGCACGCCCCAGGCGAACGCGCCATGCGAGCCGCCGCCTTGCAGGGCAAGATCGACGAGCACTTCTTGGCGTGCGGGTGTCGAATTCGACATATCCTTATTCATTTGAAGTATGTCCGGTCGCCGGAAATTGATGAATATCAACACGCGAATACATTCATAAGACACTTGCGAGCCAGGTGCGAGTCGCGGATGCCTGCCGGTGCAAGCGCCGAATTCTCAGTGAGAGCGCTCCCGGACCGCGTGGCGGCAAAGCCGGAGATCGGCCACCATTCTTCAATGATTTCAGCGCCGAAGCGATGCCTTTGATTGCCGCGAAAATCTGACTCAAATCGAATTCCGGATCTGCAAAGATTTGTCGGATATTGCGATATGATGTGATGAGCAATGCCGATTTGGACGAGCGCCCCGGATGGCGAAACGCTGCCTCGGTTCACCCCTGTTTCAAGACGGACAATTCCGGATCGCGATCACATCGGGGCGCAGGCTCCATCTTCTTCTCGCGATCACGTGGCTGGTACCGGGAGCAACAGACGGCTTCGCAGCCGAAAAGCGGAGCAGGACCGAACGCCAGCCAATGCCGGAATTTCCATATGCCGCGAATCCGCAATACCAGTATCCGCGAACGGACGGCCGGACGGACCTGAAATGTCCGGCGGGGCAGCAGCCGTTTCAAGGCAAGTGCCGGAAAATCCGCTGGCTGCCGCTTGAGAACTGATCCGAATGGCTGCAGGTCACACAGGCTCGCTCAGGCGTCGCGCCTTTCCCGCTCGGCTTCGCCCTGGCCCGGAAGGGCGGTCAACCGTCGGCTGATCCAGACCGAACATCTCCTCAAGCACGTCGTCGCGATCGCCCATTCGCCAGCTTCGGAGCCTCTGTGTCCAGGCGAGTTCGCAATACTCGCATGCAGATCCGCGGCGATGCTCCTGAACGGAGAGTGCAACACCGCAGCCGTCCACGCCTTCGACACCGACGCAAATCGCCATGACCTTGCGTGTCATGATGGCAGAATAGCTGATTCGTCCCCGCAGACGCGGGTCATTCGACGCGCCTTGCGGGTTCCGGGAAAGGTCGGCGTGCCGCGCGATGGACGCGGATAACGGGATCGGACCCGTCGCCTGCACCCGGTCACGCCCCCAGGCGAGTGCGTTTGCTTGATTGGTCAAACGGTCGGGCGAGGAGGCCCGACCGGCGCGACCCTTCGGCCCCTCAGCCCTTCAGATCGGGCAGATCGATCCAGCGGCGCTCCTTCCAGCTTTTCTCCGCGGCTTCCGCGAACTGCACGCCCTGCGCGCCCGCGCGCAGGTTCCAGGGAAAGTCGCCGCCTTCGACAACATGCTTCAGGAAAAGCTCCCACTGGATGCGGAAGGCATTCTTGTAGGGCTCGACTTCCGGCACCTTCTGCCAGTCGCGATAGAAGTCGAGCGGCTCGGCCACATCGAGGCTCCACTGGCCCTTGGGCGTGTTCTCGCGGCGCTGCGTGTAGCAGTGATTGAGGCCGGCGACCGCCGAGCCGTCGGTGCCGTCCACCTGCATCACGATGATGTCCTCGGTGCGCACGCGCACGCACCACGAGCTCATGATCTGCGCCATCGCGCCGTTCGTGAGACGCGATATCGACATCAGGCTGTCGTCCGCGTCCGCGTTGTAGGGCTTGCCCTTCTCGTCCCAGCGCTTCTTGACCAGCGTGTCGGCGGAACAGACGACATCCAGCGGACGGCCGCCCATTGCTTCGAGCATGTAGAAATAATGCGGCATCATGTCGAGGATCATGCCGCCGCCCTCGGCCTTCTTGTAATTCCAGGACGGCCGCTGCGGCGGCTGGAGGTCGCCTTCGAACACCCAGTAGCAGCCCTCGATTCGCACCATCAGCACCTTGCCGAAGAAGCCGGACTTGACCAGCTGGCGCAGCTTGTACATGCCCGGAGCCCACAGCTTGTCGGCCACCACGCCGTGCTTGATGTTCTTTGCCCTGGCTTCGCGGTAGATGCTCTCGGCCTCCTCGTATCCGACCGAGATCGGTTTCTCCGTATAGATGTGCTTCCCCGCGGCGATGGCGCGCTTGAGATTTCCGGCGCGCGCGGTCGTGGTGACGCCGTCGAAGTAGATTTCGTAATCCTTGTCGCCGAGCGCGGCGTCGAAATCGGTCGTCCACTTCTCCACCCCCGCAGCCTTGGCGACGGCCGCGATGCGATCCTTGTCGCGCCCGACCAGGATCGGATCGGGCACAAGCCGCGTGCCGTCGGCGAGCGGCAAACCGCCATCCTTTCGGATCGCCGCGATCGAGTTCATCAGGTGCTGGTTGCGACCCATGCGGCCCGTGACGCCGTTCATGACGATGCCGATTCTGCGCTCACTCATAATCTCGATCCTTCTTGTTTTGACGGTATATTTCAGACAATCCGGTGGAGGAGCGGCTCGCGGGCGGAGAGCCGCCGGCAATTCTCGGTCGCGACAGCGAAGCTGCGTTCGAAGGTCTCGTCGGACACCCATGCGACATGAGGGGTCGCGACCACATTCGGCAGCGACAGGATCGGCCGGTCGGCGCTCGCGGGCTCGTTCGCGAATACGTCGAGGCCGGCTGCGGCGAGCTGTCCGCTCCCGAGCGCCGCGACAAGCGCGGTCTCGTCCACGAGGGCGCCGCGTGCGGTGTTGATCAGGATCGCGCCGCGTTTCATCGCCGCGATGCGTGCCGCATCGAGCAGGCCCGTGGTCTGCGGCGTCGCCGGAACGTGCAGCGAAACAATGTCGGAGCGCGCCAGCAGGTCGTCGAGCGTGACAGCTTCCGTGCCGTCATCCGGCGGGGTGCGCGACCAGACGATGACATGCGCGCCGAGCGCGCGCAGCACCGGCACGAGCCGGCGCGGCACGCCGCCATAGCCGATCAGGCCGATCGTGCGTCCGCCGATCTCGCCGATGCCGTCCAGCGATGCGGGCGGCAGCGACCAGCCGCGGTCCGAATGGGTTGTCGTATCCAGCATCACGATGCGGCGCAGCACCGCAAACATGAGCGCGAGCGTCATCTCGGCGACGGCCTGCGTGTTCGTTCCCGGCATGTTGCAGACTGCGATGCCGCGCGCCTTGCAGGCGTCGAGTGCGATGGTATCGACGCCGACCCCGATCTTCTGCACGAGCTTCAGCTTCGGCGCCGCGTCGATCACCTGCGGCGTGACCCGTTCCAGCGAATGCCAGAGCACGTCCGTGTCCGGGATTTCGCGCAGAAATCCGTCCCGGTCGCGCTCCTCCACGACGACCACCCGAAGCCCGGGAATGCGCGCGACGCGCGCCCGCACGGCCGGGCTTGCGGCATAATGCAGGAGAACCTTCATTCCGCCGCGACCCGCCGTCCGGTGCCGCCGACCGCATCGCGACCGGCGAAGCGCGCTGCCGCGCCGAGCGCCTCCTCGATGCGGATGCCCTCGTTCCACTTCGCCATGCGCTCGGAGCGAGCGAAGGAGCCGACCTTGAGCTGATCCGCGCCCCAGCCCGTGGCGAGATGCACGATGGTGAAGTCCTCGGTCTTGCCGGAGCGGGCGGAGACGATGGTGCGCCAGCCGGCGCGGCGTGCCGCATCAGAGGCCGCAAGCGTTTCGGTCAGCGTGCCGATCTGGTTCGGCTTCAGCAGCACCGCATTGCAGGCGCCTGCCGCTGCGGCCTTCGTCACCCGCTCCGCCGAGGTCACGAGATAGTCGTCGCCGATCACCTGCACGCGCTCGCCGACCGCAGCGGTGAAGGCACGCATGCCGTCGTGGTCGTCCTCTGCCACCGGATCCTCGACGGATATGATCGGATAGCGCACGCACCATTCGGCCAGCCGCTTCACAAGGCCGGCCGTGTCCAGCTCGGTCTTGTCGGCGGTGAGCTTGTAACGGTCCTTTCGTCCGAACTGCGAGGCGGCGACGTCGATCGCAAGCGAGACATTCTCGCCGGGCCGGAAGCCCGCTTTCTCGATCGCGCGCACGGCTTCGCTCAGCGCTTCCTCGTTGGAGGAAAATTCCGGCCACCAGCCGCCTTCATCGGCGACGCCGCGCAGGAGTCCGCGCTCCTCCATGAGCAGGCCGGCCGCGCGATAGACTTCCGCGGCGATGGCGGTCGCCTCGTCGAAGCTTGTCGCGCCGATCGGTACCAGCAGAAAGTCCTGCAGATCGATCCGGCGCCCGGCATGCGCGCCGCCGCCGAAAATCTGGATGATCGGCATCGGCAGGCGGACCGGCCGCCCGGCCGCGAGATAGCGCCAGAGCGGTTCGCCCGCGCATGCTGCCGCCGCGTGGGCAACCGCCATCGACACCGCGATCACGGCATTGCCGCCGAGCCGCGATTTCAGCGCCGTGCCGTCAAGCTCGATCAGCCGGCGATCCACCGCTGCCTGGTCAGCGGCGGACAGCCCGCGAAGGGCGGGCGCAATCTCCTCGTGCACGGACTTCACGGCCTGCGCCACGCCCATGCCGCCGAAGGCCTTGCCCTGGTCGCGGCGATCGATCGCCTCGTTGGAGCCGCGCGAGGCCCCGGCCGGCGCGATGGCGCGGCCGATGGAGCCGTCCGCGAGGTGCACCTCCGCCTCCACCGTCGGGCGGCCTCGGGAATCCCAGACGCGCCGGGCGTGAACGTTGCGGATCTCGGACTTAGTCATCTCTGTCTTCCATGCTGATGCCACGCTCGGCGCGCCAGGCCTGCGCCACGGCATCGAGCGTCCACGGAGGATCGGCCAGCAGCGCGCGCGCGACCCGGCGCACGGCATTCTTGTCGGATTCGTCGGTCAGGTACTCGACCGGAGACTTGCCATCGACGCGGGCGAGAAAAAGACCGGGCAGCAGCGAGGCGGCGCGCGCCTCAAGCTCCTGCGCGCTCTCCCAGTCGACATGCGGAAAGTAGGCGGACTTCAGGGCGTCGAAGGATCGGAGAAAGTTCGCGCCGGCCTTCGGACGCACAAGGCATTTCAGCAGGAGATGATTGAGGCAGAAGGCGACATCGAAAGCCGGATCGCCGAACCACGCACATTCGGCATCGAGCATGACGGGTCCGCGCGGACCGACGAGAATGTTCTTCGGGCTGACGTCGCCATGCGCGACGGTCCGCTTGGTCGCGGCCGTGCGCGCGGCGAGCGCCTCGAGCTGCGGTGCGAGATCGGGGTGAACCCTTGCCGTCGCGATCAGGTAGGGCTCGAGCCGGATGTCGTAAAATATTCTGTCGGTTGGAAAGCGCTCGGGCGCGCCGGGATCGCGCGCAAACGCCGCATGGATGTGGCCGAGTCGTTCGCCCACCGCGCGGGCAACCGTGACATCCGCCTTGCCGGCGAGCAGGTCGGCCTTCCACCAGGAATGATCCAGCGGCGCGAGATATTCCATCGCAAACATGGTGGCGTCGGGATGCTCGGCGAGAATGCGCGGCGCCGCACCCGGCACCGCGACCGATGCGCCCTTCAGCCATTCCGCCTCGTAGCGGCTGCGCTCCACGGGCGCGCGCCAGTCCGCCACGACGCGCAGTTTCGGCAAGGCGCGCTTGACGCAAAACACGATGGGGCCGTTCTCGACCCGCCAAATGTCGGAGGCGACACCGCCGGTCAGCGGCTGGTATCGTATCGGTCCTGCAGGATCGACCAGTCCCGAACGCAAAACGAAGTTCCGGATGTCGTGTCCGGGTTCGTCGTGCTGCTGCTGGGCTGGCGCGGCCAACTCACTGCTCCGCAACGACAGGGTTTGAAAGCGTGCCGATCCCCTCGATGGCGATGTCCACCACGTCGCCCGGCAGGATCGGGCCGACACCCGCAGGCGTGCCGGTGATGATGACGTCGCCCGGCAGCAGCGTGACGGCCTGACTGATGTAGGAAATGAGGTGCGGCACGTCGAAAAGCAGGTCGGAGGTGTTGATCGACTGCCGGCGCTTGCCGTTGACGAAGCCTTCCATATCGAGATTGCCGGGGTCGAGATCGGTCGCGATCACCGGGCCGATCGGGCAGAACGTGTCATAGCTCTTGCCGATCAGCATGCAGCCGGTCTTCATCTCGGCGAACTGGATCGTGCGTTCGCTGACGTCGTTCGCACAGGTGTAGCCCAAGACGACATCGAGAGCCTTCTCCTTTGGCACGCGCCGCGCCGTCTTGCCGATGACCACCGCGAGCTCGGCCTCGAAGTCGACATGCTTGCCTTCGCGCGGGTAGACGATCGCGTCGCCCGGCCCGCAGGCGGCCGTGTCCGGCATCATGAACAGCATCGGGAATTTCGGGGTTTCGGCCTTCGCTTCCCTGACATGGGAGACGTAATTCAACCCGACGCCGAACAGGCGCGGCTTCTCGACGGGACAGAGAAGGCGCACCGCTGCGCGCGGATCGGTCGCGCCGTCGGTCGCAAGGCTCTCGAACGGCGAGCCCTTCAGGCGGCGGAAGGTGTCGCCGTCCAGAATTCCGTAATGGGTCCGTCCGCCGACCTCGTAGCGACCGATCTGCATATTCCGCCTGCTCCCGTTATCGAATCAAACCTGTGCCGGCACGTCGAGCGGGCGCAGAACGCCGCACATGCCCCATTTCGGATCGGCTTGCGCGCCGACGCGCTCCGCCTGCGGCGCCGCGATCAGCGATGGCAATCCGTCGATGCGCGCCAGTGCGACTTGCAGCCAGCTTGCCGGCCCTTCCTGAACAACGTTCTGAAGGCGTTCGCGCATCGGCGCCATCGTGCGTGCATGCAGGTCGACGAAATCGGCAAGCGCCTTGCGATAGGCCGGGCGGTCGCTGTTCCACAGGTCGATCAGTTTCATATAGGCCGACACCGAGCGGTCGCGCCGTTCCAGCGCTCCGTCGAGCCCCTTGCGCGCGGGCAGCGTCCACAGCTCCTGATAGAGCGCCGGATCGGCGTCTGCTTCGGGCCCGAACCAGATGCGCGCATCGCCGCGCTCGGCGAGCCCCGCATTGCCCATGATGCCGAGAACGACGAGATTTCCGCCGTTGACCGCACGGTGCAGCGTGCCGGGTGCGAACTGTACGTAGCTGCCGGGCGAAAGGGGAACGCTGCGAAAGCCGTGTTCGAGGTCGTGGAGTTCGACCGCGCCCTTCCCGGAAATGACGAAATATGCCTCGTCGGTGATGGCGTGGACATGCGCGCAGCCGGAATGCTGTCCGTCGGGCGCGGGCCGCTGATTGTAGACCGTCAGATGCGTCAGTCCGATGCCGCCGATGAGGCCTTTCATGGCGCGACCCTCATTCCGGCAGGGCCGCCAGATAGGCGGCGTAGCGGCCGGCGACATCCGCCTGCCTGGCGTCTCCGTCATGCACCAAAACGCGATAGCGTGCCGTCAGCGACTCGCCCTGCCTGACTACGCGACCGTTGATGCGAAAGGGGCCGACCGTCACCACGCCCCAGTCGGCGACGAACCAGGACAGATCCTGGTGATCGCGCGGATCCGGGAACACGGCGAGACCCGCCTTGTGGCCGCCGCCGACGTGACCGGAAAAATCCACCCAACGCGACTCGGTGCCCGTGATCGCGTCGCCGCCGGAGCGACCGCGGTCGTCGACCACCTGTCCGCCGTTCGGGACGATGATGGATTCTGCCGCGCGCACGTTGAAATAGGCATGCCGCGTGGGACCAAGGCTGAAATCCCAGTCCGCCGCCGCGAGCGTCGATGTCACATCGATCACATACATGCCGGGCTCGGCCGCAATCGCCATCTCGCGCGTTTCGCGCGCAAGCAGCCGGCCGTCATATGCCGCCCATTCCGTCGGACCGCGCCATTCGATATTCTGGATGATGACGGTGCCGCCGTTGCGCGGCGTCGCACTGCTGGAGAGCGCGACGATCCGGCCCGGCGCGCGCCCCTGAAACGTCTCGTCGACATAGAGATTGTAGGTGTATTCCTCGTACTTGCCGCCGGCCACCGGCATCCGGCCGTGCACGTGGTCCGACGCGATCCAGAACGAGTTGTGATGCGGATGGTCGGCGGGACATTCCGACGTGACCGGAAAGCCTGCCGGCGTGAAAAGCGGATAGACGTAGCAGCGCTGCCGGCCCTGCGTCAGGCTCAGCACGGGCGCACCGTTGCGGCGCAGGGTCCGGCGATGCGTGCGGGCAAATGCCCCCTTTGGCAGCGCCACGACATCCTCTTCAAGCACAAACTGGCTGTTTGTCATGGTCCGAAGAAACGCACAGGCAACAGGGTGAAGGCCGGAATGAAGGTGATCAGCGCGAGCCAGATGAGCAGGCCGAGCATGAACGGCCGGCAGGCGCGATAGGCGAGGTGAATGGGCGTGTCCGTTACGCGCGCGGCCGTGAAGACCAGCACCGCCAGCGGCGGGGTCAGCGCTCCGATGCAGAGATTGCCGACCATGATGATGCCGAAATGCACGAGGTCGACATTGGCGGCCTTCAGCATCGGCACCAGCAGGGGCACCAGGATCACCATCGAAGCGATCATCTCCATCGCGAGGCCGACAAACAGGAGGAAGATGTTGAGCATCAGCAGGAGCATGACCCAGCTCCCGGCCGTCGCGCCCATGAAGGCGGTCAGCTTCTGCGGGACCTGCTCGATGATCAGCGCGAAGGCGAACGGAGCGGAGGCCGCGATGACGACCACGATGGTCGCTGTCTGGGCGAGCGACTCCCGCAAGGCATGCAGGAGTGTCTGGCTGTTCGCTGCCCGGTAGATCAGGACGCCGCAGAACAGGGCGTAAAGCGCGGCCACTGCGCCGGCTTCGGTCGCCGAGAACACGCCGTAGCGGATGCCGCCGACGATCAGGACCGGCAGGAC
Organism: Pseudorhodoplanes sp.; assembly: GCA_013388965.1. Taxonomy (GTDB): domain Bacteria; phylum Pseudomonadota; class Alphaproteobacteria; order Rhizobiales; family Xanthobacteraceae; genus Pseudorhodoplanes. Next base: position 12,928 of record JACAEG010000006.1, on the reverse strand, counting down.
CAGAGCCGGAAGCGCCGACAGCAGGGCCGCGCCGCGCGCGTTCCAGCTCGCGCGTTGGCCGTGCTCGCCGATGCCCCGGGTCAGGCACACGACATAGACGACGATCGAGAGCGTGAGCGCCATCAGCAGGCCCGGCACGATGGTGCCGACGAACAAGGCGCCGACCGATACCGAAGCGAGCGAGCCGTAGATGATGAGCCCCATGCTCGGTGGGATCATGTTGGCGAGGATCGAGCCCGCGCTGGTCAGCGCGACGCCGAAGGGTTTGGGATAGCCGCGCTTCTCCATCGCCGGCACCAGCGTCTTGGCGATCGTCGCCGCATCCGCGGTGGAGGAGCCGGAGACGCCGCCCATCAGCGTGTTGGTCAGGACGTTGACATGGCCAAGACCGCCGCGGAAATGTCCGACCAGCGTGGAGGCGAGGCCAACCAGCCGCTCGGTGATGCCGCCGACATTCATCAGGCCGGCGGCCAGCATGAAGAAGGGGATCGAGAGCAGGAGATAGTCGAGCGCATTGGTCATGCCCTGCGGAATTGGCAATAGCGCCAGTTCGCCTTGCGGCAGGAAGGCGACGAATGTTCCGAAGATCAGCGCGTCCACGATCGGAACGCCGACCAGCATCAGCCCGATCGCAATGACGACGAGCGGCCATACCACCCCGAAATGGCCGATCACGCTCGTTCCGGCCGCGCTTTCAAGGATGAAATAGACGGCCACACCGACGGCCGTTGACGCCGCGGCCACCGGTTCGCCGCGAAAGCCGGCCACCGGCGTCAGCGCCATGAAGATGAGCGAGAGCGCCGCGCCGACGGGGATGGCGAGATAGAGATATGTATATTCCCACTGCAGAGCCGGTGACGTAAAGGTCGATTTCTGGACGAGATCGAACCCGTAGATCACGAGAAATGTCGAAACCGCGACCGATATGACGCGCACGCCGAGTGCATGGCAGCGCAGCGCCTGCGGTCCGAGGCTGCGCGGCAGGATGTCGATGACAATATGCTCGCAGCGGCGTGTGATCATGGCCGCGCCGAGAAACACGAACCAGGCAAACGCGAATTTTGCCGCTTCCTCCGGCCAGCTCAGCGCGCTGTTCAGGATATAGCGGCAGAAGACCTGCAGGAGCGCGATGGCGACCGTTGCCACCAGCAGCGAGGCGGCGACGCTCTCGACTGCGACGGCCAGTGCATCTGCAATGCGTGCATTGAGCGCCCTGGAATGCTGCGGCAGAGCGCCCGCGGCAGTGACCTCGGAATTCATCGACACTGTCCCGAAAGATGGCCGCAGGAGGCCGCATGCGGCCCCCCGCGCAGATGCAGACGTGTCAGGCGGTGCCGCCGAGCGCGCGGATCTTGTCGATCATCGCCTTGGTTGCCGGGCTCTTGGCGCCGAATTCGTCGAACAGCGAGGCCGTTGCCTCGCGCCATTTCGGCGTGTCGGTGAGCGTGACGACGGTGATGCCGGACGCCTTCAACTCGTCGAGGGTCTTTGAGGTATTCTCGCGGTTGATCTTGCGCTGCTCGGCGAATATTTCCTTCGCCGTCGTGCGCACGACATCCTGCAATTCCTTTGGAAGCGAGTCGAGCCAGCGCGCGTTGACGCGCGTCGCCTTGGGCAGGAACCAGTGATTGGTGAGCGTGAGGTTCTTGGCCTGCTCGCCCCACTTGAAGCCCTTGATCGAGAACACGTCGGCCTCGAGGCCGTCGATCAGGCCGGTCGAGAGCGCACTGTATTGCTCGGCATAGGGAAGCGGGGTGGGGTTGGCGCCGAGCTTCTTCCAGAAATCGACCCAGAGCTTGATTTCGGGCGTGCGAAGCTTGACGCCCTTGATGTCGGCCATGCTGGTGACCGGCTTCTTGGTGAGCACATGCCGGAAGCCGACTTCACCGTAATCGACGAATTCCACGCCGGTCTTGGCGCGCGCGATCTGCGAGATTTCCTTGCCGATGTCGCCCTGCAGCACGCGGTCGACATGCGCCTCGTTGACATAGATGAAGCCCGGCGCGCCGCCGCAGGCCGCGATCTCGGGCGCGATGATCTCCTCGGTGTCCGGTCCGCCGGTGGTGATCTGCAGCGTGCCGAGGCGGTTCTGCTCGATGTTCTGGGTGTAGCTGCCAAGCTGGCTGGCGGGGAAATGCTGCGCCTGGATCTTGCCGCCGCTCTTCTCGTTCAGCACCTTCGTCCATTTCTCGAAGGCGTTGGAGAGCGGCGAATTGAGGGCTTCGGAATGGCCGATGCGGCAGACGAAAGTCTGCTGTGCGCGCGCGACCATCGGCGCGCCGATGGCACCGGCAGCGGCGAGCGCGGCCGCGCCCTTCAGGATGTCGCGGCGAGCCGGCCGCGCGGAACGCGTATGTGTCGTCATGAGCGTGCTCCCTGTCGCGCCTTGAGCGGCGCGTTGTTTAATCGCCTGTGGCGATCCCGACCGGCACGCTAGGCGCTATCGTTTGCGATGTAAACGCTTGTGCTTTGCAAAAATGTACGCTTTCATTGCGATTATGTAATGCAAACGATTGCATGAAGCGAATGAAGGGAGGAAATCGGGCGCCGCATGAACCGACCCGTCACCCTGAAGGATCTGGCGCGATCGCTTGATCTTGCGGTCTCCACGGTCGCGCGCGCCTTGGCCGACAGCCCGCAGATCAGTCACGAAACCAAGGCGCTGGTGCGCACGGCGGCGGAGGAGGCGGGCTATGTCGCCGATTCCGCGGCGCGCGCAATGCGCCGCGGGACGAGTTCGCTCGTCGGCCTGATCGTGCCGGATGTGCAGAACGAGTTCTATTCGACCGTCGCCAAGGCGATCTCGGATTGCTGTCACGACCACGGTTTGCAGCTTGTGCTGTCGATCACCGATGACGACCCGGAACTGGAACTGCATCATGTCCGCAATCTCTGCTCGGCGCGCGCGGTCGGTATCGTGATGGTGGCGAGCGCCAATCCCGCGCGCGAGACGGTGCGGCTGCTGCGCGTGACGCCGCATGTGCAGCTCGTGCGCAAGTGTCCCAAGGTGGAATCGGACTGGTTCGGCGTCGACGACGTCGCCGCCCTGCGGCAGGCGACGCGGCATCTGATCGAGCTGGGCCATCGCCGCATCGCCTATGTCGGCGGCAGCACCGAATTCTCCACGGGCGCCGCCCGGCTCGAGGGGTTCCGCGTCGCGCATGCGGAGGCGGGACTCGATGTCGCGCAGGCTGTCGTCGAGACCGGCGGCTGCGATGCCGAATATGCCTATGCGGCGATGGCGCGCATTCTCGGCCGGCCCGGGCCGCGCCCGACCGCGGTCGTCACCGCAGGCGCGCGCATTGCGGTTGGCGCATTCGACTGCATGCGGGCGCGCGGGATCGACATTCCGGGCGAGATGTCGTTTGTGGGCTTCAGCGATTCACCGGCCTTTCGCTGGTGGGGATCGGGGCTTACGACGATCGGCCTGCCGGTGCGCGAAATCGCGCTCGCCTGCAGCGCGTTCCTGCTGCGCCGCGCCGGACTTCAGCAGCCGTCGAATGCCTTGCCCTACCAGGCGATGCATGCGCCCACCTTGATTGTGCGCGGCTCTACGGCGCCGCCCCGGAACGCACGTCGGACACCGGCCGGCGGGAGCCGCATGGCCGCGCGTTGACTGATTTCGCTTCCCACGGCTGGTTCGAATGGAAAAGCCGCCTGCAAGGTCAGATCGCATCTCTGCGACAATCGCTGCTGTGCCCGTGGCCTGACGACGGGGGCGCGGGGCGCTTCCCGATCGTCTGAATCGTGCCGCGCGTACCGAGCCGAGAGCGTCTGCAGCTCAGAGGGTGCTCAGGGTTGTGTTTCCTGCAGGACCGGGGCATGGTTTCACAAAAGCGACAAAACGGCGCGATGGCCCGTGCAGGGCGCCGAATGGGCCGCGCCTGCTAGTGAGGGGACGCGAAGAGGATGGACCGGCTACGCTGTATCGAAGTCTTTGTTGAAGTTGCGCGAGACGGCAGCTTTACCGCGGCCGCCCGTCGTTTGGGTATGTCCAAGGCAACGATTACCAAGCATGTCGCTTCGCTTGAGCGCGCGCTCGGCGTAACGCTGCTCCATCGCACGACGAAGCATGTCTGCCTCACCGAGGCCGGCATTCATGCGCTGAGCCAGGGGCAGATGCTGCTGCAGGCGTACGAGGATATCGAAACAGGAACCCGGCAATTGGTGCAGGCGCCGCGCGGCATCATTCGGGTCGGAACGCCGCCGTCTTTCGGCAGTACGCACCTTTCTCCGCTCGCCGCCAAATTCACGGAGAACTATCCGGAGATACGCGTCGTTCTGCTGCATGACGACGGCAGCAGCAACATGATCACGCAAGGACTCGACCTGGCGTTGCGCATCGGGGCATCGCCTGCCGACGCTGGACACGTCGCGGTTCCGCTTGTGGATGCGCCGCAGGTGCTGGTCGCGTCGGAAAAATACCTGCGCACGCACGGCAGGCCGCGAACGCCCGCCGATCTGAGCCGCCACAATTGTCTCGTTCAGACCCTCAAATCGCCGACCGGGATATGGCGTTTCACCGGCCGCAACGGGGAGGTTTCGGTCCGGGTCAGCGGAACGATGGGATCGAATTTTTGCGATGCCATCAAGAATGCGGCGGTGCATGGACACGGCATATCAATGCATCCGCTCTACGCGGTATCCGAGGAGATCAAGACGAAGCGCCTGACGGTCATTCTTCCCGAGTACGAGGTGACCGAAGTCAAGATCTATATCGTCTATCCAACGCGAAAGAACCTTCCGGCGCGCACGCGCCACTTTATCGATTTTCTGAAGGCATGGGCGAGAACGCCGCCTGACTGGAGCAAGCCGCTGCCGCAATATCAGGTCGTCGCCGCCGAGTAGTTCCGGGCTGGCGTGACACCGCCACAGCCCCGGACGTTTTGCGCGGCGATCGTTACGTCACGAACCGCCATGACTCCGGCAGCAGCCGGTATCCGCCCCCCTCACGCACCACATAGGAGAAGGCGGGGAAGTGGAGATGCATGCCCGCGACCAGTTGCCGGTCGGTCGCAACCATGTCGAAGACTCGCCGGCGCGTGGCCGCCGCGGCCGCCTGATCGCTATCGAATTCCATGCAGATCTCCGGGTGTGCAATCTGCAGATCGGCAAAGTGCACCACGTCGCCCCAGATCAGTAGCGATTCCGTGCCGGACGAAATGAGGTAGGCGGTGTGGCCCGGCGTGTGGCCGGGAATGGGAACGGCGGTGATACCCGGAAATACTTCGCCTGAGCGGAAAAGTCGCGCGCGTTTTCGATAAGGCTCGAACTGAATGCGGGCGCCCTGGAAATAGCGCACCTGCTGCCGCTCCGGCACTCGCGCCATGCGTGCGTCGTCGTACCAGTGGACGATTTCCTCCTCGTGCAGGACAAGCTCGCATGCCGGAAATACCGGCTCGCCAGCGTCGGTCGTCAGGCCGTTGGAATGGTCGGGATGCAGGTGCGTCAGCAACACGGTATCGATCCTGGCCGGATCGATACCGATGCGCTGCAGGTTCCTGGGCAGCCAGCCCAAATTCGGGCCCATGGTGTTGCCCGATCCCGTGTCGATGAGCGCCACTCGGTTGCCCGAGCGGACGACGAAGGCATTGACCGAACATCGCGGGGTGAGCGGGCGACAATCGGACGCCAGAATGTCGCGCGCCCGTTCGACAGGGAAATTGCGGATGGCGTCGAGCGGAACATCCAGATAGCCGTCGCTGACAACGGTGACGAGAATGTCGCCGATATAGCGGTGATAGAGTCCAGGTACCTGGTCCTGATGAAATTCGCTCATCTCACTTCCAAGAGGCTGCCATGGCCCGGGCCGCTTCCCATGCGATTGCGGCCGAGATCGAAACGCGGCCATCCGGGCCCTTGCTTGCATGCGCGGCCGTGAGCGGATGACGATTGAGCAAGCTGCCTGTGGCGCGCGTAAAGCCGTCAGGCCGGCCGGAGATCGTGGATCGGGATGCCTTTCGGATATTTCTCGGTCGTTTCGGTGGAAACGCGGAAGTCCAGGATGGCGCCCTCGGTCCGTGCCAGCACGATGGTGAAATGCGATTTCCGGTGCAGGGATCGGACCTGGCAGCCGTGGATCAGATGGCCCATGTAGGTCTTGCCGGCCTGCGTCACCGTGAGGTGAATATGAAGATTGGGCGTTCCGGCATGATAGACGATTCCGCTGGTGCTCTCGGAATCATAGGTGTCGATGGTCCGTCCGATCGTCCCGAAGCCGCTGCACTCCATCATGCCCGACAATTCCAACACGCCAGGCTGCGCCTCGGGATCCGTCGCGTTAACCGGCATGCTCAGGCGCGCCTTGCGCAATCCGCCGACGATGTTCAGGACAACGCCCGACTCGATCTTCTCGCGACGGCAGATTTCCATGATCTCGTCGTAAAGGTCTCCGTCCGGATCGAGCTGCGCCCAGATGATCTCCCCGATTTTTGCTTTTGCAATGACATCAACCACTGTTGTCTCCTTGATCCGGTCCACAAACTCGCGAAGGAGCAATGACAGGATTACTCGAGGGCTATGATATCACCGTCAACTCACGATGCGTCAGAAATCTGCCAGCTTGCCGGCGCTGTGGACGAAACAATCATTTTCGGAATCAAAAATATTGCACGGTGAGTGGCGGCGGGATCGGCGGCGCGAGCGAGCATCAGCCATCCGCCTTCGGTATTGCCACCTGAAAGGACGCTCTTTCAGCCAGCAGCATGGTGTGGGCCGCTAGAGTCCTGAAAGAGGACCGCCAGTGAAAGCGCGGCAGCGCGCGCTCCAGGTAGCGCAGTGCGACTCCGCATGAAATATCGGCGAGGGTGAATGAATCGCCGTGGCAGAACGCGCGGTCACCCAGATCGCGTTCCATCCATGCCAACCCGCGTTCGATCTTGCTTTCCTGATTGCGAGTCCAGTCGGCGCCGCGCCGCGCTGCCGGCGGTTCCCGCTCATCACGCGACAACAGCACGATGGCTTCGATCATTCCGTCCCCCAGGGCCTGCCACCGCTTCACCGCGATGCCGTGCTCGAAGTCGGCGGGAATCAGCTTCGGGGCGGGCGCGAGCCCGTCGATATACTCAACGATGACAGGTGAGTCGTAGATGGTCGTTCCGTCGTCGCGCACCAGGACCGGGATCTGGCCGAGGGGATTGTATCGCGGCAACTCCGATTCCGGATCGGCCGGAGGCGCAATCACGTATTCGTAGGGAATCCTCTTCTCTTCGAGCACGATGCGAGCCTTCCACGCATAGGGGCTGCGTGGCGTGCCGAGCAGTTTCATCATGAGCTCCGTTGTCCATGAGCGTATTCGTTCGCTGGCGATGACGCCGGGTCGAGCGGCGCCGCACAAGCGGCACCCGGACGACAAATGCCGCAACGCGCACCTTATCGAAAGTCCAGATTGGCTCTCACCCCGAGGCGTCCGGCGCGATCGACAGCTGTCGATCATGACCCGGATATTCCGATGCCATCGGGCGTTTCGCATTGCGATCGACGGGGGAGTGCCAATGCCGGCCCCGGCTTTTTTCGAAACGCGAAACACTGATTTTCATGTTCAAAACATCATTTCCGGGGTCTGGTTTTGATCCTCAGCTATATTGCGCTCCCGATCTCGATCTTGCGCGCAGTGTATTGGCGACTTGCATATGACGAATGGTCCCAAGAACGGAATGTGGCCCAGCCCGTTCAATCGGGAGCCCGCGCCCGCGATCGAGCCGGGACGGCAGGTTTTCGTGGCGGACTGCACGCTGCGTGACGGCGAGCAGCAGGCGGGCATCGTTCTTGACCGCGCGGCGAAGGTCGCCATCGCCCGTGCGCTCGACGATCTCGGCGTCTACGAGATCGAGGCCGGCACCGTGGCCAGCAGCGAAGAAGACCGGCTGGCGATGATGGATATGTGCCAGCTCGGCCTGAAGGCGAAAATCAGCACGCTGTGCCGCGGCATCAACGCCGATATCGACAAGGCCGCAGAGCTGGGAATCTGGGGCGTACGACTGAGCTTTCCGATCAGCGAGATCGAGCGCAAATACAAGCTGAAGGGCATCAGCGACGGCGACTACCTGAAACGCGCGCTGGAATTGTGCGAATACAGCCGGCGCAAGGGGCTATATGTCGTGTTCAGTCCGTACGACACCACGCGGGCGGAAATCCCCTTTCTGCGGCGTCTCGTAAGCGAATTGGCCAAGGCCGGCACCGTCGACCGCCTGCGCATTGTGGATACCACGGGATGCGCGTCGCCCCAGGCGATCACCTACATCGTCGGGGAAGTCCGTTCGGCGGCTCCAAAGCTGGCGCTCGAGATTCATTGCCACAACGATTTTGGTCTCGCTTGCGCCAACACGCTGGCCGGCGTCGCCGCCGGTGCCGACTTTGTCTCCACGACGATCAACGGAATTGGCGAGCGCTGCGGCAATGCCGCGACCGAGGAAGTGGTGATGGCGCTGGAAGTGCTCTACGGCGTCCATTGCGGCATCGACCTGACCAGGCTTACGGAAGTCTCGCGGCTGGTCTCGGAGCTCAGCGGGGTTCGTACCCAGCTTAACAAGGCCGTGGTCGGCGAGGGTGCATTCCGGCACGAATCCGGCATGGCGGTGGCAGGACTTCTGCAGGATCCGTTCACTGCTGAATCCTACGAGCCGGAGCTGGTGGGTCAGACCCGGCAGATCCTGCTTGGCAAGAAAAGCGGCCTCGCGTCGATAACGTACAAGCTCAAGGAGATGGGGCTGCCAGTGCCGGAGGATCAGTTGCCGGCGCTGCTCGATCGCGTGAAAGCCGTCGCCGTGAGCAATCGTCGGTTCGTTACCGATCAGGAGTTCAAGCAGATTGTCGACACAATGATCCAATGATCAAGCAAATCGCCAACAAGATTTGCAGCAATTAGGTCGCGACATGCGCGGCAAGAGGAAATGCAAAGGAGAACGTCATGAAAGCGAATTTGATCTCTGCCTGCGGGATGCTGCTTGCGACCGCCGCGATGGGGTTGCCCGGCCTTTCGTCCGCATACGCGCAAGACACGCTCAAGTTCGGCGTCGTCGGACCGATGACCGGGCCCGGCGCGCAGTGGGGCCTTGCAGCCGCGGGCGGGGTGCAGATTGCCGCCAAGGAGGTTAACGACAAGGGCGGGCTGAAAGTCGGGGACAAGACCTACAAGATCGAGGTGATCCCCTATGACGAGCAATACAAGGCGTCCGTGGCGATCTCCGCCGTGCAGCGGCTGGTGAATCAGGACGGCGTGAAGTTCATATTCGGTCCCGTGAGCTCCGCGGGGACGCTCGCCGTGATGGATATCGTCAAGGATGCGAAGGCTATCGGAGTTACCGGCGCGTATTCCAGCAAGGCTCTCAGCGGTTCGAATCCGTACATGTTCCGCGTCTACAGCGTGGCGAGCGATTTCGCGGAGCCTATGGTGAAGTGGCTGAAGAAGAACCTGCCCGCCGACGTCAAGCGCGTGGCCATCGTGAACCCGAACGACGAAACCGGCTGGGATTCGGACAAGTTGCTGACCGAACTGTACGGCAAGCACGGCTACACGGTGGTCGGCAAGGAACTGTATGAGCGCTCGGTGCGCGATTACATCCCGATCCTTACGAAGCTGCTCGCCGAAAAGCCCGACCTGATCGATGTCGGCACTGCGCCTCCGGGCAGCGCCGGCCTCATCGTCCGGCAGGCGCGGGAGCTGGGCTACAAGGGCCATATCGTCAAGATCGGCGGGTCGGGACCGCGCCAGATCATCGAAGGTGCCGGCAAGGAAGCCGCCGAAGGGGTGATCAACTACCTGCCCGCCGACGAGCAGAACCCGTGCTACAAGCGGCTCTCGGATGCCTATAATGCGATGTCGGGCAACCAGATGAATCCCCTGCTCGTCAACTGGTATGACGGCGCATACATTCTGATGGCGGCGATCCAGGCTGCGGGAACCGTTTCCGACACCGACAAGGTGCGCGAGGCCCTGACCAAGGTGTTTCCCTACAAGTCGGCGCTCGGCGGGACCATCCGGTTTGGCGGCCATGACATCTACGGCATTCACAACGAGTTCCTCACGCCAAACTATATCGGCATCATCAAAAACGGGGATGTCGTGACGGTAGGCACGGCTGAGTAGTCAGAACAATGCAGGTCCCGCGCCGGCACCCGGCGCGGGATCTGAGCGATCCAGAAAGTCATGCTCTCCTTAACCCTTCAGATTGTGCTGAACGGGCTGACCACAGGGCTGGTCTATGTCCTGATGGCGCTCGGCTTCACGCTCATTTTTGGCATCATGCGCGTGGTCAATTTCGCGCATGGCGAGCTCTACATGATCGGCGCCTTCGCGCTCACGGTTCTGAGCGGGAGCCTCCACTGGCCCTACCTCCCGGCGATCCTGTGCTCGGTGGTCCTGGTGGGGCTTCTGGGCGCGCTGCTCGAGCGCGTGCTGTTCAGTCGCGTGATCGGCAATGAGTTCAACTGCATGATCCTCGCGCTGGGAGTTTCGATCTGCCTTCAGTCGATTGCGCTCATCGTCTTCGGTCCGGACGAGGTCGGCGCGCCGCGGCCGGTCACGGGCGTCGTTCATCTGGGTCCGGCCGTCATCCCGGCCGACCGCCTGTTCGTGGGCGCCGCGGCGATTCTTTTGCTCGTCGCCTTTTACCTGTTCCTCAACAAGACGCGCCTGGGTCTGATGATGCGCGCCGTCGCGCAGGACCCTGAAATGGCCGCTCTGCACGGCGTGCGCCCGAATCTGATCCATACCGCGGCCTTCGCCGTTGGCAGTCTCCTTGCGGGGGCCGCCGGTGCGCTGATGGCGCCCATCTACACCGTCGCCCCGTATATGGGCGAGCTGCCGATGATGAAGGCATTCATTGTTGTCGTGCTCGGCGGCCTTGGCAGCCTGCCCGGTGCCGTCGTTGGCGGGCTGATGCTCGGCATCGTGGAGTCGGCGTTCGCCACCATGCTCGGTTCGACCGTCGCCGCGCTCGTCGCCTTTGCCGTCGTGGTGGCAACGATCGCCGTGCGTCCCGAGGGGTTGATGGGGCGTCGCGCATGACGCTTCGGATTGTGGTTATGGTTGCGATTGCCGCGATGGCTATCGGCTGGCCATTCCTGCTCGAGAATCGATACATCACCCATATCGGCGTTCTGATCGCGATCTCCATCACGACGTCCGTCAGCCTGAACATGATGCTGCGCATCGGCCAATTGTCCGTTGCCCAGGCGGCCTTTATGGGGCTCGGCGCCTACACCTCGACGCTCCTCGTCATGCGTCTCGGCGTGCCGTTCCTTCTGGCATTTCCGGCGTCGGGCCTTTTGGTCGCCGCGATCGCTGCCGCGATCGGCCCCATCTTCCTGCGCGTGAAGGGCGTGTATTTCGTGCTGCTCACCTTCGCGTTCGGCGAGGGAATCGTGCTGATGTTCCAGGAATGGGTTTCGCTTTTCGGTGGCAATAACGGGATCCACGGCATCCCCAAGGCAAGTCTCTTCGGGACGAGCATGGTGAGCCTTCGTTCGTATTATTTCTTTGCACTCGGACTGGCCGGCGTGACCCTTTTCACGTCCATTGTCATATTCCGCTCGGCAATCGGCACCGTGCTCGATTCGCTCAATGAGAACGAGGCGCTGAGTCAGTCGCTTGGTGTGAATCCGCTCAGTTACCGGGTGGCGGTGTTTGCGGTCGCGGGCTTTTTCACCGGGCTGGCCGGCAGCATTTATGCGCACTATACGGGTTTCCTGTCGCCCGATGCGTTCAGCTTCTGGAGCTTCGTCGACATGCTCGTCATCAACGTGATTGGCGGGATCGGCTCGCCGTTCGGGCCGGTGATCGGGGCGATCCTGCTGGTGCCACTGCCCGAACTGCTGCGCGACGTGCGGCAGTATCAGATGCTGACCTATGGGCTTCTGCTGCTGACGGCTGTGCTGTTCCTGCCGTCGGGTATTGTCGGGGGCCTGCGCGAATTGCAACGACGGTGGCGGGCGCGGTGACCGGATTTCTCGAACTCTCTGGCCTCAGCAAACGCTTCCGCGGCCTTCGGGCGGTGGACGACGTCTCCTGTCGCATGGATGAGGGCGAGCTGTTCGGGATCATCGGCCCGAACGGCGCCGGCAAGACCACGCTGTTCAATCTCATCACCGGCACGTTGCGCCCGACCTCGGGCGAGGTGATCTTTCGCGGAGACAGGATCACGGGGCTCAAGCCCGATGCGGTGGCGCGCAGGGGTATCGTGCGCACCTTTCAGGCCACAACGATCTTTCGCGATGCGAGCGTGTTGGACAATGTGCGCCGCGCCTACTTGCTGCGGGCCATGTACCAGCCCGGCCAGCTGGGAGGATATCGCGAAAAATTGCGCTCGGCGGAAACGGAGGCGGGCGAGGTTCTCGAGCTCCTGGAACTCCATCGGATGAGCGGCCAGAATGCGCGCGAGCTTCCCTATGGATCGCAGAAGCTGCTGGGCGTTGCCATGGCGCTTGCGACGCGGCCGCGCGTGCTGCTCATGGATGAGCCCGCCGCCGGTCTCAACCCCAACGAGACCCGCGCGCTGGGCGGATTGTTTCAGCGTCTTCGCAGCCGTGGAATCAACATTGTTCTCGTCGAGCACGACATGCGCCTGGTGATGTCGGTGTGCGATCGCATCCTGGTCCTCAATTACGGCCGGCCGATTGCGCTTGGGCGACCTGACGAAATCCGCGCCGATCCGCAAGTGATCGAGGCCTATCTGGGAGGGGCCGATGAAATCGCTTGAGATTCGGGGTCTCTCCGTCGCCTACGACGAACTGATGGCCGTGCGCGACGTGACGCTCTCCGCGGATGCGGGCAGCTGCATTTGCGTTCTCGGCGCCAACGGAGCGGGGAAGTCGTCGCTGCTGAAATCCATCGTCGGCCTCGCGCGCATCAGCCAGGGTGACGTCTACTTCGAGGGGCAGTCCCTGAAGGGCGTAAAGCCCTATGAGATCGCCGCGCGCGGCGTGATGC
>JACAEG010000113.1 GCA_013388965.1 Pseudorhodoplanes sp. | reverse complement strand
GTCGCCTCGACGCATGCGCCGGTGCTCTACTTCTCCTCGCGCGGCAAGGTCTACAAGGGCAAGGTGTGGCGGCTGCCGCAGGCGGCACCGCAGGCGCGGGGCAAGGCGCTGATCAACATCCTCCCGCTGCAGCAGGGCGAGACGATCGCCACGATCATGCCGCTGCCGGAGGACGAGAATACCTGGGCCGATCTCGACGTGATGTTCGCGACGACGCGCGGGACGGTCCGCCGCAACAAGCTCTCCGATTTCGCGGACGTGCGCCCGTCCGGCATCATCGCGATGAAGCTGGAGGAAGGCGAGGGAATCGTCGACGTGCAGATCTGCACCGACAAGGACGACGTGCTGCTCACCGCCAATGGCGGGCAATGCATCCGCTTCGCGGTGCCGGAAGTGCGCGTGTTCCAGGGCCGCACGTCGATGGGCGTGCGCGGCATCACGCTCGCCGAGGGCGATCGGGTGATCTCGATGTCGATCCTGCGTCATGTCGAGGCGACGTCGGAGGAGCGCGTCGCCTATCTGCGGCGCGCCAACGCGGTGCGGCGCGGCTCGGACGACACCGAAGAGTCCGAGGCCGAGGAGACGACCGGGCAGATCGAGCTCGGCGAGCAGCGCTATGTCGAATTGTCGGCGGCCGAGCAGTTCATTCTGACGGTGTCCGAGCGCGGCTATGGCAAGCGGACATCCTCGTTCGAATACCGCACCACCGGCCGCGGCGGGAAAGGCATCACCGCCATGGCGATCACGCCGAAGAACGGCAAGATCGTCGCTTCCTTCCCGGTGGAGGAGAGCGACCAGATCATGCTGGTCACCGATGCCGGCAAGCTGATCCGCACCGCCGTCAACCAGATCCGCATTGCCGGGCGCTCGACGCAAGGGGTGATCGTGCTCGACACCGCCGAGGACGAGCGCGTGGTGTCGGTGGAGCGGCTGTCCGAGGAGGACAGCGAGGGGTAGTTGCGTCGATGTCGTCATCCTGAGTTGCGAGCCAGGCGCGCGTTTTTGCGCGTCTTTGACTCGCTCCGCCGACCCTCAAAGGATGGCGGTGACAGGCGGGCCGTCGCCCTTCAAGGCTCGGTCTTCGGCCGAGCAGCTCAGGGTGACGGGTCAAGGAGCTGAGCTGGAAACTCCATGTCCCGTCTCATCGCCGTCTATCGCGTCAAGAGCGATGCCGCCGACATCGCGGCGCGCGCGCGCGGGATCGCGACCGAGCAGAGCGTCGAGATGCCGCTCGAGGCGATCGACAACGACTTCGTGCTGTCCGAGATCGTCGGGCGCGTGGAGTCGATTGAGGATCGCGGCGGCGGCAGCTTCGAGGTGCGGGTCAGCCTGTCGGCGCAGACCATCGGGAACGACGCCGGTCAGTTCATCAACATGGCGCTCGGCAACACCTCGATGCACGAGGCCGTCACGCTCTGCGATGTGGAATTGCCGGACGATCTGGCCGGGCGCTTTCCCGGGCCCAATGCGGGAATCGACGGCCTGCGTGCGCGCGTCGGCGCGGGCAGGCGTGCGCTGACCTGCACCGCGCTCAAGCCGCAGGGCTCGTCCGTGGCCCAGCTCGCCGCGCTCGCGGGGCGCTGCGCGGAGGGCGAACTCGACTACATCAAGGACGATCACGGCATCGCCGATCAGGCCTACAGCCCGTTCGCGGCGCGGGCCGAAGCCTGCGCCAGGGCAGTACGCAAGGCGTCCCCGCGCGCGCGGTACGTGCCGAGCCTGTCCGGCAGTCTCGACCGGTTGCGGGAGCAGATGAGGCTGTCGCGCGAAGCCGGCATCGATACGGTCATGATCCAGCCGATGATCATGGGCCTGTCCAACATGCAGGCGCTGGTGCAGGAAAATCCCGATATCGCCTTTCTGGCGCATCCGACAATGACCGGCGGGCATATCGCGCCGGCTCTGCTCAACAAGCTGTTCCGGCTGTTCGGGGCCGATGCCGTGATCTTCGCGGGCTATGGCGGGCGCTTCGGCTATTCGAAGGAGACCTGCCGGGAGATCGCCAGGGGCGCGCTGATGCCCTGGCACGGCAAGAAATCCGCCATACCTGTGCCGGCGGGCGGCATGGTGCTGGAGCGCGTCCCGGAACTGCTCGATTTCTACGGGCGGGATGTCATGCTGCTGATCGGCGGCAGCCTGCTGCTGGCGCGGGACAATCTGGTCGCGGAGGCGCGCGCGTTCCAGAAGGCGGTCGAGAGCTATTGAAGACGGCATGCGATGAGCGCTGACACCAAGAATGCAAAGGGGTCGGGCAGGGAAGCGCCGCTCGTGCGGCGCGCCACGCCGGATTTCCGCTGGGAGAGCGTCGCCCACATGCCCTACAAGGAGGAGGGCAGCGCGCCGTTCAAGGCGATCTCGCGCCAGATCCTGCATTCCGATCCCGATCTCGCAGGCGAATTGCGCTATTTCGAGATGGACGCGGGCGGCTATTCCACGCTCGAGCGCCACGAGCATGTCCACGGCGTGATGATCTTCCGCGGGCACGGACATTGCCTGGTCGGCGACACCGTCTATGAGGTCGGGCCGCACGACCTCGTCACGATCCCGCCGATGACCTGGCATCAGTTTCGCGCCACCAGGGGCGAGCCACTCGGCTTCCTCTGCCTCGTCAATGTGAGGCGCGACAAGCCGCAATTGCCGACCGAGGACGAATTGAACGCGCTGAAGGCCGATCCGGCCATCGCGGCCTTCCTGTCGCGCTGAACGCACATGATCGTGCAGGCCTGCCTCAACGGACGGCATGGGTGCAACTGGCATCCGCGCGTGCCGACGACGCCCGACGCCATTGTCGCCGATGCCGCCGAAAGCGTGCGCGCGGGCGCGAACGAATTGCACATCCATGTCCGCGCTGCCGATGGCGCCGAAACGCTGCGGCCGGACGTGGTGGACGAAACGATCTCCGGCCTCCGCAAGGCCTGTCCGGGCACGCTGATCGGCATCAGCACCGGCGTGTGGATCGAGCGCGACGATGCGCGCCGCCGCGATTATCTGCGCCGGCTGTCGGTGCTGCCGGACTACGCCTCGGTCAATGTCAACGAGGACGACTCGGCCGGCCTGATCGCCCTGCTTGTCGAGCGCGGCATCGGGGTCGAACTCGGCATCTGGGTGGCGGAGGATGCGCGGCGCGCCATCGAGCACGATCTCGTTCGGCCGTGTTTCCGGGTCCTGCTGGAGATCATGCATCAGGACGGCGCTGCGGCACTTGCCGAACTCGACGCCATCGAGCGCGTGCTGGCGGACTCGCCGCAAAAATCCGTGCTGCTGCACGGCGACAAGGCGCAGGTCTGGCCGCTCGTCGACGCCGCCTTCGCGCGGGGATACTCGACCCGTGTCGGGCTGGAGGACGGCAGGCATCTGCCGGACGGCACGCTCGCGACGTCGAATGCCGCGCTCGTGAAGGCCGCCATTGCGCGGCGCATGAGGCTGGGCTGATATGGCCGGAAGCCGCACCGGAGCGTCCGCGTCATGAACTGGGAATTGTTCTCGGCCTTCGTCGTCATCACCATCATTCTGATTCTCACGCCGGGCCCGGTCGTCACCTTCGTGATCGCGACCGGCGCGACGCGCGGCGTGCGCGCGGCGCTCCTCGCCGTGCTCGGCACGACCATCGGCAACGCCATCCTGCTCGCGGCCATCGCCGTCGGCCTGAGCTGGATCCTGAAGAACGCCGCGATCCTGTTCGAAATCCTGCGCTGGGCGGGCGTCGCCTATCTCGTCTGGCTCGGCATCCAGGCATGGCGGCATGCCGGGGAGGCAGGCGGACGGGCCGCGCCGCCGGGCCGCGTGCATTTCCGACGGGGATTGCTGGTGGCGCTGACCAACCCGAAGACCATCGCCTTCTTCACGGCCTTCCTGCCCCAATTCGTCGATCCGAGCCTGCCGCCGGAGTGGCAGCTCTTTGTCATGTGCGCGGTGTCGATCCTGATTGCATGGTTATTCGATTCCGGCTGGGCGATTGCGGCCGGCCTCGGACGCGCGTGGTTCATGAAGCCGTCGCGCGCGAAGCTGCTCGGGCGGATGTCGGGCGCGGTGCTGATCGGGGGCGGCATCTGGCTGTCGCTGGCGAGAAGGCCGGCCTGACCGGAGGGCGCGTTCACACGCCGTTCAAGCACCAGCGCCAATAACACATTGGGGAATTCTGGAAGATCGGCGGCAGACCCGCCGAGGGGAGACTTTGGGATGGACGCAGCCGATGCCGGTGAATTGATGGAGCAGGAGGCCCCGAAGGACAAGTTCAAGCAGCGCGCCGCTATCCTGATCGCGGTGCTGGCGATGATCCTCGCCATCACGGCGCTCGGCGGATCGAATGCCGGGAAGGAGGCCGTGAACAACAACGTGTTCGCCTCCAACTATTACAGCTTCTTCCAGGCCAAGAACATGCGGCAGACGAGCTACCAGATCGCGGCCGACGAGATCGATCTCGCCTGGATGAACAGCGACCTGCCCGCGCCGGCCAAGGCTGCGCTCAAGGCCAAGGCAGACGCCTACCGCAAGACCGCCGCGCGCTACGAATCCGAGCCGGAGACCGGCGAGGGCAAGAAGGAACTGATCCAGCGCGCCAAGGCATTCGAGGCCAAGCGCGACCACGCGCTGAAGCAGGACCCGTATTTCGACTATGCGGAGGCGCTGCTGCAGATCGCGATCGTGCTGGTGTCGGTGTCGATCGTGGCCGAGATCGGCTGGCTGGTTGCGATCGGCGGCCTGCTCGGCGCGGTCGGCACCCTGCTGACGATCAACGGCTTCTTCCTGCTGGTGGAGATACCGGGGCTTTCGTGACGCTGTTCTTCCCCCTTGCAGGGGGAAGAACGGCTCACTTCCCGCCCGCCTTTTCCAGGATGGCGACCATCTCCGTATAGCCGCGGCCCCTGGCGAGCCCGAGCGGGGTCGTGCCCGAACGGTCGGCGAGATTGACGTTGGCGCCGGCCTCGACCAGCGCGCGCAGGGTGTCCGTGTGGTTCCTGCCGCCGTCGCCGAGCACGATGGATTCGATCAGCGCAGTCCAGCCGAGATTGTTGACGTGGTCGAGCGGGGCCTTTGCCGCAATCAGCGTGCGGACGACTTCGGCGTGGCCGAGATGCGCCGCCGCGATCAGCGCGGTGCCGTCATAGCGGCTGGTGATCGCACGCGGATTGCCGCCGCCTTCAAGCGCGATTTTCAGCATCGGCACGTCGTTGGCGACCGAGGCAATGGTGACGATGTCGTAGCGGTCGATCTCGAGCCTGTTCGGATCGGCTCCGAGCCGCATCAGCGCGCGGGCGGCCTCATGCCGCTTCTGGAACGCGGCGACATGCAGCGGGGTACGCTGCCGCGCATCGACCGCTTCCTTGTCGGCGCCATCCTTGACGAGCCTTTCGATGGCGGCGACATCGCCGCGGGCGGCCGCGGCGTGGAGGCCGTCATAGGCGGCAAGTTCGGATTGTGTGGGCGCCACCTGGGCCGTGGCTGCGGATGCGAAGAAGACGAGGGCCAGAACGAAAAGCGCGCGGCGCATGGGCGACTCCCGGCAAGGCATGCAGGGAGTCTAACCCGTGCGGGGCGAGGTTATTCAGCGCAGCGTCGGACGCAGCGAGACCTGCAATTCGGCGAGATAGGCCGGCCATTGCGGCAGCAGGCCGGGGTCGGTCCGCGGGTCGGCAATCGGGATGCGGTCGGCCGTCACGAGCCGCACGGCCTTGGCGCGTCCGGCATTGGCGGCGCGGTCGCGCATGCAGCCGGCCTGGTAATAGGGCCAGCCCTGCTCGGCGCAGGCCGTTTCGCCGGCGCGCGCATCGGCGCGGTCGCTCTTGACCACCGGCGCCGGCGCATTCGCCTTCACGTCCGGGCTGAAGCCGGGCATCAGAATGGTAAAGGCGGCCGCCAGGAAGCTCGCCGTCGCGATGGCGGAGATCGACTTGAACATGGCAACCACCCCTGTTTCGCGTCCCGGCCGCTTTCCGGCCGCTCGCGGGTTAGACGCACAGGCGGGGTTCCGGGTTCAGCCGCTCTCTGCAAGTTGATGAAAATCGCGGGCACCGGGGCGGTCTTGCGGCGAAACAGGGCGCAGGCTAGACGGGTCGCCATGCCGCGCATCGCGCTTTACGGCGGGTCGTTCGACCCGGTGACCAACGGCCACCTCGACGTGATCCGCCAGGCGGCCCGGCTGGCCGACCGGCTGGTGCTCGCCATCGGCATCCATCCCGGCAAAACCCCGCTGTTTTCGGCCGAGGAGCGGATTGCCATGCTGGAGGAGACCTGCGCCCCGCTGGCCAAGGGGGCCGGCTGTGAATTGCGCTGCATCACCTTTGGCGATCTGGTCGTTTCGGCAGCCAAGCGGGAGGGGGCGACCGTGCTGATTCGCGGACTGCGCGACGGTACCGACCTCGACTACGAAATGCAGATGGCGGGGATGAACGGGGTGATGACCCCGGACGTGCAGACGGTGTTCCTGCCGGCCTCGCCCGCGGTGCGCCCGATCACCGCCACACTCGTGCGGCAGATCGCCGGCATGGGGGGCGACGTTTCGGCTTTCGTGCCGGCTTCGGTCGCCGCCCGCCTGAGAAAGAAATTCTCCGGCAAGACCGGCTAGTGTGGCGGTCCGGAATGACCGACTCTCTCCATCCAAGGATAACGACATGATTCGCCTGTTCGCCTTGACGGCCGCCCTGATCGCCGCGCTGTTCTGCGCGCCCGCCCAAGCCCAGGTGACCTTGCCCGCCGGCGCCGACCCGCAAAACACCATCCTGCTGGACACCAAATACGGCCGCATCGTCATCAAGCTGCGGCCCGACATCGCGCCCCGGCATGCCGAGCGCATCAAGCTGCTGACGCGCGAGGGCTTCTACAACAACGTGCCGTTCCACCGTGTCATGGAAGGATTCATGGCGCAGACCGGCGACGGCGAGAAGAAGAACGGCACCGGCAAGTCGAAATATCCGAATCTCCAGGCCGAGTTCGCGCAGGTGCCGTTCAAGCGCGGCGTGGTCGGGATGGCGCGTGCGAGCGACCCCAATTCCGCCAATTCGCAATTCTTCATCATGTTCGCGGACGGTTCTTTCCTGAATGGAAATTATACCGTCATTGGCGACGTCATTGCGGGCATGGATGTCGTGGACAAGCTCAAGAAGGCGCCGGCGGGCTCGCAGAGCGGCGCCGTCACAGACCCGGACGTGATCATCCGCGCGCAGGTCGCCGCCGACGCCAAGAGCTGAGCGCACCCACGCCGTGCAGGTATCCATCCGCCGTGCTTCAAGGCTTGCGCGCTGCGCTGGCCTCAGGGCGGCGGTGCGAGAGTGTAGCGAGTTGATAAGGAAGCGAGAGGTTTACAAATGAGCGCCAAGCCGGAAGACACGATGATCCTGGAAACGACGCAGGGCGAAGTGGAGATTGCCATGCGCCCCGACCTTGCGCCCAACCATGTCGCGCGCATCAAGGAACTGGTCCGCGAGGGCTTCTACGACGGCATCGTCTTCCATCGCGTGATCGACGGCTTCATGGCGCAGACCGGCTGCCCGCACGGCACCGGCACCGGCGGCTCGGGCAAGAAGCTGAAGGCCGAGTTCAACGCCGAACCGCACAGGCGCGGCACCGTCTCGATGGCGCGCGCACAGAACCCGGATTCCGGCGACAGCCAGTTCTTCATCTGCTTCGAGGACGCACCCTTCCTGAACAAGCAATATACGGTCTGGGGGCAGGTCACGAAGGGCATGGAGAATGTCGACAAGATCAAGCGTGGCGAGCCGGTCGACAACCCGGACAAAATCCTCAGGGCCCGCATGGCGGCGTGAGGCATGATCGGGCGGCGGATCCTGGCGGTCTTGCTCGGCGGGTGGGTCCTGCTCGGCATGACCGCGGGCGCCGCCGCGCAGCAGCGCGCGCGGGCGCCGGACGAGCCGAGAAGCTTCAACACGCAGGACGAGGTCGTCCGTTTCCTTTCCCGATGCTGGATGCCTCCGCGCGAGGTGCTGCATCCGGGCATGGAAATCACCATCCGCTTTGTCTTCAACCGTGACGGCGAGGTGACGGGCGAGCCGCGTTTCACCTACATGACGCCGGGTGTGGGCGCCGCGGTCCGCGCCGTCTATCAGCGCTCGGTCGTCGACACGCTGAACCGCTGCACGCCGGTGAAATTGACTGCCTCGCTCGGGGGCGCGATCGCGGGCCGGCCGCTGGCGCTTCGATTTGTCGATACGCGCGGGCAGAAGCGGGCATAGCTGACGCGCGCCTTGCCGGCTGCGGAGATCCCTTTCGCCTTGCGCACCGACCTTTTCAACTTCGATCTTCCGCCGGAGCGGATCGCGTTGCGGCCCGTCTCGCCGCGGGACGCCGCGCGGCTGCTGGTCGTGCGCCCGGGACAGGAGCCGGAATGGGAGGATCGCATCGTGCGCGATCTCCCCGACCTGCTGCGGCCGGGCGACGCGCTGGTCGTCAACGACACCCGGGTGATCCCGGCCCGCCTGTTCGGGCGCCGCATCGGCCGCGGCGAGGAGCCGCGCATCGAGGCGACCTTGCACAGGCGGATCGACGGCTCGCGCTGGCTCGCTTTCGTCAGGCCGGCGAAGCGGCTGGTCGCAGGCGACACGGTCCGTTTCGGCGAGGAGGGCCGCGTCTGCTTTCTGGGCCAGCTCGACGCTACCGTGGAGGCGAAAGGCGAGGGCGGGGAGGTCACGCTCTCCTTCGCGCTGCACGGCCCGGTTCTCGATCGGGCCATCGACGAGCGGGGCGAGATGCCGCTGCCGCCCTATATCGCCGCGCGCCGATCCGCCGACGAGCGCGACCGCGCGGATTACCAGACGCTGTTCGCGCAGGAGGAAGGCTCGGTCGCCGCGCCTACGGCAGGCCTGCATTTCACCGACGACCTGATCGCGCGCCTGGCCGCGCGCGGCATCGCCGTTCACCGCGTCACGTTGCATGTGGGCGCAGGAACCTTCCTTCCGGTCAAGGCGGACGACACCGCCGAGCACCGGATGCATGCGGAATGGGGCGCGGTGCCGCAGGACGTGGCGGACGCCTTGAACGCGGCGCGCGCGGCGGGCGGCCGCGTCGTCGCCGTCGGCTCCACCGCGCTGCGGCTGCTCGAGAGTGCGGCGGGCGAGGATGGAAGCGTCCGCGCGTTTTCCGGAGAGACCGCGATCTTCATCACCCCCGGCTATCGGTTCCGCGCGGTCGATCTGATGCTGACGAATTTCCATCTGCCGCGCTCGACGCTGTTCATGCTGGTTGCGGCCTTTTCGGGGCTCGAAACCATGCAGCGCGCCTATGCGCATGCGATCGAGGCGGGGTACCGGTTCTATTCGTATGGGGATGCGTGCTTGCTGTTTCCCTCCGTTTCTGGTCATTCCGGGGCGGCCCGCCCGGGCCGAACCCTGAATCCATAACCCCACAGAGATTATGGATTTCGGGCTTGCCGCTGTGCGGCGCCCCGGCATGACGCGAGCAATGATCGACTCCTTTTCCTTCCGCCTTCTCTCGACCGACGGCGCCGCGCGCCGCGGCGAATGCGTCACGCCGCATGGCCGCGTGCAGACGCCGGCCTTCATGCCGGTAGGAACGCAGGCGACGGTGAAGGCGGTGGCGCCGGAGGAGGTGGCGAAAACCGGCGCGGAAATCGTGCTGGCGAACACCTATCACCTGATGCTGCGTCCGGGACCGGAGCGGGTTGCCGCGCTCGGCGGCCTGCACAAATTCATGAACTGGCCGGCCCCGATCCTGACCGATTCCGGCGGCTTCCAGGTCATGTCGCTGTCGCAGCTGCGCAAGGTCGACGAGCAGGCGGTGACCTTCCGCTCGCATGTCGACGGCGCGACCTATGTCCTTTCACCCGAGCGCGCGATCGAAATCCAGCTTCTGCTTGGCGCCGACATCATCATGCAGCTCGACGAATGCGTGCGACTGCCGGCGAGCCGCGCCGAGATCGAGCGTGGCATGCTGCTCTCACTGCGCTGGGCCGAGCGCTGCAAGCGCGCCTTCGAGAGCGCACCCGCGGGCCGCGCATTGTTCGGCATCGTGCAGGGTGGCGACGATCCGGCGCAGCGCATGGCGAGCGCCCGCGCGCTGGTCGGCATGGATTTCCAGGGTTACGCCATTGGCGGCCTCGCGGTCGGCGAGCCGCAGGAGACCATGCTCGCGATGATCGAGACCACGGCGCCGGTCCTTCCGGCCGACCGCCCGCGCTACCTGATGGGCGTCGGCACGCCCGACGATCTGTTGCAGGCGGTCGCGCGCGGCATCGACATGTTCGACTGCGTCATGCCGACGAGAAACGGCCGCCACGGTCTCGCCTTCACCCGATTCGGGCCGGTCAACCTGAGGAATGCGCGGCATGCCGACGACCCGCGCCCGCTCGACGAGGAGAGCGATTGTCCGGCCGCGCGCGACTATTCGCGCGCCTATCTGCATCATCTGGTCAAGGCCAACGAGACGCTGGGCGCGATCCTGCTCTCCGTCGTCAACCTGGCCTATTACCAGACGCTGATGCGCGGCATGCGCGAGGCGATCGGAGCCGGGCGCTTTTCCGCCTTCAGCGCAGCCACCCGGCAGGGCTGGGAACGGGGCGACATCCCACCCCGGTGAGCGGGGTTTGCCTGCGCTGGAAGTCATAGTATGCGTTGCGCCGCCCGCGCCGCGTCGCAGGCTGTCCCAAAGGGAGGATCGACAATGTTTCGCGGATCGTTCAGGACGCTCGCGCTTTGCGCGGCCTTGGCATTATCGGCGGCCCTGGGCGCGGCGCCTGCGTCCGCCCAGAAATATCCCGACAAGCCGGTGCGCCTGATCCTGCCGTTCGGCGCGGGCGGGGTGGCCGATGTGACGGCGCGGCTCGTCGCCGACAAGCTGAGCGACAAGCTCGGGCAGCGCTTCGTGGTCGAGAACAATCCCGGCGCCGGCGGCATCGCGGCCGCGCGCGCCGTGATGCAGTCGCCGCCCGATGGCTACACCCTCGCCATCTTCACGAACGGCACGGCCGTGAGCGTCGGGCTGTTCAGCAAGTTGCCCTTCGACCCGGTGAAGGATTTCACGCCGGTCTCGGCGATGGGCTATTTCGACATCATCATGGTGACCAACGCGCAGGGGCCCTACAAGACGCTCGGCGATTTCATCAAGGCCGCGAAGGAAAAGCCCGGCACGCTGAATATCGGCACCATCGCGGCGGGCTCGACCCAGAACCTCGCCGCCGAACTGTTCAAGACCACGGCCGGCATCGACGCCGTGATCGTGCCGTTCAAGACCAGCGGCGAGGCGCTGATCGGGCTCGAGCGCAACGACGTGCAGATGGTGGTGGAATTCTATGCCGCCTTGCGCGGGGGTATCGAGTCAAAGAAGTTCATTCCGGTGGGCACGTCGGGCACGAACACGGCGGCCTATCTGCCGGGCGTGCCGACCGTGAAGGCCGCAGGCGGCGGCGACTTCGAGGTGACGTCCTGGAATGCGATCTATGCGCCCGCAGGCACGCCGGCGGACGTGGTCGCGATCCTCAACAAGGCGCTCAACGAGGTGCTGGCCGATCCGGAAGTCCGGCAGAAGGCGCTGGGCATGGGCATCGAGGCCAGGGGCTCGACGCCCGACGAAATCCAGGCGCGGCTGAAGTCCGACATCGAGAAGTGGTCCAAGGTGATCGAGAAAGCCGGTATCCAGAAGCGCTGACTCCATGACTGGCGCACACGCCCTCGATCTTGCCGCACGCCGCACGCCGCGCTTCCGGCTTCCGTCCGGAACCTGCGACGCGCATTGCCATGTATTCGGACCGGGGAATGTCTTTCCCTATGCACCCAACCGCCGCTACACGCCGGAGGACGCGCCGAAGGAGGCGCTGGCGGCCTTGCACGCGCATCTCGGCATCGATCGCGCAGTGATCGTGCAAGCAAGCTGCCACGGCACCGACAACCGCGCGATGCTCGACGCCATCGCCTGGCGGCCGGACCGCTATCGCGGGGTCGCGATCGTGGACGACACGTTCGGCGACAAGGAGCTCGACGGATTGCACGACGGCGGCGTGCGCGGGGTTCGTTTCAATTTCGTCAAGCATCTGGGCGGCGCGCCGGACATGGACGTGTTCCGCCGCGTGATCGACCGGATCAGGGGCCGCGGCTGGCATGTGGTCCTGCACGTCTATGGCAGCGACATCATCCCGCTGACCGAGACGATGACCGCGCTGCCGCTTCCCTTCGTGATCGACCATATGGGCCGCGTGCCCGCGGCCGATGGCTTGGATCAGCCGCCCTTCCGCCGGCTGCTGGAAATCGCCAGACGCGACAATTGCTGGATCAAGGTCTGCGGCGCGGAGCGGATCGACTTCCCCCCCTATGACAAGGCGGTGCCGATCGCCCGCGCGATCATCGAAGCCGCGCCCGACCGCGTGATGTGGGGGACGGATTTCCCGCATCCGAACCCGACGCATGCATGCGACGAGGCCGATCTCGTCGATCTGGTTCCGCAATTCGCGTCCGACGCCGCGCTCCAGCGCAAGGTGCTTGTCGACAATCCCGCACGGCTCTACGGGTTCTGATCAGACCGGAGTGGGTCAATCTCGATCCGTCATCCCGGGGCGCGAGCCATTGGCGTGCTTGCGCGCCAATGGCGGGCCTCGAAGGGCGACGGATCACGTTTGGCGCTGCGCAACGGCTGTCCTCGCTACATCCCGCCATACAGCCAGTTGATCCCCTCATAGGCCTGTTCGGGGGTACGGGCGCCGAGCATGGCGTCGCGCAGCTCGGCGGTGACGCCGCGGGCATGGAAGAATTCGCCGTAGACGCGCGCCATGATCTGCACGCGGCCGGTCCGCAGATAGCGCTGCTGCTGGTAGGCCCGGAAGGCGCTCGGCAGATCGTCGGGCTGTTCGGCGACCTTCTCGGCCAGCCATACGGCATCCTCGGTGGCCTGGCAGGCACCCTGCGCCAGATATTGCAGCATGGGATGGGCGGCATCGCCAAGGAGTGTGACGCGGCCCTTCGACCAGTCCTTGACCGGCTCGCGGTCGCACAGCACCCAGAAGCGCCAGGTCTCGATCCGCTCGAGCATGCGCAGCACCTGCGGCTGCTGGCCCGCGAAATGATCGTAGAGAAGCTGCTTGTCGCCCTCCGTGTTCCAGCCCTCGACATACCTGTCGGAATGAAACACCGCGACGAGATTGTAGAGCTCGCCGCGCCGCAGCGGATACTGCACGAAATGCGTGCGCGGGCCGGCATAGAGCACCATGTCGGGCTGCCACAGATCGTCCGGCACGTCCTCGCGCCTGAGGACCGCACGATAGGCGATGTGGCCGGACACGCGCGGCTTGCCGTCGCCCACGATCCTGCCGCGCACCTTCGACCACAGACCGTCGCAGCCGATCAGCGCGCGGCCCTGGATGCGCTCGCCGCCCTTGAGCATGACGGTCACGGCATTGCCGGAATCCTCGAAATCCTCGACCTCGCGCTCGGTTTCGAGCGTGACAAGAGGGTGGCCCTGGCAGGCCCGGAGATAGACGCCGTGGATGTCGGCACGATGGGTCACGGCATAGGGCTGGCCGAAATAGGCCTCGGCCCTCTCGCCGAGCGGCATGGTGGTGATGATCTTGCCGGTGACGCCGCAGCGCATGGTGAGCGCACCGGGCCGCCACGCGTCGGCCAGCACGGCGTCCTTCAGCCCGATCCTCTCCAGCGCGCGGAAAATGTTGGGCCCGAGCTGGATGCCGGCGCCGAGCTCGCGAAAGCCGTCGGCCTGTTCGAGCACGCGCACCGGAAACCCCTTGAGCGCGAGCGCATAGGCGGCGACGAGGCCGCCGATGCCGCCGCCCGCGACGAGAAAGGGAAGGTTGGCTCCATTGGATCCTGTCATGCTGCATTCCCGGCAATTCGTCAGCCCACTGAATAAATTTAGCAGATGTCGGCAAGGGCTGGCAAAAGCAAAGCTGCGACGCTGAAGGCGCCGCCAGGGCCGCCAAAGCAAAAGGCCCGCGATTCTGGCGGGCCTTTTGCTGCCAGGACGGGGATTTCCGTCAACAGCATTCGGCGAAGGGCAGCTCCATCGAGGTCTGGAATTGATGATCGCAGGCCTCGCAAGACCAGCGATTGCTGATGCGGCCGCGGCCAAGGAAATGGGTCTCTACCGCCGCGAACATCGTCTCGCCACACGACGGGCACACGGGCCGGCCGAGGATCTGGTTGACAGTCACACCACTCGGCACATCGGAATGGATACGCATGTCGCCTCCTGTTGTGAGCCTGGATTTTCCAGTTTTCTGTTGCCTGTTGTATTTTCACCATACCCCGAGTCTGTGGCAAACAAAAGACGCTGTGCCGGCGGGGTGAAGAATTTCCGTTCCGGCTTTGACTCGAATTCATCCGAAATGGTGCGCTGCATTCTCGCGACTGCGAAAGCGCTGCGGCGCACTTGCCGCGCGCAACCTCGGTCAATGCGGCGTTGCGTCGGCGCTGCGGCGGGAAGCGGGCGGAAATCGGAAATGGTCGGCTGGACGCTTGCGGCGAGGGACGCCAGAAACGCGACGACGCCTTGCAGTGCCGCAAGACCCATGACTGCAATGATCAGATGACAGCTTGAAGAATCGCGCGAAAATTATGCGTTTGGCCGTGCGGCAACCCGGCGATAGAAATTGCTGGATCATGCAGCTTGCGGGAGGCTCGGTTCGCCTTATCCGCGCTTGAGAGGCGGCGGTACGATGAAAAAGCTGGCGTTCTGTCTCGGGTCCGCTGCGTCGCTGCTTCCCTTGGCGGGGGCGGCGGCGGCGGATCTGCCCGTGAAGGCGAAGCCCGTCGAGTATGTCAAGGTCTGCAGCCTGTACGGCGCGGGATTCTATTACATTCCCGGCACCGACACCTGCATCAAGATCGGCGGCTATGTCCGCACCGAGTGGCTGCACAATGCGGCCGGCTCCTTCTCCCCCTATACCAGCGGCGCCGACGCGCTGTTCACGCGCAATACCAACTCGCTGCGCAACCGCACGCGCTTCGTCACATCCTTCGACGTGCGCTCGCAGACGGAATACGTCACGCTGCGGGCCTATGCGCGCGCCGGCTGGCAATGGACGTCGCAGGATCCGACCGTCGGCGGCTCGAGCAGCACGGTGTACATGGACCGTGCCTTCATCCAGTTCGCGGGATTCACATTCGGCAAGACCGTGTCGTTCTTCGAATATTTCTGCACCGGCTGCTATTCGCTGATGAACGGCTTCCTGCAGATGAAGACCGATGGCTTCGGCGTGCCGGTGGCGGCCTATACGGCGCAGTTCGGCGCGGGCCTGTCGGCGACGCTGTCGATCGAGGACTATACCGAGGAGCGCCTGCCGGTCGTGAACACCAACCCGGCGGGCGCCGGCGCGCTTGCAGGAAACGTCGCCGCGCTGTTTCCGCTCGGCGCAACGCAGGCGTCCTCCAATCACGGCTACGAAGTGCCGGACATCGTCGGCAATATCCGCGTCGATCAGGCATGGGGCTCCGCGCAGGTCAACGCCGCGGCCCATCTCAACCAGGCGACCTATTACAACGGCGCCAACCAGACTGCTCACCCCGACGAGAAATGGGGATGGGCGGCCGGTGCCGGCCTGACGCTCAAGATGCCGTGGAATTCGAAGGATACCTTCTCGATTGCCGGCGCCTATTGCGACGGCGCGGCGCGCTATTGCTCCAACCCGTCGGGGACGCTCGGCAACGGCGCGGCGTTCGGCCTCGTGAATACCGCGACGGTCGGCGTCGGCTGGTGGTCCGACGCCTATTACAACGGCGCAGTGATCGGGTCCCAGCTCGAGAATTCCAAGACCTGGAGCACGATCGCGGCCTTCGAGCATTTCTGGACCCCGACCTTCCGGCAATCTGTCTACGGCGCCTACAACAGCTACGAGGCGGACAGTTCGGCGGTCGATGCCATTTGCGCAGGCGTCCCCCGGGTCGGCGGCGGCACGCTTGGCGCGGGCTGCGCCGACTGGTCGGCGTGGCTGGTCGGCTCGCGGCTGTTGTGGAACCCGGTCAGCAACCTCGATATCGGCCTCGACGTCACCTACACGAAGGTGGATACGGCGCTCGCGGGCAGCTTCTATGCCCAGGGCACCCAGGGCCTGCCGCCGATCCTCCTGACCGGCGACACGGATGTCTGGGCGGGAGTCCTGCGGATCCAGCGCAACTTCTATCCGTGACGCCTGGAAAACGGCTCGGCCAATTGCCGCGGCTGGCATGCGCTGGAGAAACCGGAATTCGGCAATCCGAAATCGCCGAAAATGGTGAGCCCGATGGGATTCGAACCCATGACCTACTGATTAAAAGTCAGTTGCTCTACCGACTGAGCTACAGGCTCCCGCCGCGGCTACGCGGTATTGGGCGAGTGCTGTGTAGGGGCGGCGTCCCGGTGGGTCAATAGGCGCGCAATTGGCCTCGCCAGAGCCGCGGATTTTGCCTACGCTTTCCCAAATCCCGCCAATTCGCGACTTCTGGAGCCGCCTGGACATGCCGATCGTCAATCGTATTGCCGACTTCCATTCCGAGATCACCGCGTGGAGCCACGACATCCACTCGCATCCGGAACTCCTCTATGACGTCCACCGCACCGCCGCGACGGTCGCCGAGAAGCTGAAGGCGTTCGGCTGCGACGAGGTGGTGACGGGGATCGGGCGGACCGGCGTCGTGGGCGTGATCCGGGGGGCCAAGGCCGGCGGCGAGACGAAGGTGATCGGCATGCGCGCCGACATGGATGCGCTGCCGATCGAGGAACAGACCGGCTTGCCCTACAAGTCCACCGTCCCGGGGAAGATGCATGCCTGCGGCCATGACGGGCATACCGCGATGCTGCTCGGCGCCGCCAAGTATCTCGCCGAGACGCGGAATTTCGCAGGGACCGCGGTCGTGATCTTCCAGCCGGCGGAGGAGGGCGGAGCCGGCGGCAAGGCGATGGTCGATGACGGGCTGATGACCCGCTTCGGCATCCAGGAAGTCTACGGCATGCACAATTATCCCGGCATCCCGACGGGCGAATTCGCGCTGCGGACGGGCCCGCTGATGGCGGCCGCTGACCATTTCATGATCGAGCTCGAGGGCAAGGGCGGGCACGCCGCGCGACCGCATATCGCGATCGATACCGTTCTCGTCGGCGCGCAGATCGTCACCCAGGTGCAATCGATCGTGTCGCGCAATGTCGATCCGCTGGAATCGGCGGTCGTGTCGATCTGCATGTTCCAGGCCGGCACGACCGACAACGTGATCCCGCAGACCGCGCTCCTGCGCGGCACGGTGCGCAGCCTGACGCCCGAGGTGCGCGACCTTGTGCAGGGTCGCCTGGCTCACATGGTGGAAGGCATCGCGGCCTTGCACGGCGCGAAAGCCAAGCTCACCTATCATCGCGGCTATCCGGTGACCAGCAACCACGCCGACCAGGCGGCGTTCGCGGCGTCGGTCGCGAGCGAAGTCGTCGGGTCGAGCAAGGTCAATCCGGACGTCGCGCCTGTGATGGGCGCGGAAGACTTCTCGTTCATGCTGCTGGAGCGGCCGGGCGCCTTCATCTTCATCGGCAACGGCGACAGCGCCGGCCTTCACCATCCGGCCTACAATTTCAACGACGACATCATTCCGATCGGCGCGTCCTACTGGGCGCGGCTGGTCGAGCGGGCGATGCCGGCCTGAGCAGCGCCGCCGGCCGCTATCCCTGGCGCGGGCGCTGGGCCCGCGCACCGGGAGGCCAGCGGCGGTCGCCGGGTCCGCGCCTTCGCGCGCGTCCCGAAACGACCGACGGACAAGCGTGGCCTTATTGCTGCGGGACCGTGTCCGCCGGCTTCTCGATCGAGGCCGGCGCCGCGATCGCCGCGGCGCGTCGAGGCAGGACTTCGACCGCGCGGGTGACGAGGCCCGACCAATAGGCTTGCTCGTTGAAGCGCGTGCCTTCGATCGCCGCGAGCAGCGCCGCCGAGAGGAAGGGAAGGCTCTGCAGCACCAGAACGCCGGCGAAGATATTGATCTCGCGCACGTCCACCGTGTTGGTGGCGACCAGCACGACCGCGCCGGCGATCAGCAGCGCGCCGAGCAAGGCTTCCCAGAAGGCCTGGAATTCGCGCGCCTTCCGGGCGGCACGATTGCCCTTGGCGGTGCGGTTGAACGGCAGGTGATCCTTGATCACGCCATCGCCGACCGCCCGCGCGACCGTCCATTGCACTGACATGGCTGCGATCACGGCGCCAAGCATATGCGCGCGCGGCACCGCGACGCGCAGCCGGTAGAGCGTGACGAAATGCAGGATCGTCACGGCGAAGGCTGCGATGATCGGAATGGTGAGGATCTTGTCCGGAATGGCGATGCCGGCAAAGGCCACGACCGGGACCCAGAGCAGGTTCAGGATCGCAACCACGACGCCGAGCGCTTCCGCGCCGAGCCACACCAGCCAGCCAAGCAGGAATTCGCGGCGCTGGTCGCTGGTGAGCTTGCTGACCCCCGGCAGGAAACGCCGCCAATGCTTCTTGACGATCTGCACGCCGCCATAGGCCCAGCGGTGACGCTGCTTCTTGAACTGCTCGAAGGTATCGGGCAGCAGGCCGAAGCCGTAGCGGCGATTGGTGTAATGCGTCTTCCAGCCGAGCTCGATCATGGTGAGGCCGAGATCGGTATCCTCGCAGATGGTGTCGCTCGACCAGGAGCCCGCGGCCTCGAGCGCCGAGCGGCGCATCAGGCACATCGTGCCATGCACGACGATCGCGTTCTTCTCGTTGCGCTGGACCATGCCGATGTCGAAGAAGCCGGAATATTCCGCATTCATCGCGCGATGCATCAGGCTGCGATCGCCGTCGCGGTGATCCTGCGGCGCCTGCACCAGCCCGACCTCGGGATCGGCGAAAGCGGGCACGACATGCGTCAGCCAGTCGGGCGTGACGATATAGTCGGCATCGATCACGCCGATGATCTCGGCGTCCGGCGCCGTATGGTTGAGGGCGAGCCGGAGCGCGCCGGCCTTGAAGCCCTCGATATTGTCGGCGCGCAGGAACTTGAACCGCTCGCCGAGCGCGCGGCAATGCGCCTCGACCGGCTCCCAGAATTCCGGTTCCGGCGTGTTGTTGATGATCACCACGCATTCGAAATTCGGATAGGTCAGCCTGGCGACGGCGTCGAGCGTCGCCTTCAGCATTTCGGGCGGTTCGCGATAGGCCGGAATATGAATCGACACTTTCGGACCGAAGCCTTCCGGCGCCAGCGGCGGCGACACAATCAGGCGGCGCGGCTTGCGGCCGAACGCGACGGCGGCGATCTCTTCCACCCGCGCCATCGCGATCAGGACCAGCGGCACGAGCAGGACGATGCCGAGGGCGAGCGCGAAGGCGGTGCCGAACACGAAATAATGGTGGTTCCAGAACGCGACGATGGCGGCGAACCATGCGCCCGCGACATGCGCGCCGGTGCCGAGCACCGTCGCCTGGGCGAAGGTCGCTTCCCGCATGCCGAGCAGCGGCAGCGACAGCAGCAGCCCGAACAGCACCGCAAGCGTCATGTTCTTCCAGTGGTCGGGCTCGAGGATCGGACCGCTCCAGGCAAATTTCGGCTGCCGGGCGCCGTCGAAAATTCCCCAATAGGCGCCGACGCTGCCTTCCGTCGTCTTCCACCGCTGATCGATCGCCTCGATGATGTTGTAGTCGATGCCGAGCGCGTCGGCGCGCGAGACGAAATCGCGCAACACGGCGGCCTGCTCGAGGCGGCCCGGATTGGCGCCCATCAGATTGTAACCCGCGCTCGGCCAGCCGAACTCGGCGATCACGATGCGCTTGCCCGGATACATCTGGCGCAGGCGGTTATAGGCCCCGATGGCTTCATCGACCGCAACGGTGTCGGGTTTTCCTTCCCAGTATGGAAGGATGTGCACGGCGATGAAATCGACCGCCGAGACAAGCTCGGGATGGTCCTGCCAGACGCTCCAGATTTCACCGGTCGTCACCGGAACCTGGGTTTCGCGCTTCACGCGCTGGATATGCTTGATGAGGCGGGCGACGTTGATCGATTCCTGCACGCGCGCGACCTCGTCGGCATCCTTCGACGCCCTGGCCGCCTTCAGTCGGGACGCTTCTTCTGGTGAGAGCTCAAGCTTCTCGTCGCCGACCAGGATGGTTTCGCCGCGGTAAACGGTTTCGTTGCCGATCACGATCGCTTCGATATTGGTGTGCCGGCGCGCCTGCTCGACGACGGCGCGCAACTCGCGCTCGTTGCGCCTGGCGTCCGATCCGAGCCAGGCGCCCGCCGTGACGCGCAATCCGACTTCGTTGGCAATGCCGGGCACGAGGCTGGCGGCGTCCGGACCCGCGCTGGGCGGGCGATCCGCGCCGTCCGTCGCGGCATAGGTGCGGATGGCGCGGGTATAGGGCGCGAGAAGCTGCAAGTCCGCGCGGATCCGCGCAGCCGACACAGGCGTCGCCGAGCGGTCGGGACGTTCGCTGCCTTCGGATGGCGTATAGGAGAGGCTCGGGAATTGGCCGTTGAAGTCGGGCGCGTCGATCCGGCTCTTGCCGATCGCCCATAGACCGGCATGCACGCACCCAAGGAGCGCGACGACGGCAACGACGGTACGCATGGGATCTCAACCCAGACGGGGCTATGAGGGAGACTGCCGGCCCGTCCCCTGAGCCGACGTCTGCTGCGACGCAAAATACCTCAATTGAGGTAGGAAATCAATCATTTGGGTGTCGCTTTCGGCTAAAGAAGACCGCTCGAGCTGGCTTTCCCAAATTTAACGTTGCTATTGCGTGGTGGTTCCCGACGGTGTCGGCGCGGCAGCCGCGGCCGGGGCGGGAGGCGTGGTCGGATTGATCCAGCAACCGTGCACGCGCGCGTTCAGGCTTTCCGGGACCTTCAGATCGATCTGGCTGCCCTGACGAACGACGCAGCGGAAGGTCGCCTGGATATGACCGCCCGGACATCCGAAGCGGTCATAGAGATCGAGATGGCGAAACGCGGTATCGAGATCGTCCCGATAGAGCAGGCCGACGACGCGGCGACCGAGCCAGACGCATTCCGGATTGCCGGCCGGCCCGCTCATGATCTTGCTGGCCTGGGTCAGGTCGTCGGCCTTGCGGGCGGGGCTGTCCTTCCCGGGACTGTCCTGGGCGCCGTCCTTCGCTTCGGCGGCGGGCTGCTGGCGGGATTTCTCGCCGGTCCTGGGATCGCCGCTCTGGGCGACGGCCGCGCCGCTGGCGACGCCGATCAGGCCCACCAAGGCCGCAGTGAACAGGTAACGCAGAACTTGGGTCATCATCGTCTGAAGCGGCCAGGGAAGCCGGCGAGTTCGAGAGCTGCAGGTTGCGACGAGTTCACTGCATGTTGATTAGGACGGGAATACGGCGCAACGCAGGTCGAATACAGATTGCCAAAGCGGAAATTTTTGTCCAGCGCATTGCGATCATTTGCGTCAACATGACACCGGTCTTTCGTCGCGTCAGAGCAGTCCGTTGTCCCTCACAGAAATGAACAAACAGTCATCTTATCGGCTCGGTCTGCCGGCCGGATTGTTTGCGGTCGCTGCGATCTTCATCGCCGCGCTGTGGTGGTGGCTCGGCGCGCCCGTTGCGATGCCGGCACTCGAAATCGGCCGCTCGCACAAGCTGGAATGCGTCTCCTATGCGCCGTTCCGCGAGGGGCAGAATCCGCTCGGCTCCGGCACGCGCATCGAGCGCTGGCAGATCGAAGACGACATGGCGCATCTGGCCGGCGTCACCCATTGCATCCGCACCTATGCGATCGAGCACGGGCTCGACCAGGTCGCGGAAATTGCCGGCCGTCATGGCCTCAGGGTGATCCAGGGGCTCTGGCTGTCGAGCAACGCCGCAAAGAACCAGCTTGAAATCGACACCGTCGTGAAGCTCGCAAATCTTTATCCCGAAACGATCCGCAGCATCGTCGTCGGCAACGAGGTTCTGCTGCGCGGTGAAATCTCCGCTGCCGATCTCGCCAACATCATCCGCGGCGTGAAGGCGCGCACCAAGGTGCCGGTGACCTATGCCGATGTCTGGGAATTCTGGCTGCGCCATCGCGAGCTCGTCGATGTGGTCGACTTCGTCACCATTCACATTCTTCCGTACTGGGAGGACATCCCGATCTCGGCGCGCGACGCCGTCGCGCATATCGACTCCATCCGCCGCCACATGGTCGCAGCGCTTCCCGGCAAGGAAATCCTGCTCGGGGAAACCGGCTATCCGAGCCAGGGACGCATGCGGGACGTCGCGCTGCCGTCGCCCTCCAATCAGGCGCGCGTGCTGCATGAGGTGATCGAACTCGCGCGGCGCGACAGGTTCCGCGTCAATCTGATCGAGGCCTTCGACCAGCCGTGGAAGCGCTATCTCGAAGGCACCGTCGGCGGATACTGGGGATTGTTCGACGCCTATACCCGCGGTCAGAAGTTCGAGTGGGGCAAGCCCGTGTCGGATCATCCGCTCTGGCGGTGGCAGGCCTTGCTGGGCGTCGGCTTCGCGGCGCTCGTCTTCGGCGTGGCATCGTTCGCGGAGCGCAGGTCGAGGAAGCCGGCCGCGCCCTCGCAATGGGCCGGCGTCTGTCTCTGCGCGATCGCCGGCGGCAGCATGATCGGTCTCGCGGCCGAACGAATGCCGATCGAAAGTCTCGGGGCGGGCGGCTGGATGCGGTCGGCCGCCTTTTTTGCGGTTGCCGCGGCCGCACCGCTGCTGGCGTCCGTCGCACTGATCCGCGACATGCCGGCCCCGGGCTTTTCGGCCGTGCTCGCGCGCAGGGATGCGCGCCTGCGCGATCCCTTCCTGCTCGCGCTCGGAGTCACGCTGATCGCCACGACCGTGCTTGTCATTCAGACGGCGCTCGGGCTGGTCTTCGATCCGCGCTACAAGGACTTTCCCTACGCGCCGATGAGCGCCGCGATCATTCCCTTTCTGGTCCTGTCCCTCCTCGTGACGAGGCCGCGCGGGGCGCGCCAGGCGGCCGAGATTGCGGCAAGCGGATTGCTGACGCTGTCCGCGATCTATGTCCTGCCCAACGAGGGCATCGCCAACTGGCAATCGGTGTGGTTCTGCGCGCTGCTCGCGGCGTTGGCGCTTACACTGTACCGGGCGCGGGGCGCGCCAGGCTGAGAACCAGCAACGCGGCGGCGAGCGCCGAGAGGCCGACATTGTAGAGGACGATGCCGAAGCCGCCCGCGACCAGGGCGATGGCGAACAGCACGATGGAGGGCCTGAACAGGTTCAATCCGGCGGCGACGAGCGCGACGGTCCCGAACACGCCGTTGGTGAAGAGCGCGATCATCACCTTGCGCGTGAAGCACAGCCAGGTCTGCGCGCCGGCCTGGCAGGCGAGACCGACACTCGACATCTCGACGGCGAGATAGCGCAGATAGAGCGCATAGCCCACGGACGCGAAGCCCAGCACGAGCAGAAAGTGAATCTGCCCGGGGGACGGAAAAAACAATCTGTCTCGCGGCAAGTCCGGCATGCAGAATTCTGACGCGGCATGCGCTGTCCCGCAAGCCGTTCAGCGCGCCGCGAGCCTTTGCCCGTCATAGGGAACCGGCTTGCAGGTCAGGCCGCTTCCCGCCAGCGCCGCGCACAGCCTTGCGGCCGCCGAACCGGTCATCGGACCCGCGATCAGCCGCAGCTGCACATTCTTCGCATTCTCGCGCACGGCAATGATCGGATGCAGGCCCTCGAACAGGCCAGCATGGTTCGTGGCTGCGCTGTGCCAGAGGTCGCGCAGCGATCCGAGATTGGCGCCGCCGCCGATATCGACGCCCTGATCGGCGACCTCCTGCGTCTCCGCCGGCGGGGCGGCCCGCGCCGGAGACGGCAGAGTCGCGGGCAATGCTCCGATCGCGAGCGCGGTCGAAATCGTGGTGCCCGTGGTCGGCCCCACATAGCCGAACGGCCCCGTGTCGCCGGCTTGCGTCGCAGGAGAAGCGGGCGCGGGCTGAGGCGGAGAGGCTGGGGATTTTCCGAGCCGGCCCACCGAACCGGTAACGTCCTCGAGATTGCGCTCCAGCACCGCGACGCGCGCCAGCAGCTTGTCCCGGTCGGACGCCACCGAGCGCACCAGCAAGGCGAGGCGCCGCGTTTCCTGCTCCGCTTCGGCGGCGCGCTCGAACGCCGCCGTGTCCACCCTTGAAACCTGGGGGCTGACGGCAAGCCGGCTTGCGCCGATCTCGGAGCGTGTCGCGAACACGACCGCGCCCAGGGCGAGCGCGGCGGCCCCGCCCCAGGACAGGAGGCGGACCAGCCCGGCCATGTCGATCTGCTCGTCGGCTATGGTGAAGAGGCCCTTGTCCTCCGCCATCCTTGTTCCTTGAGCGTCCGCCCGCGAATCACCGGCATGGTAGCAGGATCGGCGCCCCCTTTCCGGCAGGAAGAGCTTGACCCTTTCCGCCCGGCCTCGCGGCGGCTAAGAGGTCGCCGCATGACCGGATTTCGGAGCTGCCGATGAGCGCGCGAAGCTGCCTCACCATCGTGCTCGCCGCGGGCGAGGGCACGCGCATGCGGTCCTCGCTGCCGAAGGTGCTGCACGAGGTCGCCGGCCGCACGCTGCTCGCACATGTCCTCGCTGCAGTGCGCGATGCGGCCTCGTCGTCAGTCGCCGTGGTGGTGGGTCCCGATCACGACGCCGTTGCGGCGGAAGCGAAGCGCGTGCTGCCCGGCGCCGGCATCGCGGTGCAACAG
This sequence comes from Pseudorhodoplanes sp., assembly GCA_013388965.1. Classification (GTDB taxonomy): domain Bacteria; phylum Pseudomonadota; class Alphaproteobacteria; order Rhizobiales; family Xanthobacteraceae; genus Pseudorhodoplanes. The sequence continues at coordinate 16,171 of JACAEG010000113.1, read as the reverse complement.
CAGCGCCGCGGCACGGCCGATGCCGTGCTGGCCGCCGGCGAGGCGATCGCGCGCGGCTTCGACGATATCCTGGTGATCTTCGCCGACACGCCGTTCATCCGGCCCGAAACCTTGCAGCGGCTGCGCCAGGCACTCGCAAATGGCGCCGCCGTCGCCGTGCTGGGATTCAGGCCGAAGGATCCCTCCGGCTATGGACGCCTGATCGTGCAGGACGGCGACCTCGTGGCAATCCGGGAAGAGAAGGATGCGAGCGCGCGCGAGCGCGCAATCGACCTGTGCAATGGCGGGCTGATGGCGCTGTCGGGACAGCATGCGCTTGCGATCCTCGGGCAAATCCGCAACGACAATGCCAAGGGCGAATTCTATCTCACGGATGCGGTGGCGATCGCGCGCGCCATGAAGCTCGGCACGGTCGCGATCGAGGTCGGGGAGGACGAAGTGAGCGGCATCAATACCAAGGCAGCGCTCGCGGACGCCGAGGCCGTCATGCAGGCCAGGCTGCGCAAGGCGGCGCTCGAGGCGGGCGTCACCATGATCGCGCCCGAGACGGTTTTCCTGCAGGCGGACACGACCTTCGGCAAGGACGTGGTGATCGAGCCGTTCGTGGTGTTCGGGCCCGGGGTCAGCGTCGCGGACAAGGCCGTGATCCATTCCTTCTCCCATCTGAGCGGCGCGCAGATCGGCGAAGGCGCCTCGATCGGCCCCTATGCGCGGCTGCGTCCCGGCACGCGGATCGGCAAGGGCGCGCGCGTGGGCAACTTCGTCGAACTGAAGGAAGCCACGATGGAGGATGGCGCCAAGGCCAATCACCTGACCTATATCGGCGATGCGCGCGTGGGCGAGGGCGCCAATGTCGGGGCCGGCACGATCACCTGCAACTATGACGGGGTGGCGAAACATCGCACCGACATCGGCAGGGGCGCCTTCATCGGCTCGAACTCCGCCCTGGTCGCGCCGGTCAAGATCGGCGACGGCGCCTATGTCGGTTCCGGCTCCGTGATCACAAGCGACGTCCCGCCCGATTCGCTCGGGCTTGGCCGGGTGCGGCAAACCATTAAGGAAGGCTGGGCGAGCCGCTTGCGCGATCTCAAGGGTGCGGGCAAGAAGAAGCCGTCCAGGTAAGGCCGGATCGCTCTGACACGCGCCGACAGGTTATTTGATTTCCGTTGTGCGCGCCGCCCCGGCTAAACCTCAAGCGGGAAGCCGGGACCTGAGGGCTGGGAGACATAATTTCACGATGTGCGGCATCGTTGGCATTCTCGGCCGCGAACCGGTCGCCGAACACCTCATCGAGGCGCTGAAGCGGCTGGAATATCGCGGCTATGATTCGGCGGGGATCGCGACCGTCGAGAACGGTCATCTCGAACGTCGCCGCGCGGTCGGCAAGATTCGCAATCTCGAAACCGCGTTGGACAAGGCGCCGCTCTCCGGCACCAGCGGCATTGGCCATACGCGCTGGGCGACTCACGGCAAGCCGTCCGAGGACAACGCGCATCCGCATGCGACGCCCCGCCTGGCCGTCGTCCATAACGGCATCATCGAGAATTTCCGCGAGCTGCGCGACGCGCTGACCGGCAGCGGAGTCACCTTCGAATCCGAAACCGATACCGAGGTCGTCGCCCATCTGGTGACGGCGGAGCTGAAGAAGGGCGCCTCGCCGGTCGACGCCGTCAGGGCCGTGCTGCCGAGATTGCGCGGCGCCTTCGCGCTGGCCTTCGTGTTCGCGGGCGAGGACGACCTGATGATCGGCGCGCGGCGCGGCTCGCCGCTGGCCGTCGGCTATGGCCGCGGCGAGATGTATCTCGGCTCCGACGCCATCGCGCTGGCGCCGTTCACGGATACGGTGAGCTATCTGGAGGATGGCGACTGGGCGATCGTGCATCGCAGCGGTGTCGAGATCCGCGATGCCGACGGACTGCGCGTCAACCGTCCGGTGATCAAGACCTCGGCTTCGGCCGCCCTGATCGACAAGGGCAACCATCGCCACTTCATGGCGAAGGAAATCCACGAGCAGCCCGAAGTCGTGGCGCATACGCTGTCGCACTATATCGACATGGCGGCCGAGCGCGTGGTGCTGCCGGCGGCGCTGCCATTCGACTTCGCGAAGATAAGGCGCATTTCGATCTCGGCCTGCGGCACGGCGTATTACGCGAGCCTGATCGGAAAATACTGGTTCGAGCGCTACGCGCGGCTTCCGGTAGAGATCGATGTCGCCTCCGAGTTCCGCTACCGCGAGGCGCCGCTCGATGCGGGCGACCTGACGATCGTGGTGTCGCAATCGGGCGAGACCGCGGACACGCTCGCCTCGCTGCGCTATGCGCGCGAGCACAAGCAGCACGCGCTCGCGGTCGTCAACGTGACCTCCTCGACCATCGCGCGCGAAAGCGACGTGATCATGCCGACGCTGGCCGGACCGGAAATCGGCGTCGCCTCCACCAAGGCTTTCACCTGCCAGCTTGCGGTGCTGGCCTGCCTCGCCATCGCGGCCGGCCGCGCCCGCGGCACGCTGTCGGAAGCGGACGAGCGCAAGCTCGTGCATGCGCTGATCGAGGTGCCGCGCCATATGAATGCGGCGCTGGCGCTGGAGCCGGAGATCGAGCGGCTGTCGCGCGAGCTCGCCAAGAGTCGCGACGTTCTCTATCTCGGCCGCGGCACCAGCTATCCGCTCGCGCTCGAAGGCGCGCTCAAGCTGAAGGAAATCTCCTACATCCACGCCGAGGGCTATGCCGCCGGCGAACTGAAGCACGGGCCCATCGCGCTGATCGACGAGACGATGCCCGTGATCGTGATCGCGCCGCATGATTCCGTGTTCGAGAAGACCGTGTCGAACATGCAGGAAGTGGCGGCGCGCGGCGGGCGCATCATCCTGGTGACCGATCCGAAGGGGGCGCAGGAGGCGGCGCTGTCCTCCGTGACCACGCTGACGCTGCCGGAAATGCCCTCGAGCGTGACGCCGCTCGTCTACGCGGTTCCGGTCCAGATGCTGGCCTATTACACTGCGGTCAGCCTCGGCACCGACGTCGACCAGCCGCGCAATCTCGCGAAATCGGTGACGGTCGAATAGGCTGCTCCGAATCGGTCATAGGCGCGCCCGGCCGGGTGCCTTATAAGAGCGCGTTGCCGCCGAATTCCGCATCCGACCCCATGACGAACCCGCCCGACGCCCCGGAACAGCCGATATCCGTCATCCTTCCTCCCGACGAGCCCTCGCAGGTCGGATTCGGCGCGCGTATCCGGAACTATTTCCTGACCGGCCTGATCGTCGCGGGTCCGGTCGCGATCACGCTCTACCTCGTCTGGGCGTTCGTGACCTGGGTGGACGACCTTGTGCGTCCGCTGATCCCGCTGTCGTTCCGGCCGGATCTGTACCTTCCGATCAAGATTCCGGGCACGGGGCTCGTCATCGCCTTCGTCGCCCTCACGCTGCTCGGCTTTCTCACCGCCAACCTGGTCGGCCGCACGCTGGTCGATGTGGGCGAGAGGCTGCTGGCGCGCACGCCCTTCGTGCGGCCGATCTACAAGACGATGAAGCAGATTTTCGAGATGCTGTTCTCGAAGTCGGGATCGAGCTTCCGCAAGGTCGGGCTGGTGGAGTTTCCTGCGCCGGACATGTGGTCCCTGGTCTTCATTTCGCAGCCGCCGAGCGCCGAGGTCGCGGCCAAGCTGCCGGATGGCGACGAACAGACGTCGGTCTTCCTGCCGTGTACGCCCAATCCCACCACCGGATTCTTCTTCTATGTTCCGCGCAAGAACATCATCGAGCTCGACATCACGGTGGAGTCGGCGATGACGCTGCTGATTTCCGCGGGCATGGTTCAGCCTGGCGCGAACGGCGACCAGAAGAAGCTTGCGGCACTCGCGGCGACGGCCAGGATGGCGCAGGAGGCGCGGGCGGCGAAGGAGCCTGCATGATAGGCTGCCGGTTCAGGATTCGGGGGCCTCGCCAATGAACTTCCAGGATGCCGTAAAGTCGGGTTTCAAGAACTACATCAATTTCACCGGTCGCGCCGCGCGGTCGGAGTTCTGGTACTGGGTCTTGTTCAGCGTCATCGGCGGGATCTTGTTCGCATCCGCCGATGCGGTCGTTTTTCCGGAGAACGACCAATCGCCGCTCGCGTCGATCTTCCACCTCGCGCTGCTGCTGCCGTCGCTTGCCATCGGTGCGCGCCGCCTCCACGACATCGATCGCACCGGCTGGTGGCAGCTTCTCGAGCTGACCATCGTCGGCATCTTTGTGCTGATCTACTGGTGGGTGCAGCCGAGCCAGCCCGGCGCCAATCGCTTCGGCGGTCCCGCACCGACTTCGGCCTGAGCGAACTATCCCGCGCGGATCAGCCCGACCGCCTCGTCGCGGTCGAACAGATAGAGCAGGTGGCGGATCGCCCGGCCGCGCTCGCTTGCGAGCTGCGGGTCGCGGTCGAGCAGCAGCGCGGCATCGTCGCGCGCGGCGGCCAGCAGCTCGCCATGCACCTCCATGCGCGCGATGCGGAAGCCCGGCATGCCGCTCTGCCGCGTGCCGAGAATGTCGCCTTCCCCGCGCAGCTTCAGGTCTTCCTCCGCGATGCGAAAGCCGTCCTCGGTCTCGCGCATGATGGCAAGCCGCGCCTTCGCGGTCTCGCCGAGCGCGGCGTAGAGCAGGAGGCAGGTCGACTTGCCCGCGCCGCGGCCGATGCGCCCGCGCAATTGATGCAGCTGCGCCAGGCCGAAACGCTCGGCATGTTCGATCACCATGACGGTCGCCTCGGGCACGTTGACGCCGACCTCGATCACGGTCGTGGCGACCAGCAGGCGCGTCCGGCCCGACGCAAAGTCCTCCATCGCGCTGTCCTTCTCGCTGCCGCGCATGCGGCCGTGGACGAGGCCGGTGCGCTCCCCGAAGCGCTTCTTCAGGTCGGCGAAGCGCTGTTCGGCGGCGGCGAGATCGCCGGTTTCCGATTCCTCCACCAGCGGGCAGACCCAGTAGACGCGCTGGCCCTCGTCGATGGCGCGCCCGACCGCCTCGATCACCTCGTTCAGGCGGCCGAGCGGGATCGTGCGCGTATCGATCGGCAGGCGGCCCGCGGGCTTCTCGCGCAGCTCGGAGACGTCCATGTCGCCGAAATAGGTCAGCACCAGCGTGCGCGGGATCGGGGTTGCGGTCATCACCAGCATGTCGACCGCCTCGCCCTTGCGCGCCAGCGCCAGCCGCTGGTGCACGCCGAAGCGGTGCTGCTCGTCCACAATGGCGAGCCCCAGGTCCCTGAAGGCGACGTCGTCCTGGAAGACGGCATGCGTGCCCACCAGAAGGTCGACTTCGCCGTCCGCCAGGGCCTGAAGCAGGGCGTCGCGCGGCCGCCCGCGCTCCCGCCCGGTGAGCAGCGCGACGCGCATCCCGGAGGCCTCGGCGAGCGGCGCGATAGTGGCCAGATGCTGGCGCGCGAGAATTTCCGTCGGCGCCATCAGCGCGGTCTGGCGTCCGGCCTCGACGACGGCTGCGGCGGCAAGCAGCGCGACCACGGTCTTGCCGGAGCCGACATCGCCCTGCAGCATGCGCAGCATGCGTTCGGGCTTGCCGAGATCCTCAATGATCGCATCGAGCGCGCGATGCTGCGAGAGGGTGAGGGAATAGGGTAGCGCACCCGCAATCTTCCTGCGGATCGAGCCGTCGCCGGCATGACGTCGGCCCTGCGGCCGGCGCAGATGCGCGCGCACGAGCCGCAGCGCGATCTGGCCCGCCAGCAATTCGTCATAGGCGAGCCGGGTCCAGCCGGCACTTTGCGGCAGCACATCCGTCAGTTCCGAGGGCCGGTGCACCGTGCGCAACGCCTCGGCGAAGGCCGGCAGTTTCCGCTTCCTGAGCCAGGCTGCATCCTGCCATTCCGGCAGGCTCGGCAGCCGCGCCAATGCCGCCTCGACCGCCTTGCGGACCTGATTGGCACCGAGCCCTTCGGTCAGCGGATAGACCGGCTCGATCAGCGGCAAGGCGGCAAGGCCCTTCTCGTCCACGACGCGGTCGGGATGCACCATCTGCAGGGTGCCGTCATACATCGCCGCCGTGCCGGAGACGTAGCGCACGGCGCCGACCGGCAGCAGCTTGTCCACATACTCCTTGCGAGCGTTGAAATAGGTGATGACAAGATCCCCCGTCTCGTCGCTGGCATAGATCAGGTAGGGCGCGCGCGAGCGCCCGGGCGGCGGCGCGCGGTGCCGGTCGACCGTGACCTTCACGGTGACGACCATGCCCTCCTTCACGTCGCACAGCTTGGGGCGCGCGCGCCGGTCCACATTGCCGGTCGGCAGGTGGAACAGCAGGTCGAGGACGCGCGCATCGTCCTCGCGCCCGACGAGGCGCGCGAACAGCTTCGCGAGCTTCTCGCCGATGCCCGGCAAGGCGGTGACCGAGGCAAAGAGCGGATCGAGCAGGGAAGGGCGCATCGACAGACGTTCCGGCAGCCCCTATATACCCCGCGCCCGGCCCGTCCGGGCTTTTCGCGTTGCCGGGAATCCCACGATGAGCGGAATGTCACGATCGAGCGAGGGCCTGAGCGAGCGCCGGCGCCGCCTGCTGTTCCGCTCCTGGCACCGCGGCATCCGCGAAATGGACCTGATCATGGGCCGTTTTGCCGATTCCTGCATCGACAGCATGAACGAGGCCGAACTCGACGCCTACGAGCGGCTGATCGAGGTGCCGGACCCCGTGCTCTTCGGCTGGATCGGCGACTTCGATCCCGTCCCGCCGGATTTCGATACCGAGCTGTTCCGTCGCCTCAAGACCTTTCATCAGGACGGGCCGCGCGGATGACAGCCAATCCCGCCGCCAGTCTGCGTCCCGGACGCGCCGTCACTCTCGCCCATGTCGCCGAAGGCGCAGAAGGGCTCGTGCTCGCCGATCTGGCGCGCGGGGTCGCCGCGCGCAAGGATGCGCCCGCGACGAGCCTTGTCGTCGTCTGCCGCGACGGGCCGCGCATGGCCGCGCTCGCGCGCGCCTTGCCGTTCTTCGCGCCCGACATCGCGGTGCTGGAATTCCCGGCCTGGGATTGCCTGCCCTATGACCGCGTCTCGCCGCATGCCGGCGTGCTGGCGCAGCGCATGACCACGCTGTCGCGGCTCGTGCATGTGCAGGGCCGCGACAAGCCCTCGATCCTGCTCACGACCGTCAATGCGATCCTCCAGCGCGTGCCGCCGCGTCAGGGGATCGCGAGTCAGTCGCTGTCGGTTGCGCCCGGCAATGTCCTGCCGATGGAGCGGGTGATCGCCTGGCTCGAACTGAACGGCTATCTGCGCGCCTCGACCGTGCGCGAGCCGGGCGAATATGCGGTGCGCGGCGGCATTCTCGATCTCTATCCGCCCGGGATGGGCGACCCGGTGCGGTTCGATTTCTTCGGGGATTCGCTCGAGACCATCCGCGCCTTCGATTCCGAGACCCAGCGCACGACCGGCGAATTGCGCGGCCTCGATCTCGTGCCGGCCGCGGAATTCCAGATCACGACCGAGACCATCCGCAAATTCCGCACCGGCTATGTCGCGGCCTTCGGCGCGCCGCAGCGCGACGACCAGCTCTACGAGTCGGTGAGCGAAGGGCGCCGGCATCCCGGCATGGAGCATTGGCTGCCGCTGTTTCACGACAAGCTCGATACGCTGTTCGACTATGTGCCCGGCTCGCCGATCGTGACCGAGCCGCTGGCCGACGAGGCGGCGCGTGAGCGCTTCGCGCAGATCGCCGACTATTACGACGCGCGCCGCAATCCGATCGACAAGTCGGGCGCGCCCTATCATCCATTGCCGCCGGATCGGCTGTACCTGCCGGAGTCGGAATGGCAGGGCCTGCTCAGGGACCGGGCGCTGGCGCGGATGACGCCATTCGAGGTGCCGGAGGGCGCCGACATCGTCGATGCCGGGGCGCGCCAGGGCAAGAATTTTTCCGCCTAACGCGCCCAGCCCGACGCCAATGTCTTCGACGCGGTGCGCGCGCATGTCCATGCGCTGCAATCGGCGGGCAAGCGGGTGATCGTCGCGCTGTGGAGCGAAGGTGCGCGCGAGCGCATGAGCCACGTGCTGGCCGACCACAAGCTGTCCAATCTCACGAATGTCCGCTCCTGGCCGGAGGCGCTGGCGCGACCGAAGCCGGAAATCGCGCTCGCCGTGCTCGGCATCGAAGCCGGCTTCGAGACCGCGGACGCCGCCGTCATCGGAGAGCAGGACATTCTCGGCGACCGGCTGGCGCGGCCGCGCCGCGCCTCGCGCAAGGCGGAGAATTTCATCGCCGAGGCGCCGAGCCTCGCGGCGGGCGACCCGGTCGTGCATGTCGATCACGGCATCGGCCGGTTCGTCGGGCTGAAGACCATCGAGGCCGCCGGCGCCCCGCATGACTGCCTCGAAATCCACTATGCCGACGACGCCAAGCTGTTCCTGCCGGTGGAGAATATCGAGCTGCTGTCGCGCTACGGCTCGGAGGACACAGCGGTCGTGCTCGACCGGCTGGGCGGCGGCGCCTGGCAGGCGCGCAAGGCGCGGATGAAGAGCCGGATCCGCGAGATTGCACATGAACTCCTGAAGGTGGCGGCTGAACGGCAATTGCGCGAGGCCCCGAAACTGACCGTCAGCCCCGGCCTTTACGACGAGTTCGCAGCCGGTTTCCCCTACGAGGAGACGGAGGACCAGCAGACCGCGATCGATGCCGTAATGGGCGATCTGGCCCGCGGCCGGCCGATGGATCGCCTCGTCTGCGGCGATGTCGGCTTCGGCAAGACGGAGGTTGCCTTGCGCGCGGCATTCGCGGTGGCGATGAGCGGCAAGCAGGTCGCCGTCGTCGTGCCGACGACGCTGCTCGCACGCCAGCATTTCAGGACCTTTACCGAGCGCTTCCGCGGCTTTCCCGTGCAGATCGGCCAGGCGTCCCGGCTCGTCAGCAATGCCGAACTCGCGAAGACAAAGGCCGGGCTTGCCGACGGCTCGATCAACATCGTGATCGGCACGCATGCGCTGCTGGGACGCACGATCCGCTTCAAGGATCTCGGCCTGCTGATCGTCGACGAGGAGCAGCATTTTGGCGTCGCGCACAAGGAGAAACTGAAGCAGCTTCGTGCCGAGGTACATGTGCTGACGCTGACCGCGACGCCCATTCCGCGCACGCTGCAACTCGCGCTGACCGGCGTGCGCGACCTTTCGATCATCGCCTCGCCGCCGGTCGATCGGCTTGCGGTTCGCACCTTCGTCGCGCCTTTCGACCCGCTCGTGGTGCGCGAGGCGCTGCTGCGCGAACGCTATCGCGGCGGGCAGTCCTTCTATGTCTGCCCGCGCATCGAGGACCTCGCGGGCGCCAAGGACTTTCTCGACAAGACCGTGCCGGAAGTGCGCGTCGCCGTCGCGCACGGACAGATGCCGTCGGGGGTGCTCGACGACATCATGACGGCCTTCTACGACGGAAAATATGACGTGCTGCTCTCGACCACGATCATCGAATCCGGCCTCGACGTTCCGACCGCGAACACGCTGATCGTGCATCGCTCCGACCGCTTCGGCCTGTCGCAGCTCTACCAGCTGCGCGGGCGCGTCGGACGCTCGAAACTGCGCGCCTACGCGCTGTTCACGCTGCCGGCGAACCGCAAGCTGACCGCGCAGGCGGAGCGACGGCTCAAGGTGCTCCAATCGCTCGACACGCTGGGCGCAGGCTTCCAGCTCGCCTCGCACGACCTCGACATCCGCGGCGCCGGCAACCTGCTTGGCGACGAGCAGTCCGGCCACATCAAGGAGGTCGGATTCGAGCTGTACCAGCAGATGCTGGAGGAGGCGGTCATGAGCCTGAAAGCCGGCATCTCCGCGCCGGTCGCCGACCGCTGGTCGCCGCAGATCACCATCGGCATGCCGGTGCTCATTCCCGACGACTACGTGGCCGACCTGTCGGTGCGACTGAGCCTCTACCGGCGGCTCGCGGAGATGGACGACGAGCGCGAGATCGACGCCTTCGGCGCCGAACTGGTCGACCGCTTCGGCAAGATGCCGCAGGAGGTGCGGCACCTGCTGCAGATCGTGGCGATCAAGGCGCTCAGCCGCAGGGCCAATGTCGAGAAGATCGATACCGGGCCGAAGGGCGCGGTGCTGTCCTTCCGGGACAACACCTTCAGCAACCCGGAAGGGCTGATCCGCTACATCCGCGAGCAGGGCCCGGCGGCCAAGGTGCGGCCGGACATGAAGGTCGTGTTCCTGGAGGACTGGGAGCGGCCGGAGGAACGGCTGACCGGCACGACCGATATCCTGCGCAGCCTGGTGCGGATCGCCGAGCAGGCCAAGGCGGCCTGAGTCAGGCCGGCGCCGTCGCGCCGTCCCTCCTGGCGACGTCCGCGGCCGCGCGCTCGATGGCATTCGCGAGATATTCCGGCGCCTGCGCGCCGGACACCGCGAGCGCATTGGCGAAGATGAAGCAGGGCACGCCGTCGATGCCGGCTTCCTTGGCCGATTGCGCCGCCCGCGTGACGAGGTCGACCTCGTCCTCGGTCGTGAGCCTTTCGGCGACGTCATCGCGGGGCAGGCCGATATCGGCCGCGGCTTGCGCCAGCACGTCGTTGTCGGTGAGGTCGGCGCCTTCGGTGAAATAGAGGTCCATCAGCCGCTGCTTCATCTGCGGGCCGCGATCGCCGGCCCACAGGATCAGGCGATGCGCGTCGGTCTTGTTGGGCTGCCGGCTGATCCTGTCGATGTTGTAGACGAGCCCTTCCTCCGCAGCCGCGGCCTGCACGCGCCTTGCGATCTCGCCATAACGGGCGACCGATCCGAATTTCCTGGTCAAATAGTCCTCGCGCGATATGCCGCTGCGGGGAATCCAGTCATTCAGGAAATAGGGGTGGAATCGCAGCTGCACGGGGATATGCGGCACGAGCGCGATCGCCTTCTCGATCCGCCTCTTGCCGATGAAGCACCACGGGCAGACGATATCCGAAACGACATCGACACTAATCGGCTGGCTTGCCGGCATGGGCGGACCTTTCCTGCGACCCGCCTCAATCTAGGCGTCGCGAACCTGATCCGCAATCGGGCGGCCTTGCCTTCATTCGGCTGTAAGCATGGCCGCCGTCACGCGCCCCAGCAGCGAATCCGCGTCATCGGAGGATTTTCGTGTCGCCAGCGTGATCGCGGGACCTGTGGGCTTGCGGTCCTGCGGCGACAGCATGGTGTGCTTGAGCACGCTCGCGATGCGGCGCGCGACGACATGCGCGTAGCGCAAATCCGTCTCGGTGAAGGCGATCAGCACGGAGCCGTCCGGCTCCCGGCAGCCGAAGTCGATGCCGCGGATCAGCCGGCTGGCGAGCCGCGCGGCGTCGAAGCTCGCGCGCGCCGAGAGATCGGGCTCGAACACGAAGCGGGCGAGCGACAGGCCGGTGCCGCGCGTGCGCGATTCCGCGATTGCCGCCTCGAGCTCGCGCACGAACGCCTCGGGATAGAGAAGGCCGGTCTTCGGGTCGAGTCGGCCGTCGTGATCGATCGAGGCGAGTGTCCGGCTGAGCCGCTGCTCGAAGGCATGCAGACGCACGAAGGGCAACAGGCGCTCGACCAGCCGCTCCGGGTTGCCGACATGAAAGACGTAAGGGTGATCGGTCCGCATCTCGGTGAGCGCATGCCCGAGCAGCGCGACGGGCAGATCGCGGAACCGGCTGTCCTCGGCGATGACGGTGAGAAAGGCCGAAACGGTGCGCGCGGCGAAGCCGTCGCCGATCACGAGTCCGTCGATCTCGCGCGCCTTGAGATAGCTCGCGGCGGTTTCCACGCTGAGCGCGCCGATCAGCCCGGCGCGCTCCCCGATCATGGTCGAGAGCAGGGGATAGGAACGGCCGCGTCCCGCGACGATGACAGTGGAATCCTCGAGCGGGTCGCCGTCGGCAATTTCAGGCGAAGGCTTGCCGGCCTCGGCCGCAAGCTGCAGGCGCCGGAGCACGGTTGCGTGGAGCGAGCGCGCGCGGAAGGCGGCCGATAGGCGCGCGACGATGCCGGATTGCGCGGCGACCGGCTCGACGGGCAAAGCCCTGGCATAGGCGATGTCGGTGTCCACGCCCGCGCAGGCGACGACGGGCACGTAGGGAATGGCGGGCGTGACCAGTCGATCCAGAATAGCCGCGATCTGCCGGTCGGCGCTGGTCTCGTCATCGGCAAGGAGGATCGATTCCGGGCTCGCAGCCGCAATGACGTCGGCGGCCTCGCTGCGCGTCGACTCGATGACCGGAAAAGCGCCCGCCGTCCCGAGCGCATCGAGAAGGCCGGCAAATCGAGGTTGGCCAACGACGACCAGCGGGCCTTGCAGCGGCATGCGAATGCGACGCAACGTTCCAGAATGTGAGGTCGCAAGGCTAGCGCCCGGAAATTAATACGCGGTCAACGGAACATGCGGGATTTGCCGGCACTACGCAGCCGGCGAGCGCTCGCTGCGTTCGCGAAAGGCGCCGACGATGAGCGGGTTGGCGCCGAAATCCGTCAGCACCCGGCGCAACGTCGTGCGGTCGGCCGCATCGCCCGCGAGCTTGTAGCCGACCAGGTGATGGGGCAGCGCGGCAAGCGTGCAGCCGCGCTGGACGCGACCCAGCCGGTCCTGCAGATCCTTCAGCGCGAAGCGATAGCCGCCAAGGCTGACGATGCCGGTCGGCGGGCCGGTGATAACGATGGCATCGCGCTCGATCCGGCAGGGATAGCCGGTATCGACCGCGTCGCCGTTGCTTGCCTGCAGCGCCGTCCGCTGCGCGCCGGCCGGGAAGGGCGTGTGCGGAACCATCGGTCCCTTGATCGCCAGCGTGCCGGCCTGCGTGCGCACGGTTTCGCCGAGCTCGATCGAATCCGTGCCGGCGCGATACGCCTTGATCGGGCCGGCGAGCAGAATGGCGGGCCGCGTCTCCATCTCCCGCCGCGCGGCCACGAGGCCGATCTCGCCAAAAACGCGCACATCGATCAGCGGCACCTCGAGCAACCGGGGCGACACCACGCCGCCCACGCGCTCCGGTGTGCGCCAGACCAGCAGGATCGCCTTCATCTTGTTGTGGCCGGAGAGCAGGCCCGCCTCGGCCAGCCGCTGCGCGATCGCGCCGGGCAGCACGACCAGATCGAAGGAGCGCTCCGCGATCTGCTCGGACAGCGCATCGGGATCGAAGGGATGATGCAGGATCAGCGTGCCGCCCGACGCAAGCCAGGGCACGAGCGTGAGCGAGAGGCCGGCGAAGGACGAAGGAAGATAGGGCGCAAGCAGAACGGCATTCTCGGGCAGGTCCGCCTCGTGAATGGGGCCGCGCGCGGCCGCGATCAGTTCTGCGTCGGTGCGCGCGACGGCCGCATGACCGGCGGCCGTCACTTCGAATGTGACGGCTGCGATCGGCTGGCCGACATTGTCGGAAACAGGTGGCGCATCGCCGCCCGACGGCGCGCCGGCGAGGAATACGTCGTCGAGCGCGGTCAGGCCGTCCGGCAGGGTGCCGAAGCCGAAGACGTGGCGAATCGAGAAAATCTCCGCGGCGACTTCCGCGCCCAGCATGCCGTGATCGACACTGCCGATGCGCCCGCACACGATCAGCGCCCGGGGATCGAGCTGCGACAGCGCCGCGACGCAATCCGCCTTCCGCCACAGCAGCGGAAGCAGGGCCGGGATCATCCCCGCACGCAGCACGCCGAGAATGGCGACCGCATGCTCCGCGACGTTCGGAAGCTGGATCGCGACGATGGCGCCAGGCTTCAGCCCGGCGTCGCGCAGCCGCGCGGCAACCGCCGAGACCGCGCGATCGGCCTGTGCATAAGTGAGGGTGCGGGGCGGATGATGGGTGAAGGCTTCGCGATTCGGCGGGTCGACGAGCGCGAGACCTTCCGGCCGGCGGGCGACGGCGGCTCTGAACAAGCCCTCCAGCGTCGCCCCGCTTGCGAGGCTATGGCCGACGCCGCCGATCATGTTTGACGCGCTATTGCGGGCTTTTCCACCAGGTTTCCGGCAGGTATCCCGATAACGACGTGACGGGCGGGCGTCCTTTGCTTGTCCAACGTGCGACCCATTGCTCGGGCAGGTAAAAGAGCGGGATCACATAAAAGCCTGAAATCAGGACGCGGTCGAGGGCCCTGACGGCGGAGACGAATTCGTCCCGGCCACGCGCCCGCAAAAGTTCCGCAATGGCCGCGTCGATGGCGGGATTGCGCGCGCCCATATAGTTGCGCGTGCCGTCAGCCGCGGCGGCCGCCGAACTCCAGTAGAAATGCTGTTCGTTGCCCGGCGACAGCGACTGGTCCCAGCGGTATTCGATCATGTCGAAATCGTAGGTCAGCTTGCGGCGATCGAACTGCACGGCATCGACGAGGCGAATCCGCGCCTGGATGCCGGCGCGCGTGAGATCGCGGCCGAAGGCCAGGGCGAGCCGCTCCTGGTCGCGCGTCGAGACGAGAAGCTCGAACGACAGCGGCTCGCGCGTCGCGCGATGGCGCATCACCGTGCCGTCGAGTTCGTAGCCTGCGTCCGCGAGCAACGCGATCGCCGCCTTCAGCGCCTCGCGATTGCGGCCCGAACCGTCCGACGATGGCGGCCGCCAGCGCCCCTCCAGAATGTCCTCGCGGACGGCACCGGGAAAGGGCGCAAGCAACGCACGCTCCCGCGTGTCGGCCGGCGGGCCGACGGAAGACAGCTCCGAGTCGTCGAAATAGCCGGCATTGCGGCGAAACAGGCCAAAGAAGAAATTCTTGTTCACCCATTCGGCATCGAACAGCATCGCGATGGCCTCGCGCACGCGGATGTCGGCGAAGATCGGCCGGCGCGTATTGAACACGAATGCCTGCAACGGTTTGGGCAGGCCGGTGGAGAAAGTCTCCCTGACGAGGCGGCCGGAGCGCAGGGCGGGAATGTCGTATCCGGTCGTCCAGCGGTGCGGATCGATTTCCGCCCGCACGTCGATAAGGCCCTTCTTGAAGGCCTCGAAGACGGTGTTGCCGTCGCGGTAATAGTCGAATCGGATTTCGTCGAAATTCCAGAAGCCGCGATTGATCGGCAGATCCCGCCCCCAGTAATCGGGATTGCGGGTGAATGTCACGCTGTGTCCCGGATCGACCGCGGTGACGCGATAGGGACCGCTGCCGATGGGCGGCGTGAAGGTCGTCTCCTCGAATTTTTCGGGGTCGATCGCGTGCCTTGGCAGAATCGGCATCAGGCCGAGGATCAGCGGCAATTCGCGGTCGCCGCTCCCGGTGAGATCGAAACGCACGGAGCGCTCGCCCACAATGTCGGCGCGCGCGACCTTGGCATAGTAGGTGCGGTGATTGGGCCGGCCCCTGTCGCGCAAGAGCTGCCAGGAAAAGAGAACATCCTCGGCCGTCACCGGCTTGCCGTCCGAGAAGCGGGCCGCAGGATTGAGCGTGAAGGTGACGTAGCTGCGCGCATCGTCGGTTTCGACCGTCTGTGCGAGCAGGCCGTAGAGCGTGAAGGGCTCGTCGTAGCCGCGCGCCATCAGGCTTTCGATGACATGCCCGCGGATCTGCTGGACCGCCAGTCCCTTGACGATCAGCGGGTTGAGGCTGTCGAAAGTGCCCAGAACGCCCTGGACGAGTTTCCCGCCTTTGGGGGCGTCAGGCTCCGCATAGGGCAGGCGGGTGAAGTCCGCCGGCAGGCGCGGTTCGCCGTGCATCGCGATCGCATGCCGCCCCTCCACGGCCTGCGCATGGGCCATGCCGGCCGCGACCGCAAGCATCGCTGCCGCCAAGGCGGGCCGCGATGTGCGCGAATGCTTCACGATCCATTCGACGGGCGTCATCACCGGTCTTTTCTACACCGTTTTCGGAGATTGACTGCCTGCGATCAGCAATCCCGGCGGAGAATGCCAGTCGCGATGGAATCCGCGATCCGCGCTTTATCCTCCGGTCGATTCGGGGTATCAGACCCGCCGAAGGAGCGGGCAGCCGGTGTCACGCTCTTGCCTTTTTTGGCGTAAAGACACGCCGCGCCGGGCCCGGGGAAGCCCCAGCGCCAGCCGAGCGGCAAAGAACAGAGGAACCTGGTCTCATGACTCTCTCCAATGCGCCCGCATCGGCTCGTCCGGTGGCCCGGGCGCTTGCAATCGTATCCATCGCGGCCCTGACGGCCCTGGGCGTATCCGAGGCGTTCGCCCAGCAGCAGCCGCAGCCCGCGCCGGCCCAGCGTCCCGCGCAAAGGCCGCCGGCCAAACCGCAGGCCGCGCCGGCCCAGCCGGCC
>JACAEG010000331.1 GCA_013388965.1 Pseudorhodoplanes sp. | reverse complement strand
TTCGAGCCGATGGGCGCGCCGCTCGGCTTCGGCGAGCGGACCCCGCGCGACATCGAGAGCCTGGCGCGCGCCCGAATGCGCTGCTTCCGCTCGCACGCTCTGCGCTTCCGCCTCCGCGATCGCGTTTTGCGCGGCCTCGGCACCGACCTGGAGCTGCGAGAGATCGGCAACGCCCGCAGCGTCGAGCGAAGCGAGCTCGGCGGCGACACTGGCAAGCTCGCGGTCGAGCCGTGCAATCCGCTCGTCCTGCTCGCGGGCGGCATTCTCGAGCTGATTGCGCCGCGCCGTGAGGTCGGCCAGCGTGCGAGTCAACTCGTCTGCGACCTTTTCGGAAGCGGCAAGAACCGAACTCGCTTCCGCAACCCGCTGCTCCGCCTGTTTGCGCCGCTCGGCGCCGGCCGACAATTCTCCGGTCAGCGTTTCCTTTTCCGCAGCAAGCCGGCTGAGGGAGATTTCCGCGTCGGCGGCAAGCTGTTTCTCGCGCGCAATATCCTCGTTGAGCTGGACCAGCCGCTGCTCGAGTTCGGCCAGCCTGTCCCGGGCGCGGCTTTCTTCGCGATCGAGAGTCTCGCGGGCGTTGACCAGCCGCTGCAATGCCGCGGCCGCCCGCGCCTCGGCTTCGCGCAGGGGCGGCAACGCGGCGGCCGCCGTCTCCTGCAGCCTGGCGGCTTCGGATTGCGCCAGCGTCGCGGCTGCGACCTCGCGGATACCGAGATCGCGCGCGCGCTCGGCCTCCTCCACCTCGCTCCTGGCATTCACCCAGCGCAGGTGGAACAAAGTGGCCTCCTGCTTGCGCACCTGGGCCGACACGTTGCGATAGCGAACGTCCTCGCGCGCCTGCCGCTTGAGCGCATTCATCTGCGAGGCCAATTGGCCGATCACGTCCTCCAATCGCTCGAGATTGTGTTCCGCTGCCTTCAGCCGCAATTCGGCCTCGTGGCGGCGGGCATGCAGGCCGGAAATGCCCGCGGCCTCCTCCAGCACGCGGCGGCGCTGCTCGGGCTTGGCCTGGATAATCTCGCCGATGCGGCCCTGATGCACGAGCGCGGGCGAACGGGCGCCCGTCGAGGCATCGGCAAACAGGATCTGGACGTCGCGGGCACGCACCTCGCGCCCGTTGATGCGGTAGGTCGAACCCTGCTCGCGCTCGATGCGGCGAGAGACTTCCAGCGTGTCATACTCGTTGAAGGCCGCGGGCGCCGTTCGCTCGGAATTGTCGATCGCCATCGACACTTCGGCATTGTTGCGGCTCGGCCGGGTATTCGATCCGGAGAAGATCACATCGTCCATATCGGCGGCGCGCATGGACTTGTGGGAGGTCTCGCCCATCACCCAGCGCAGGGCTTCGACGAGATTCGACTTGCCGCAGCCGTTCGGGCCGACCACGCCGGTCAGACCGGGCTCGATCAGGAAATCCGTGGGTTCGACGAAAGACTTGAATCCGATGAGGCGCAACCGCGTCAACTTCATCGAGATACCTTGCTCCGTTTCAACAGCAGATCGATCCGCTCGGCCTTAGCACCGCCGGTTGCATCGGGGTAACGCGCCCGAACCGTTGCGTCGAAAGAGTCCGCTCTTGATTCGAGAATGGCCAGAGCCCCTGCGGCCTTGCAAGCCGCCCGTATCGATTTCCCCATGCACTTATTTTCGCACGAGAATCTTGCCCGCACCGATTCGGGGTGCCCGAATCACCTGCGCGATTTCAGCTCTTCAAATATGGCTGAATCTCCTTTTCCATCGTCTCGATCGACATGTCGCCGCGGAACACCTTGCCATTGATGAAGAAGGTCGGGGTGGAATTGACCCCAAGCTTCTCCGAGGCGCGCGCCCGCGTCGCTTCGATGCCTTCCAGAATCTTCTGGTTGGAGAGGCAGGCATTGAAGCTTTCCTGGGTGAACCCGGCCTGCTTGGCGATCGCCATCAGCGGCTCGATCGGCTTCTGCACCGCCCATTGCTTCTGCTGCGCGAACAGCGCCTCCACCAGCGGATAGTATTTGTCGTTGCCGGCGCAGCGGGCGAGCATGAAGCCGGCGGCCGCGAGCGGGTCGAGCGGGAACTCGCGCAGGATGTATTTGACCTTGCCGGTGTCGATGTAGCGCTTCTTCAGCTCCGGAAAGGTCTTTTCCGAGAAATTCGCGCAATGGCCGCACGTCATCGATGCATATTCGATGATCGTGACCGGAGCATCCGCACTGCCCATGACAATGTCGCCGAGCGGGCCCTCGACCGCCAGGTCCGCAGGTGTGGGGGTCTGGGCCAGGACCGGAACGATGCCGACGCCCAACGCCGACAGCACGGCCGCGCCACCCACAAGCATACCGGTACCGGCAACGAATTCGCGTCGGGTAATCACTGGAAGCTCCGTTGAATTGGCCTGTTCGGACCGCTGGCTATCCTTTATCGGGAAATGTGGCAACCGCGCGCCGTTTTCGACGCCGCGCGCCCATTTCACGTTCGCTTGATCGACGCACCCAGCCGGGCCAGAGCGTCTTTCAGACCCTCGTCCTCGATGGCCGGAAGCGCCGCGGCAATCTGGGCGGCCCGTGCCGGATCGGGCTGAAATTTCGGCATTGCCCGCTGGCGCGAGAGCGGCGCCTGCCGCAGCGCCAGCCGGGACACCGCCCGCCAGCCGAAATAGCGGTTCACCCGCTCCAGGATGACGTCGGACAGATGCTGGATTTCGATCGCCGCCGGACCTTCGACACGCAAGACCAAAGTTCCGGGCTCCCGCTCGGCGGGATCGGAGGCTCTCGGCCACTGAATTTTGACCGGCTGGCAAATCATCGCGATGTCGCGTCCGGCCACCTCGGACCATCGCGTCACCAGTTCGGCGGATGCAAAGCCCTGCCGGGCAAAGCTGTCCGCCAGGAGGGGTTGGGCAAGAACCCCCAGTGGACGAGCGGGTGGCCTGGGCTTGTTCACGGCAAGAGCCTCTGACTAGGGTTCGCCATGACGCTAGCAGGGGCGCAGGCCCGGAAAAAGAAGCGACTTGCGCGCAGGCCCGCCCCCTCGGCGGCGGCACTGCTGGCCTGGTACGACCGCCACCGCCGCAAGCTGCCGTGGCGAGCCGAGCCGGGAGAACCCGCCGATCCCTACCGGGTCTGGCTGTCGGAAATCATGCTCCAGCAGACGACGGTCAAGGCGGTGGCTCCCTATTACGAGCGCTTCCTCACGCGCTGGCCCGACATCGGCGCGCTTGCCGCCGCAACGCTCGATGACGTTCTGAGAGCATGGGCGGGGCTCGGCTATTACGCGCGTGCCCGCAACCTGCACGCCTGTGCCCGCGTCGTCGCGGAGGAGCATGGCGGGCGCTTCCCCCACACGGAAAGCGCGCTTCGCCGGTTGCCGGGTATCGGCGCCTATACGGCGGCGGCGATCGCCGCCATCGCGTTCGGTCGCAAGGCGGCGCCGGTCGACGGCAATATCGAGCGGGTGATCGCGCGGCTCTTTGCCGTGGAAGAGCCCCTGCCTGCCGCCAAGCCGCGCATTCGCGCGCGCGCAGAAGCGCTGACGCCGGACCGCCGTGCGGGCGACTTCGCGCAGGCCATGATGGATCTCGGCGCCACAATCTGCACGCCCAAGCGTCCGGCCTGCTCCCTGTGTCCGTGGACCGAGAACTGCGCGGCGAGAATGAGGGGCGATCAGGAGACTTTCCCGCGCAAGGCCGCAAGGCGGGAGAACGAGCAGCGGCGGGGTGCAGCCTTTGTGGCATTGCGTGCCGACGGCATGATCCTGGTGCGGACGCGGCCTGAAAAGGGCCTCCTCGGCGGCATGACCGAAGTGCCGACGACGGAATGGTCGAGCGATTTCGATCCCGGCGCGGCCGAGGCGGATGCTCCGTTGAAGGCGAAGTGGCGCAAGCTTCCCGGCACGGTAACGCATGTCTTCACGCATTTCCCGCTCGAACTCGCCGTCTATGCGGCGCAGCTGCCCCGCAGCACCCGGCCCGCGCGCGGCACGCGCTGGACGCCGCTTGCGACGGTCCACACCGAAGCGCTGCCCAACCTCATGCGCAAGGTGATCGCGCACGCACTTCAGGCTTAGGCGATTTGCAAAAATCGGAACGGTTGTGTCAAACCGACCGCGGAGGAAACGGCATGAGTGACGAACAAAATACCGGGTGGTCGCCGAGCCTGCGCTATCCCGATCCTGCGGTGAAAACGCTCGATCCGCGCTTCGACAAGTACCGGGTGGTCCTGACCAACGTTGAGCGACTCGCCACCGGCACCTTGTGGGGCGAGGGACCAGTCTGGCTCGGCGATCAGCGCTGCGTGATCTGGAGCGACATTCCGAACGACCGCATGCTGCGCTGGGACGAGGAAAGCGGCCAGACCACCGTGTTCCGCAAACCTTCGAACCGCGCGAACGGAAATACCCGGGACCGGCAGGGCCGGCTGGTCACCTGCGAGCATCAGTCGCGCCGCGTGACGCGCACGGAATATGACGGTTCAATCACCGTGATCTGCGACTCCTTCGAGGGCAAGCGGCTCAACTCGCCGAACGATGTCGTGGTCAAGTCCGACGGCTCGATCTGGTTCACGGATCCGCGCTTTGGAATTCTCAGTTACTACGAAGGCGAGATTGCCGATGCCGAACTGCCAATGAATGTCTATCGCGTCGATGGCAGGACCGGCGCGGTGACCGTCGTTGCGGACGGCATCAATGCGCCGAACGGGCTCGCCTTCTCGCCCGACGAGAAGAAGCTCTACATTGTGGAATCGCGCAGCCAGCCGCGGCGCATTCTCTCCTTCGACGTCACGGGCGATGGCAGCAAGATCGCGAATGGAAAGGTCCTGATCGATTCCGGGCCGGGCGGCACGCCGGATGGCTTCCGCTGCGACATCGACGGCAACCTCTGGTGCGGCTGGGGCATGTCGCCGGAGCTCGACGGCGTGCGCATCTTCACGCCGCAGGGCGAGCCGATCGGACACATCGCGCTGCCGGAGCGCTGCGCCAATGTCTGCTTCGGCGGACGCCACCGCAACCGCCTGTTCATGGCGGCGGCGCATTCGCTCTACGCGCTTTACACCAACGCACAGGGCGCGCCGGGAGGCTGAAACCTTCGGCGCCCTGGACGGCAGTTCAACCCAACGGAGACACAGTGATGTCAATTCAACGCTTCGACGTCGGCCCGCGCATGAGCAAGGCCGTGGTGCATGGCGACACCGTCTATCTCGCCGGGCTGACCGCCGACAAGGCAAAGGGGCAGAGCGTCACCGAGCAGACAAAGGAAATCCTGTCGATCATCGACGGCTATCTCAAGCAATGCGGCACCGACAAGAGCAAGCTCCTGCGCGCGAATATCTGGCTCGCGGACATCAAGACCTTCAACGAGATGAACGCGGTGTGGGACGCCTGGGTGTCGCCCGGCAATACGCCGGCGCGCGCGACGGTCGAGGCGAAGCTCGCGGCGCCCGAATTCACCGTCGAAATCATGGTGGTGGCGGCGAAATAGCCCGCACTCGGAATGAGCGGACCGGCAATCGGCCCCTCTCGGCGACTGGGAGAGGGGCCGATTCTCTCGGATGGTCGGGTCGCTGAAAAGCTAGGCCTTCTTCTCGGCCGTTCCGCCGGTCGCGCTGCCCGCCATCTTCTTGCAGGTGAGCGCGGTCACCGCGATCGCCGTGCCCATCATCAGCAGGTTAATGCCGACGAGAAGGCCGATCGCCCAGATCGCCGTCCCGGGCAGACCCGCAATGATCAGGACCGCTAGGATGATGTCGACGATCCCGCTGAACAGCACCCAGCCCCAGGCCTGCGGGATGTCGCGCTTGTGGCTGAAGGCGAGGAACAGCTTGGCCGCGCCGCCGCCGAGGAGATAGGCCGCGAGCACGATGGTCAGCGTCAGCACGCCCGCGAGCGGATTGACGAGAATGACGATGCCGGCGGCAAGATAGAGAAGCGCCGTGATCAGATTCCACCAGAAGCCCGGCGCCGACCGGCCCGCGGAAAGGTCTGCATAGAGCCCGATCGCGCCGCCCACGATCAGCAGCCAGCCGATGAAGATCGTGCTGGCCAGCGAGGCGATGCCCGGCATGGCGATGGCGAGAAATCCAAGGATCGCCATGACGATGCCATAGACCAAAAACCAGTTTCCGTATTTCTTCAGCGTTTCGGGATCGAAGCGGAGCGCGCCCGCGATCGGCGGAGTTGAGACATCGGTCGGCATGAAAGCCTCCATGAAAAACCTGCTCGATCAGTATAGCTGATTCCAATCGCGTTGCGGTCGCAGAAATCGGGTGGCCTCCGTCTATTTCACCCGCTTAGCGTCAATTTTCTGCAATCGTTCAATTCCAATATGCAGTCAGCAATTAACCCGGTGATGACGCCGCGCGAATGGGCGATGCTGTTCGCGCTCTCGTTGTTGTGGGGCGGCTCCTTCTTCTTCACAGCGGTTGCGCTCGCCGATGTGCCGCCACTGACGCTGGTCGCAGCGCGGACCGGCGTTGCCTGCGTTGCCCTCCTGATCGCAATGCGGGTGGCGGGGATGCGACTGCCATCCGGCCGGACGGCCTGGAAGGCCTATGCGGGGATGGGCATCCTCAACAATGTCGTCCCCTTCTGCCTGATCGTCTGGGCGCAGACGCAGATCGCCAGCGGACTTGCCTCCATCCTCAACGCGGTGACGCCGCTCATGACTGTGATCGTCGCGCATTTCCTCACCGCGGACGAGAAGATGACGGCCAACAGGCTGGCCGGCGTGCTGCTCGGACTGGCCGGCGTGACCTGGATGATCGGGGACGGCGCCCTCGGCGCCCTCGGCAACAACGTTCTTGCGCAACTCGCGGTGCTGGCCGCCGGCCTCTCCTATGCCTTGTCGGGCATTTTCGGACGCCGGTTCGGGCGCATGGGGGTATCGCCCATTGCCGCAGCGACCGGCCAGTTGCTGTCGTCTACCGTCATGCTGCTGCCGCTCGTCCTGCTCGTTGACCGGCCCTGGACGCTGTCGATGCCGAGCGCGCAAGGCTTCGGAGCGATAGCCGGCCTCGCATTGCTCTCCACGGCGCTCGCCTATGTGGTTTTCTTTCGCATTCTCGCGACAGCAGGAGCGACCAACCTGCTGCTCGTGACCTTCCTCATTCCCGTCAGCGCGATCCTGCTCGGCACGCTCGTGCTGCATGAGCCGATTGAAGGACGATATTTCGTCGGCATGGCGCTGATCGGCGCGGGGCTGGCGGCGATCGACGGACGCCTGCCGAAGCGGATTTTCGGATAGCACGCCACTTCAAACAGCCGTTCGCATTCCCGCGGCGCAATCGCGTCCGGGTCTTGCGCCTTCGCCTGCCCCTCGGGAAAGAAGGGCGCGCGGAACGCCTGGTCCTTCCGGACCCTGCGGACCCCGGCGCCTCGCGGCACCGAGGCTTGCCGAAGTCGATGAAGCCGCGAAGTCCGGGCGGAAATTCCCGGCGTTCCGCGCGCGGTGTTTGAGGCTTGCTCCGCAACAACCCCGGAGGACAGACGCCCTGGCACGGGCGGCCAACTTTTTATCCTCCGCTGGTGACCCGCGGCCGGCGGGCCGGATCGCTGCGGCTTGGGCCGCCGCGCCCGGGTGTACGTCTGGCACCCTCACGCGGCCACCGCTCCCCGCCCCGCGTCTCGTGACGATCGCGATACGCCCCTGCACTCGGGACGGGATAAAGAGGACTATATTCTCTCACAAGGAATAAAGTCAAGATCGTATTTTATTGCTTTATAACGTTATGCGTTATAAAAGTGCTTTACGATGATCCTGAGTATCCGCGACGCGGAAACGAAGACGATCTGGCGGGGAGAACGGAGCCGCCGCTTGCCGCCAGACATCCAGGATACAGCGTTGCGAAAAATGCGTCTTCTGAATGCCGCGCGAAACGTCGAGGACTTGCGCGTGCCGCCGGGCAACCGTCTCGAACGGCTCAAGGGAGATCGTGTCGGACAGTGGAGCATTCGCATCAACAACCAGTGGCGCATTTGCTTCCGCTGGGAGAACGGAGCACACGATGTCGAAATCGCGGACTACCACTGAAATGTTGCGCAATCCGACTCCGGGAGAAATCCTGTTACTTGAATTCCTGCAGCCTCTCGGTCTGTCACAGACCGCGCTTGCCCGCGCTGTAGGAGTCCCGCCGCGCCGCATCAATGAGATCGTGCTCGGCAAGCGTGCCGTGACCGCCGACACGGACCTGCGGCTCACGCGTTATTTCGGCCTGAGTGAGGGCTTCTTCCTGCGACTTCAGAACGACTTTGACTTGATGGAGCGCAAAAGGAAGATCGGGGATGCACTCGACGCAATCCGGCCTCGAGCCGCTTAGATCAATCGCAATATTCAATGCAAACAATTGCAGACGTCGCGCTTAAAAATATCAACATTGTACTTGCTGTTCCGGTTCTTTTCTCGCTTTTGCTGCTTCTCAATGACTATATTCGCCATCGTCAAGTGGACATGAGGCGCGCGCTTTCGCTCGGTTTCACGCTGCCTCTCGCGATAGCCTATACCGTCGTGCTGGGCGGACCCTTCTCAGGGTACGGCGAACCTCTGCTCGGTCAATTGTCTTGGCGAATTGGTGGCGTACTTCTTGCAGCCCCTCAAGTCCTGATTCTGTATGTCATGGGGCTTGTAGTGTGGGTGAGGGCTTTCAGATCAGACCGGACGCGCACACACACCTGGCTTGTCGTTTTGTCCATAGCAGCGATAGGCCATATCTGGACCGTATATGTGATGGGCGCCTTCTTGTAGGTGCACTCTTCTACCCCGCCATCTCCTCGCGCACCTTGGCGCGCAACTCGTCGATCAGCGTCAGCCCCTTCGGCGTCTCGACATGCCAGAAGGTCCAGCCGTTGCAGGCTTCCAGTCCCTGCGCGAGCGCGCCGATGCGGTGGATGGAGCCGACCTTTTCGCCGAGCGAGATCGCGCCGTCGGCGCGCACCAGCGCCCGGTGCCGCTTCTTGGCATCGACAAGCTTTGCGCCGGCCGACACGAGCCCGCGTTCGATCAGCGCCTGGAACGGCACGCGCGGGGCCTCGCGCGCGGTCATGAAGGGCACGAGGGTCGGCGCCTCCAGCGGCTCGGTCTCCGCGATGCGCTGGCGGGCCGCCTTGGCATAGGCTTCCTCGCGTTCGAAGCCGATGAAGCGGCGGCCGAGGCGCTTGGCGACCGCACCGGTGGTGCCGGTGCCGCAGAAGGGATCGAGCACGAGATCGTCGGGGCGCGAGGTTGCCAGGATCGCACGGGCCAGCAGCGCTTCCGGCTTCTGCGTCGGATGCAGCTTCTTGCCGTCGCGGCCCTTGAGACGCTCCTCGCCGGTGCAGAGCGGGATGGTCCAGTCGGAACGGACCTGCACGTCCTCGTTGCCGGCCTTCAAGGCTTCGTAGTTGAACGTATAGCCCTTGGCGCCGGGCTCGCGCGCGGCCCAGATCATGGTCTCGTGCGCGTTGGTGAAGCGCCGGCCGCGGAAATTCGGCATCGGGTTGACCTTGCGCCAGACCACGTCGTTGAGAATCCAGAAGCCGAGATCCTGCAGGATCGCGCCTACCCGGAAGATGTTATGATAGGAGCCTATCACCCACAGGGTCGCGGACGGCTTCATGACCCGGCGGCAGGCCATCAGCCAGGCGCGGGTGAAGTCGTCATAGGCCGAAAAGCTGGAAAACTTGTCCCAGTCATCGTCGACGGCATCGACCCTGGAATCGTCAGGGCGCTTCAGATCCCCCTGGAGCTGCAGATTGTAGGGCGGGTCCGCGAAGACGAGGTCGACGCAGGCAGCCGGGAGCTTCGCCATCTCGGCGACGCACTCGCCGACAACGATCCGGGCGGAATCGGCGGACTCAAGTGTCCTACGGGGCGCCTTGAGAGGCGCCCCGCGACGCGACACAACCATGACTCAGGACTCTGACTCTGGCGACGCGATCGGCGACGCGATACCTACAACCGATGTGGCGGGATCATCGCCGCTCAAAGTAAAAATCGACTTAATTGCGCGACGCCTAAATCCTTGCCGCGCTGTATGATTTTGCCGCTCGCCGGCGGAACTTTGGCGGGACTGTTCCGGCTCGCCGTCACGCAAGTCATTGAAAAGATGCGGCATGGACTTCAAATAGCGCCCGCGCGACAATTGAGGCGGGCCGCGAGCCTGCGGCGAACAGGTCGGCCGCGCAGCAGAGGAGTGGGAAATGCGCTGGGAAGACTTTCGCCGCAGCGACAATGTGGAAGACGCGCGCGACTATGGTGGCGGCGGCTTTGGCGGCGGCGGTTTCCGTCTGCCCGGCGGCGGCGGCGGATTGGGCATCGGCACGATCATCGTGCTCGGCCTGATCGGCTGGGCGCTCGGCATCGATCCGCGCATCCTGATCGGGGGTGCGGACGTCATCATGGGCGGAGGCGGCTCTCAATACGAGCAGCCGATGCAGCCCGGTCAGTCGCCGGGCCAGTCGTCCGGCCGCGGTGCGCCCGACGACCAGACCGGCCAGTTCGTGGCCGCCGTGCTCGGCAACACCGAGGACACCTGGATCGAGATCTTCAGGGAGAGCGGCCAGACCTACCGCCCGCCGAAGCTGCGCCTGTTTGCGGGCGTGACCAACTCCGCCTGCGGCATGGCGCAATCGGCTATGGGGCCGTTCTACTGCCCGCTTGACCAGCGCGTGTATCTCGACACGTCGTTCTTCCGCGACATCGAGCGGCGCTTCCGCGGCTGCTCCGGCAAGGCCTGCGAATTCGCACAGGCATATGTGATCGCGCACGAGGTCGGCCACCATATCCAGAATATTCTCGGCATCCTGCCGCAGGCTCAACGCGCGCAGCAGCAGGCCGGGAGCAAGGCGGAGGCGAACCAGCTACAGGTTCGGGTCGAATTGCAGGCGGACTGTCTCGCCGGTGTCTGGGCCGGCCGCTCGAATCAGCGCTGGAAATTCCTCGAACCGGGCGACGTCGAGGCGGCCCTGCAGACGGCGGCCGCGATCGGCGACGACCGGCTGCAACGCCAGACACAGGGGCGCGTGGTGCCGGATTCGTTCACGCACGGATCGTCGGCACAGCGCCAGCGATGGTTCTCCATCGGCTTGAAGGAGGGCAAGGTGGCGGCCTGCAACACGTTCCGGGCCTCGAATTTGTGAGCGGGTGACGCAAGCAATGCTTCGTTATGGCGGGGCTTGTGCCGGCCTTCGCGCTCGGGGATGCGCATCGCCCGCCTAAGCGAGATGCCCGGCACGAGGCCGGGCAAGACCACTGAGCATGGAAGAACGATGCCCGGTATCGACGAAACCAAGCAATTCATCCCGCTCAAGATCGCGGTGCTGACCGTCTCCGACACGCGCGAGCTTTCGGACGACAAGTCGGGCGCGACGCTCGTCGAGCGGATCGAGAAGGCCGGGCACGCAGTCGCGGCCCGCGCGATTGTCACCGACGACATCGAGAAAATCCGCGCACAGGTGAAAGGCTGGATCGCCGATCCGGCCGTCGACGTGATCATCACGACCGGCGGGACCGGATTCACCGGGCGCGACGTGACGCCCGAGGCGCTCGAGCCGCTCTTCGAGAAGCGGATGGAGGGCTTTGCGACCCTGTTCCTGCTGGTGAGCCACGGCAAGATCGGCACCTCCGCGATCCAGACACGCGCGACCGCGGGTGTGGCGGGCGCGACCTACATCTTCTGCCTGCCGGGGTCGCCGGGCGCCTGCCGCGACGCATGGGACGAAATCCTCGTGCATCAGCTCGACTATCGCTATCGGCCGTGCAACTTCGTCGAGATCATGCCGCGGCTCGACGAGCATCTGCGGCGGCCGAAGGTGCAGGGCGCGACGGTCTGATCCGGCGCCGGCACCGCGGCCGGCGTCACATTGGCGGCGTCCTGGCATGCCATTCCGGCGCCGGCGCACAGGGATGCCGGGGCGGCATGAGCGATCCAGTCTCCAACGTAACGTCGGCAGGCGCGTGGGACATATTCGCACCGTATACGGCGCTGCATCTCGCCACCGTCTGCGTCTGCGCACTCGCGATCGCCGTGCTGGTTGCGGTCGGCCGGCGCGAACGCCGCGATCCCGCGCGGACGCTCGCCTTGCGGCGCGGGCTGGGAATTTTCGGGATCGCGTATTGGCTCACTTACAATATCTGGTGGAACCGCGACGGCATCGATCTTGCCCACGGCCTGCCGCTGCATCTGTGCGATCTCAACGGCCTGGTCGCGCCGCTTGCCCTGCTCACGCAGAACCGCTGGCTGCGTGCCACGCTCTATTTCTGGGCCGTCACACTGACGCTCCAGGCTTTCGTCCAGCCGTCTCTCACGCTCGGCCCGGCTCATGCGGTGTTCTGGTGGTTCTGGGCGGCGCACACCCTCATTGTCGGTTATGCCGTGTATGACCTTGCGGTGCTGGGCTTCCGGCCGGACTGGCGCGATCTCGGGCGCGTCTATGCCGTCAGCGCGATCTATCTCGCGGCGGTCGTGCCGGTGAATCTTCTGCTGCAATCGAACTATGGCTTCATCGGCAACCCGCCGCCGGACGTGGCAATCCCGCCCTTCGTCGCGGCGCTCGGGCCCTGGCCGCAGCGCGCTGTCGCGGTCGTCGCGCTGGCCGCATTCGGCTTCATGCTCGCGGTCCTGCCCTGGCAGCGGCGGACGGCGCGGGCCGCAGCCTGAGGCCCGCGCTTCGGTTCAGACAATCGAGCGCACCACGCCGCCGTCGACGCGCAAGGCGGCGCCGTTGGTCGCCGAGGCCTGCGGCGAGGATACATAGACCACCATGTTGGCAACCTCCTCGACGGTCGCGAGCCGGCCCAGCAGCGAGGTCGGACGATGCTGCGCGATGAAATCCTTCTCCATCTGTGCCTGCGAGACGCCCTGCTCCCTGGCCATCTTGCCGAAAAAATCGGATACGCCTTCCGAGCGCGTGGGACCGGGCAGCACGGCGTTGACGGTGATGCCGGTGCCGGCAACCGTTTCGGCAAGTCCGCGCGAGATCGCAAGCTGGGCGGTCTTGGTCATGCCGT
Organism: Pseudorhodoplanes sp.; assembly: GCA_013388965.1. Lineage (GTDB taxonomy): Bacteria > Pseudomonadota > Alphaproteobacteria > Rhizobiales > Xanthobacteraceae > Pseudorhodoplanes. The sequence goes on along the minus strand of JACAEG010000331.1, from coordinate 2,324 downwards.
AATGAATCATCTCGACCGGGATGTGGACGGCGGATTCGGAGGAGATGAATACGATCCGTCCCCAGTTCTGCCTGCGCATGCCGGGCAGATAGGCTCGCGACAGCCGCACGCCGCTCATCACGTTGGTCTCGAAGAAGCGCATCCAGTCGCTGTCGCCGATCTCATCGAACGGCTTCGGTTCGAATATCCCCATATTGTTGATCAGGATGTCCGTTTCAGGCACCTGCTTCACGAATGCCGCAACACCGTCCGCATGGGCGAGGTCCGCCGCCACGCCCTCGATCTTTGCGCCCGGCACCTTCTCGTTGAGCGCCCTCATGGCGGCCGCGACCTTGTGCTGCGTCCGTCCGTTGATCACGACGCGCGCGCCGGATTCCGCGAGGCCCGCCGCGATGGCGAAGCCGATGCCGGCGGTGGAGCCGGTGACGACGGCGTGCCGGTTCTTGAGATCGATAAGCATGAGAGAGCCCCGCAATCAGTGACCGATGCGGGCTATTTGGCTGTGCGCGGGCGAAAGGGTAAGCGGGACTTCAACGAAAGTTGAACCGCCGGGCGAATTGCCGAAAAGTTACAGCAGGATTTCCCAGGTCTCGCTCGCTTCCGGCTTGCCGAAATGCTCGTGCACCCATTCCTCGGTGAGCTTGAAGCCGGCCTGCTGGTAGATCGCCCGCGCGGCGACGAGCACCGCGTGCGTCCACAGCGTGATCTTCCTGTAGCCGCTCTGCCGCGCGAAGCGGATGCATTCTTCGACCAGATGCTTGCCGATTCCGAGCCCGCGCGCCTTCGGATCGACGATCAGCAGGCGCAGCCGCGCGACGTCCTCTGCGCCGGGCTCGCGCACCAGAAACACGGAGCCGACCGGTTCGCCATCCATTTCCGCAATCCAGCAATGCTCGCGCGCCGGATCGAAATTCTTCAGGAAGCTGGCGACGATCTCGGCGGTGAGGGCCTCGATGCGGCTGTCCCAGCCATATTCGGCGGGATAGAGCAGACCGTGTTTCGCGACCACCCAGCCCATGTCGCCGGGGCGGTGCGGGCGCAGCGTGTAGGTTCGTTTGCCGGATTTGCCCTGAAGGGCTTTCTCGATCGTCGTCATGGCCTCGATTACCTGCGCCTGATCCTGCGGGTCCAGCCTGGCGAGCAGCGCACCGATCTCGCGTTCCGATCGCTGGTCGATCTTGCCGAATGCGAGCCGGCCCTTGGTCGTCAGCGACAGCAGCGCATTGCGGCGGTCGGCTGGCGAAGTCACGCGCCTAATCAGCCCGCGTTCGCAAAAGCTTCGGAGTATGCGGCTGAGATAGCCCTGGTCGATCTCGAGCGCCTCTCCGATCTCCTTGGCTGTCAGCTTGTCGCGGTGCGCGAGCTCATAGAGCACGCGCGCTTCGGTGAGCGAGAACGAGGTCTGCAGCAATCTGTCCTGCAGCACGCCGATCTGGCGCGTGTAGAAGCGGTTGAAATGACGCACGGCGGCGATGCGTGCTTCCAGCGCGCCGTTCGAGCCCTGCATGCGCCTCTCCAGCGGCAAAGGCGTGAATACATGACACTGTCAAGCAATTAGTTGCTGAAGTCAAGTATCAGGAAAGGGACGCCCCCGCCTGCAGGATTGCGATGCGCCGGCGTCCGAGTTCGCGGATCAGGTCGCTCTCGGGATTGGAGCCCTGGTCGCCGTGCCCGCCCAGCCGCTCGTAAACCCGCTTGGCAATGACCATCCCCTGGTCCGGTCGCGGCGCGCCGAATGCGCCGCGAATGATGCGGCCGGCTTCGCGCAGGGCAGTGCCGTGCGACGCCACGCGCGCCACGCGACGGAAGCATGCGGCGCGCGGCTCGTCTTCCATATTGGCTTGCTCGATGAAGCGCAGCGTCTCGCCAATCCAGGCCGGTTCGAGCACCGTGCCCGGGCGCAGGAACATCAACCAGTCGCCGCGCGCGGATGCGGCGGCACGCCTCAGCCTCTGCCCGAGCGGTCCAGGAGCACGCATGAACGTGCAGCCGGCCACATCGGCGACCTTCGCGGTCTCGTCGGCCGATCCCGCGTCCGCGAGAATTACGTCGCGCACGAGGCCCGCCGTCACCCCGCCGACGAGACAGGCGAGCGTGCGCACAAGCGGTCGCTCCGATTCGTTCGTGGGAATGATCACCGTCAGCATGGGAACCCTGGCAGGCCAGCCTTGTTGGCCTACATCCTGCGGCGGCTCCGGTCCATGCCACGAGATCGGGGAAAGCCGGGGCTACGATTTGTTCTTGTTTTGTTCGAAACGAAGCCCTAGAATGGAATCATGGCTCGATCGTCAGCAGCCCTCAGACGCCCGCCGGTGCCGGTGCCC
>JACAEG010000330.1 GCA_013388965.1 Pseudorhodoplanes sp. | reverse complement strand
TCCCAACCCAAAGACGCGCGCCCTGTCGCCTCCAGCTCGCGCCACCGGACGGAGGAATGGCCCCAGTCTGCCCGTCTGCCGTGCGAGCGCGCCCCTGGCGAGGACGCGCGGAACTCGGAGGTCACGCCACGCGCCGACCAAAGAAATCAACCCAGGTGCGGTCTGCCGCGATTGTGCGACGGGTCGGCCTGCGGGCGCGGCGGACGCAGCCGGGCCTCGGGAGCGGATCGTTCGTCGAGAGGAGGAGGCGGCGGAGGCGGCGGCGCCTCGCCGCGGAATCCCTTCAGCGCTTCCTCCGTCAGCGAGGACCGTGGCTGCGGGGAGAGAGGCGGCTCCGGTGGCGGCGCAACAGGCGCCTGCAGCATCACTTCGGGCTCGGGCGTGGATGCAGATCGCGCAAGTGGCGCAGCCGCCTCAGGCTCGGGAAGCCGCATCGACGGCATCGGCGCGGCGGCCGGCGCATGCGCGGAAGCCGGTATGGGCCGGGCCTGCGGGGCCGCCGTCGGCGGAGCCGGAGGCACCATCGGCGGAATGGGTGTCGGACCGGGTGCGGCTTTCGGCGGAGGCGGAGGATGTCGTGCCGGAGCGAGGTCACTCGGCGCCGGCTTCGGCGGAGCCGCCACTGGCTCCGGGACGGGCGCGGAAACGCCGGAACGCGGCGCGGGTGCCGGCGGCAGCGCAGGACGTCCCCGACGCGCCGCCTCCGCCTCGACCTTGCGGATCGCCTCTTCCAGCGCCAGCCGCTCGCGGGTGATGTCGGTTTCGCTCAGGGCGGGCTGCACGCCGCGCAACTGCGCGACCAGCGCGGTGCGCGCGCGCTCATAGAGTGCACGTCGCGCCTCGCCGGAATTCTTTTCGAGACCGGCTACGGCACGTGCGATGAGCGGGTAATAGTCGGCCATTGCTGCTTAGCGTTCACTCACAAGCGGTCGTTAATTCTTCACGCCTCGAACGGGTTCTGCATCAGGATTGTGTCCTCGCGTTCCGGACTTGTCGACAGCAGCGCGACCGGACATCCCACCAATTCCTCAATTCGCCGCACATACTTGATGGCCGGCGCCGGCAGCTCGGCCCAGGACCGGGCATGGGCCGTCGCATCCTGCCACCCTTCGACCGATTCGTAGACCGGCTCGACACGCGACTGGGCATGTTCGCCGGCTGGCAGATAGTCGATTTCCCGGCCGTCCAGCCGATACCGCACGCAGACCTTGATCTCCTCAAGACCGTCGAGGATATCAAGCTTGGTCAGGGCGAGGCCATTGATGCCGCTGGTGCGGACAGTTTGCCGCACGAGCACCGCGTCGAACCAGCCGCAACGGCGCGGCCGGCCGGTGACGGTTCCGAATTCGCGGCCACGCTCGCCGATCAGGCGGCCGATCTCGTTCTGCTGCTCGGTCGGAAACGGCCCCTCGCCCACCCGCGTCGTGTAGGCCTTGCAGATGCCGAGCACGTAGCCGATCGACGAAGGCCCGAGGCCGGAACCGGTCGCAGCCTGGGCCGCGACGGTATTTGACGAGGTCACGTAGGGATATGTCCCATGATCGATGTCGAGCAGCGCGCCCTGCGCGCCCTCGAACAGGATGCGCTTGCCCTCGCGGCGCTTCTCATCGAGCAGAGACCACACCGAATCCATGTAGGACAAAACCCGCGGCGCCACGGCTGCAAGCTGGTCGTAGACGTCGCGCGGCTTGATCTGGTCGAGGCCGAGGCCGCGGCGCAGCGCATTGTGATGCGCGAGCAGCCGCTCGATCTTGCCGTTGAGATTCTGCAGGTCGGCGAGGTCCATCAGCCGGATCGCGCGCCGTCCCACCTTGTCCTCATACGCCGGACCTATGCCGCGCTTGGTGGTGCCGATGCGGGTGGCCGCGCTGCCGCTTTCGCGGATGCCGTCGAGCTCGGAATGCAGCGGCAGGATCAGCGCGACATTTTCCGCGATGCGCAAATTCTCGCGCGTGACCGACACGCCCTGCTTTTCCAGACGTCCGATTTCCTCGAGCAGCGCGCGCGGGTCGAGCACCACGCCGTTGCCGATCACCGACAGCTTGCCGGACCGCACCACGCCCGAGGGGAGCAACGAGAGCTTGTAGGTGACGCCGTCGATCACCAGCGTATGGCCGGCATTATGCCCGCCCTGGAACCGGACGATGATGTCCGCCTGTTCCGACAGCCAGTCGACAATCTTTCCCTTGCCCTCGTCGCCCCATTGCGAGCCGACGACCACCACGTTCGCCATTCTTGTCCTTCTTCCCTCGCGTGCCGCCCAGCCTGGACCCCGTCCCCACGGGTACCCGGCCGAAGCGAGGGGCTTCCCCCGATAGAGGATGCAGGCCCGTGAGGCAAGGCGGACCGGGCCATTTTCGGGGCTTCGCCCCGAATGTTAACCCCATGAATTCGCTGGTCGATTGTGCCCGCCCCGGGCGGCAAAGGGCTCGCCCCGGCGAGGGGAGCCATGCGCGCCGCGCTCTGGCTCGTGCCCATTCCGCATTGTAGCAAGCTTTGCGCGCAGGCCGGCCGGCAGGCGCATCCCACCGGATGGAGACGATGGATGAGCGGCGCGGTGCGCCCTGGCCGCTGGACCGAGCATCCCTACCTGCTGGTCTCGATCGCCTACCTGACCTGGGGACTCAACATTGTCGTCGGCCGTTTCGTGGTCGGGCTCGTGCCGCCGGTCACCTTGTCCTATTTGCGCTGGGGCGGAGCCTTCCTGGTCTTGCTGCCGTTCGCATGGCCCTACCTGAAGCGCGACTGGCCGGCGATCCGGTCACGACTGCCGCTGATGACCGTGCTGGCGATCACCGGCACCTCCGCCTACAACACGATGGCCTATTGGGGCCTGCAATATACCCACGCGATCAACGGACTGCTCATTCAATCGACAGCGCCGCTCGTCATCGCCGCCTGGACCTTCATCCTGTTTGGCGACCGGCTGGCGCGCGCGCAAACCTTCGGGATCGCGGTGTCGCTGTTCGGCGTGCTGGTCGTTCTCAGTCAGGGCAGCATCGAGACGCTGCGCCGAATCGACTTCAACCGCGGCGATATCTGGCTCCTGATCGCACTGATCGTCTTCGCCTTCTATTCCGCGCTCATGAAGAAGCGGCCGGCCATGCATCCGCTGTCGTTTCTCACCTTCACGATGGGCTGGGGCGCGTTGTGGCTCACGCCGCTCTACGGATGGGAATTGTGGTCCGGTGCGCGGGCGGAGTGGAGCTGGCACGCGATCGCGGCGCTGATCTACGTGATCGTGTTTCCGTCGATCGTCGCCATGCTCTGCTACAATCGCTCGATCGATCTGATCGGGCCGAACCGCGTCGCGATGCTGTATCCCCTGATCGTGCTGTTCGGCTCCGCATTCGCCATACTCGGACTGGGCGAGCAGCCGCAGCTTTTCCACGCGGCCGGCTTCGCGCTCATTCTTGCGGGGACATTCATCGCGATGCGGGCAAAGGCGGGGAGGAGCGAGATCGCCCCGTCAGGCCCGCTGTGAATGCCGCGCAGCCTCACTTGCCGCGCATCTCCCATAGTTTCCGCATCGCGCCGTCCATGCCATGCGGATCCCTCAGGAGCGCGGAGCGCACATCGTGGGCCCGCTTGTCCGCCAGCACCTCGTCGACGCCCGCCTCCACCCCGTCCAGCACCGCGGTCGCGACGGCATCGGGCGAGCTCTTTTCGCCCGGGATGCCTGCGGCCATGTCGGTGTCGATATAGCCGGCATGCACGCCGGTGACGCGCGTGCCCTGCCCTCGCAACTCGTGGCGGATGCCGTCGGTGAGCGACAGCGCGGCCGCCTTGGACGCGCAATAGGAGCCCTGCATCGGCGCGTTGAACCAGCTGACCACCGAGAGGATGTTGACAATGGCGCCGCCGCCGTTCCTCGCCAGCACCGGCGCGAATGCGCGGCACATCGCGAGCACGCCGAAATAGTTCGTCTCCATCTCGCGCCGCGCATTGTCCATGGACGGCGCTTCAAGGAGCGGTGTGAAGGCGGCAAAGCCGGCGTTGTTGACGAGCAAGGTCACGTCGCCGCACGACGCCGCGGCCGCGGCGACATCCAGTGCGCTTGTGACGTCGAGTTTCACCGGCACAACGCCCGGATCGACAATGGAATCCGGACGGCGCGCCCCGCCATATACCCTGGCGCCGCGCCGGACGAGCCCTCGCGCAAGCGCCCGCCCGAGCCCGCGATTGGCTCCGGTCACGACTGCGACCGCGCCGCGGAGCTGCATATTCCAATTCCTAGAAATGCAGCGTCTTGGCGCTCTGCACCTGCGGCAGCGCGCGCACCTTGGCAAGCACCTCGGCGGGCAATTCGCCGTCGATCTCGATCAGCGCGATCGCGTTGCCGCCCGGCGCGTCGCGCCCGACATGGAAAGTCGCGATGTTGATGCCGGCCTCGCCGAGCGTGCTCGAGAAGCGGCCGATGAAGCCCGGCTTGTCGAGATTGGTGATATAGACCATCGAGGGCCCGAATTCCGCGTCCATGCGGATGCCCTTGATGTTGACGATGCGCGGACGGCCGTCGGCGAACACGGTGCCCGACACCGAGCGCGTCTGCCGCTCGGTCGTGACCGTCACGGTGATCAGGCTCTCGTAGTCGCACTCGCCCTCGCGCGTGATTTCCTCGATCACCATGCCGCGCTCCTTCGCGATGACGGGCGCGGACACGACGTTGATGTCCTGCAGCATCGGGCGCAGCAGGCCCGCGAGAGCAGCCGAGGTCAGCGCCTTGACCTTCATCTGCGCGACCGCGCCCTCATAGACGATCGTCACCTTCTCTATGCCGGTCTCGGTGAGCTGGCCGGCGAAGGAGCCGAGTTTCTCCGCGAGCGAGATAAAGGGCTTCAGCTTGGGCGCTTCCTCCGCCGTGATGGAGGGGAAGTTGACCGCGTTCGAGATCGCGCCCCGCAGCAGGTATTCGGACATCTGCTCGGCAATCTGCAGCGCGACATTCTCCTGCGCCTCGGTCGTGGACGCGCCAAGGTGCGGCGTGCAGATCACGTTGGGATGGCCGAACAGAGGGTTCTCGGTGGCCGGTTCTGCGGTGAACACGTCGAAGGCCGCGCCCCCGACATGCCCGGAATCGAGCGCGGCGCGCAGCGCGACCTCGTCGACCAGCCCGCCGCGCGCGCAATTGATGATGCGCACGCCCTTCTTCATCTTGTCGAGCGCCGTCGCGTCGATGATGTTCCTGGTCTTTTCCGTCAGCGGCGTGTGCAGCGTGATGAAGTCGGCGCGCTTGAGCAGGTCGTCGAGCTCGACCTTCTCCACGCCGATATCGAGCGCGCGCTCCGGCGACAGGAAGGGGTCATAGGCGATCACCTTCATGCGCAGTCCAAGCGCGCGGTCGGCGACGATCGAGCCGATATTGCCGGCGCCGATCACACCCAGCGTCTTGCCGGTGATCTCGACACCCATGAACTTGTTCTTCTCCCACTTGCCGGCCTGGGTGGAGGCGTCGGCCTGCGGAATTTGCCGGGCAAGCGCGAGCATCAGCGTGATCGCGTGCTCGGCGGTGGTGATCGAATTGCCGAAGGGCGTGTTCATCACGATGATGCCCTTCGCGGTCGCGGCCGGGATGTCGACATTGTCCACGCCGATGCCGGCGCGTCCGATCACCTTCAGGCTTTTCGCCTGTTCCAGAATTTTCGGCGTCACCTTGGTCGCCGACCGGATCGCAAGGCCGTCATAGCCGTTGATTGCCTCGGCAAGCTTGTCCTTGTTCTTGCCGAGGTCGGGCTGGAACACGGCGTCGATGCCGCGATCCTTGAAAATCTGCACGGCGGCGGGAGAGAGGGCGTCGGAGATGAGGACTTTGGGTGTGGTCATCGGTTTGATCCTGCCAATTGAGCCGTCATCCCGAGGTGCGAGCAAGTCGAGCCTCGAAGGATGGCGGCGGGCCGATCATCCTTCGAGGGCCGCCTTCGGCGGCCACCTCCGGATGCCGGTGAAAACAGTTGCGGGAGCCGCTACGCCGCCTTTGCGAGGCTTTCCTTCGCCTTCGCATAGGCCCAGTCGAGCCAGTGCGTCAGCGCCTCGACATCCGAGCGCTCGATCGTGGCGCCGCACCAGATGCGGATGCCCGGCACCGCATCGCGATGGTTGGCGATGTCGTAGGCGACGCCTTCCTTCTCGAGGATGGCGACGAGGTCCTTGGCGAAGGCCCATTGCGCCTCGGTCGAGAGCGAGGCGACCGCCGGATCGACGATCTTGAGGCAGACCGACGTGTTCGAGCGCGTCGCCGGGTCCTTCGCGAGGTGGTCGATCCAGGGCGTCTTCGCCACCCAGTCCGACAATGCCCTGGTGTTGGCGTCCGCCCGCGCGATCAGCGCCTTCAGGCCCCCGGCCGACTTCGCCCAGTTCAGCGTGTCGAGATAATCCTCGACGCACAGCATCGACGGCGTGTTGATCGTCTCGCCCTCGAAGATGCCTTCGTTGAGCTTGCCGCCCTTGGTCATGCGGAAGATTTTCGGCAGCGGCCAGGCCGGCTTGTAGGTCTCGAGCCGCTCCACCGCGCGCGGCGAGAGGATCAGCATGCCGTGCGCGGCTTCGCCGCCGAGCGCCTTCTGCCAGGAGAAGGTCACGACATCGAGTTTTGCGAAATCCAGCGGCTGCGCGAATGCGGCGGAGGTGGCGTCGCAGATCGTCAGGCCCTGGCGGTCGGCCGCGATCCAGTTCGCATTCGGCACGCGCACGCCGGAGGTCGTACCGTTCCAGGTGAACACGACGTCATGCGAGGGATCGACCTTGGAAAGGTCTGCGATCTCCCCATAGGGCGCCTTCAGCACCGTGATGTCCTTCAGCTTCAACTGCTTTTCAGCGTCGGTGACCCAGCCTTCGCCGAAGGATTCCCAGGCCAGCAGCGTGACGGGGCGCGCGCCGAGCATCGACCACATCGCCATCTCGACAGCGCCGGTGTCGGAGGCGGGCACGATGCCGATCTTGTAATCGGCCGGAACCTCCAGCACCTCGCGCGTCAGCTCGATCGCGCGCTTGAGCTTCTGCTTGCCGATTTTCGCGCGATGCGAACGGCCGAGTGCTGCGTCCTTGAGAGCCTGGAGAGACCATCCGGGGCGCTTGGCGCAGGGGCCGGACGAAAAGTGCGGATTTGCCGGCCGCACGCCGGGAGCGGTGTTCGCCATGATCTATCCTTCCAGATAGGCGCCCCTCGGTGGGGAGGGGTTTCCCGCCGCCGGAAATAGGAAAGAGCGGGTTCCGCGTCAAGAAATAAAAAGCGTCATGTCGCATCCCGCAACGACGAGAATCATCACGGCGATTGATCCTGCGAGATTGAGATTGCGAAGCGGCGCAGCATGCAAACCTCCCCCCTGCAAGGGGGAGGTCGGACGGACTCGGCCTAATAGAGATTGTAGCGCAGGCCGACGCGAATCTCGTGGGCATTCATGCCCTTGACGGTGATGAAATTGTCGAGATCGTCCTGATAGGTTTTCGCATTGCCGAGATGCAGGTAGCGATAATTGATGTCGAGCAGCAGCATCGGCGTGAGGTAATAGGCGATGCCGCCGGTCGCCGCCCAAGCCAGATTCCAGGTTTCTTTTTCGGGCAGATAGTCCGTATTCGGCAGGTACCTGAATTCCGTGTCTGCCGTCTTCAGCCACGACGCGCCGATGCCGCCGCCGACATACGGCGTGAAGCCGGACCAGGTGCCGAGATCGACATACATGTTGAAGAGCAACGTGACCGCATCGATCTTGGTCTGATAGGCGGACGGGATCGTCGCCGTGTTGCCGTTGAATTCGAGGCGCGTCGCCCAGTCGGCGGTGAAGTCCGCGCGAAACCATGCGTTCTTGTATCCGAAGCCGCCGCCGAACACATAGGAATTGTCCTGCAGACTCGATCCGGTGATGGCGGGGCCCGATTCGGCGGTCGCTTCGTTGAAGTCGTTGAGGCGGTAGCCGACGTCGCCGCGCAGATACCAGCCGGAGGTGAATTCCTGCACCATCACCGGCGCCTGCTGCATCTGCGGCATCGGATAATCGGCAGCCAGCGCGTTCGCGCATGATGCCGCAACGGCCGTCGCGGCCAGGATCGATTTGGGACCGAACATTGGGACCCTCCCCGGCCGCTCGCACGAAGGCATGCAACGCCACGCGGCCTGTGACGCTCGCAACGACCATGCCGGAGAGAGGTAAAGGGCCTGTTAACCCTAACGCGCCGTAAACGTTAGCGCGGCGTTAACGGGTCTCGGGATCAGGAATTCGCGACGGCCGTGCGGGCCTTGAAAGCGGGGGTCAGCCGGCACCAGTCCGGGCGCTCGAACAGGAAGGCGAACCGCGTACCGCGCACGAGCCAGGCAAGCATGAGCGGGACGATCAGGGCGACGATCGTCACCAGCAGCGACACGGTCCCGATATCGGAAATCACGCCGGTCTTGAGCAACGCGGTGCGCGTGATCGCCATCGGGATCGTGAAGGCGACATAGACCGGCAGCGTGTTGCGGCCGATGGCGAGAACGGCCTGCAGCCAGCTTCCGTCCGCAAGTAACACGCCGATAGCGAGAATGCCGGACGCCCCCATGAATCCAAGCGCCAGCGAAACGCCGGGCCATTCCGACCAGCCGAGCGCGACGGCAAGCGCAGTCGTGGCTGCCCAGAGGACGAGCAGCGCAAGCGTCGCACCCTTGCGCGCAGGGAGCGCCGACCCGCGCGCGAAGATGAAGGTCGCGAACAGAGTGCCGGAATAGAAATAGACGAAGCGGGCGCAGAACTCGTCGATCAGGGTCCAGCCGGTCTGCACATGCGCCATCTCGAGCAGCGCCGCGGCGACGAACACCACGGGCGCCGGCAACGGACGCGCCAGCCGCGTTACGACATAAAAGACCGGCAGCATGTAGATGAACCAGAGCGGCCCGAACGGATCGATGAAGGCCAGAAAATAATCGTGCACCTGCTGCGCCACGCCCTGCGAGGCAATGCCGGCCGGCGCACGGAAGGCGAACTGGATCGTCAGCCACAGCATGTAGAAATAGGCGAAGTGCAGGATCTTGCTGTCGATAAAGCTTCGCCGGTCGCGGTCGGCGACATGCGCGAACAGGAGCCCGGAAATGAGAAAGAAGGCCGGGATGCGGAACGGCTTGGCGAATGCGACGACGTAATGCAGCCAGCCTTCGGCGCCCGCGGCGGCTTCCACGCCGAGCGTCGAATGCATCATCACGACGAGGATGATGCACAGGCCGCGGGCGTAATCGACCCAGGCCAGACGCGCCTTGTTCTCGCTGGATTGCGCTGCGCTCATGCCGCCAATCTAGCGCCGCGGGCGTGCAATTCCCGCTTCCTCGCATTGTCATGACCGGGGAATTGATCCGGTAGCGTTAACGATTCAGCTTTGCAAACTCCAAAAATGCGAACGGCGCGGTTTCCCGCGCCGTTCCTTGCCAATTGATCGCTCGCGTCAGCCGCGGGTGCGCAGCGGCGGCGAATAGACCGGCGCCGGAGGCGGCGGCGCCACTGGTCCCTTGCCGTAGGCCGGCGGCGGCATGTAGCCGACCGACTTCACACCGACGTCATCCCCACCCAACGCCCAGCGCAGGCCGACCTTCAGGTCGTGCGAGGTGATGTTGTTGAACTGCATCGGGTTGTTGACGTTGTTGGTGCCGTCATAGGCGATGATGTCGCCGGTCTCGCCGTCGCCCATGTTCAGGTAGCGGTAGGCGAATTCCACCGAGAACGCTCTCGTGACCTGGTACGAAAGACCGGCATGCAGCGCCCAGGCGAAGTTCCACACCGACTTGTCGGCGGCATAGGCGACGCCGGCGTTCGGCACGTTGATGTCCTGGAAGCCCGAAAGATTCACGTTGGCGAAGCCGACGCCCGCGCCGACGAATGGCGTGATGCACCACCAGGTGCCGAGGTCGATATAGGCGTTCAACAGCGCGACCCATTCGGACTTGGTCACGCGGTAGTCATTGGTGCCCGAATTCGGAATCGGTCCGGAGCCGTAGGCGTCGAGCGCGGCGAATGTCGACTTGCCGCGATATTCGCCGGTCACGTCCATGCGAAACCAGTCGTTGAACTTGTAGCCGATGCCGAGGCCGAAGATCGGCGCGCTGTCGAAGCTGCCTTCGTCCAGCCACCGGAAGTCCGATGCCGAGGCGAACAAGACGTTGTCCAGCGAACCGACCTGCTGGTTGCTCATGCCGATATCGCCGCGCAGATACCAGCCATCGAATTCCTTGACGACCGGAGCGACGTAAACGGGCGCCGGCAGATCGGCGGCGATGGCATTGGTGGCGATCAGCGCGCCGATCGAAATGGCGCCTGCAAGCGATAGGGGTTTTACGCGGCTCATGATCCGTCCTCTCGTCCCCAACAAAATCATCCGGGGTCAGTGGGACGGATCGTGCCAGCCAAACCTTAAGCGGCGCTTAACCCTAATTTTTTACCACGAATTTTAATGCGGCCCCTCGGCACGCCAAAAAGCGAAGGCGCGCCAAGCCCTTCCGCCCACGCGCCCTGCCTCGTTAGCGATGCGTTAACGCAAAAAATTGGCGTGCTAGTCGTCCTCCAGCTCGCCCATATGATGCTGCGAATAGAGTTCGACGCCGAGCTTGGCGACGAGATCGAGCTGCGTTTCGAGGAAGTCGATATGGCCTTCCTCGTCCTTCATCAGCTCCTCGAACAGATTGCGACTCGGATAGTCCTTGACCGAATGGCAATAGGTGGCCGCTTCCTGATAGAGCGCGCGCGCGTCGATCTCGGCCTTGAGGTCGCATTCCAGCACTTCCTTCACGTTCTGGCCGATGCGCAGCGGATCGAGCGACTGCATGTTCGGAAAGCCCTCGAGGAAGATGATGCGCACGGTGAACTTGTCCGCATGGCGCATTTCCTCGATCGATTCCGCACGCCATTTCTTGGCGAGCGACAGGTAGCCCCAGTTTTCCAGCATCCGGTAATGGATCCAGTACTGGTTGATGGCGGTCAGCTCGCTGCGCAGCCCCCGGTTCAGATATTCGATGACTTTGGGATCGCCCTTCATCCGCCTCTCCTGTTGCCGCTGGAATTCAGTTTAGATCGCTTCTAAACTTAGCTCCGGCCAGGCGCAAGGGGCGGTCTGCAGGCCCGCAGCGCGAAAGGATCGAGCGATATACGATCGAAGGAACTAAGAACGGTCCGGAGCGGCGACCGCTTCGGCGGGGATCGGGTGGCCGGAATGCGGACAAACCTGGCAGCCGACGGCGCAGGCCGCCGCAGCGGCGACCAGCGCCTCGTCCATGATCTGCTTGATGGTGCGGGCACAACGGCCGCATTGAGGGCTACACCCCAGACAGCCATAAACCTCCCCCGTCGTGCGCGGCGCGGAGCGCGCGCAGGCGGTACGGATGTCGCTGTCGGACAGGACGTTGCAGGAACAGACGATCATGGACCCGGCGGCCGATTGGTACCTGTGGCAACCATCGATATCGGGCTTGCTCAAATGCGCGCAAGCCGAAAAACGTTTGTTTAAACGTTCTCTAATCTGTGTGCCGATGGTCCGGGAATGAGTGCCGTCAGGCCGCCGCCTGATTCAATGCGTCGACGATCCCGTCGACCACTTCCTCGACCAGGACCTCGTCGTCGCCCTCGCCCATCACCCGGATCACGGGTTCCGTGCCGGACGGGCGGATCACCAGCCGGCCGTGCCCGTTGAGCCGCTCCTGCGCGTTCAGGATCACGGTCTTGACCGCGGCGTCCTCCAGCGGCTTGCCCTTCTTGTAGCGGACATTTTTCATGATCTGCGGCAGCGGCTCGAAGCGGTGGCAGACTTCCGACACGGGCTTGTTCTGCTTCTTCACCACCGCAAGCACCTGCAGGGCTGCAACCAGACCGTCGCCGGTCGTGGCATAGTCCGACAGGATGATGTGCCCGGACGGCTCGCCGCCGAGATTGAAGCCCTGTTCGCGCATGCATTCGAGCACGTAGCGGTCGCCCACGGCCGTTCGCGCCAACGACAGGCCGAGCGAGGCCAGATAGCGCTCGAGACCGAGATTGGACATCACCGTGGAGACGAGGCCCGGCTTGGCGAGCCTTCCGTCCTCCTGCCAGCTCGCGGCGATCGCCGCCATCAGCTGGTCGCCGTCGATGACATGGCCGCGCTCGTCGACCATGACGACGCGGTCGCCGTCGCCGTCGAGCGCGATGCCGAGATCGGCGCGCGTCTCGCGCACCTTGGCGCTCAGCGCGGCGGGCTCCGTCGAGCCGCATTCCTTGTTGATGTTGAAGCCGTCGGGATCGACGCCCATCGAGATCACCTCGGCGCCCAGCTCCCACAGGGCCGCCGGCGCCACGCGATAGCCGGCGCCGTTCGCGCAATCGACGACCACCCGCAGCCCCTCGAAGGAGACGTTGCGCGGCAGCGTGCGCTTGGCGAATTCGATATAGCGGTCATGCACGCCGTCGATGCGCTTGGCGCGGCCGAGATCGGGCGATTTCGCCAGCCGGCGCGAGACATCCGCCTCGATCCAGCGCTCGATCTCGCGCTCGACCTCGTCCGACAGCTTGAAGCCGTCGGGGCCGAAAATCTTGATGCCGTTGTCGTCATAGGGGTTGTGCGATGCGGAGATCATCACGCCGATATCGGCGCGCATGGAACGGGTCAGCATGGCAACGGCCGGCGTCGGAATCGGGCCGAGCAGCAGCACGTCCATGCCGACCGAGGTGAAGCCCGCAACCATCGCGGTCTCGATCATGTAGCCCGACAGCCTGGTGTCCTTGCCGATCACGACGCGATGGCGATGCTCGCCGCGCTGGAAGACGAGGCCGGCGGCCTGCCCGACTTTCAGGGCAAGCTCGGGCGTGATGACACCGTTGGCGAGCCCGCGAATGCCGTCGGTCCCAAAATACTGACGCATGACTCCGTTAACTCCCCCTGCCGCCGGTTGGACGGCGGAATTCGTGCCTCTGGCCTATAGCAAAGTCGCCTTCAGAAAAAGTGAGTGCCGTGCCTCCCCCGCAGCGCACAAAAAATCGCGCAACCCGAGGGATTGCGCGATTCTGCCGTGACTTGAATGCCTTGGGCAGCGCCTGGGGCTATTCGCCCTTCGTCTTGTCCTCAACCGACGGTGGTGGCTGGGTCACGTTGACGGGGTCGGAGGCCGGAAAGCTCTCCTCCAGCCCCTCTTCCAGCGACCGCTCAAGACGCTTCCTGGCCTCGTCCGTGTCCTCGGAATGGCCGCCCTTCTTGGGCCCCGACGTGGTGTCCATGTTGCATCTCCTGTTCCGACGGACCGTAACGCCGGCGGCGCCCGCTGGTTCCATTCTGTTCTGGATGCCCGCGGAATATGCTAGGCCGGACCGTCAATCAGCCCGGGTTTGAAATCAATGCCTGTCATCACCTGCATCGAGGATTTGCGCGAACTCGCCCAGCGCAAGGTGCCGCGCGCCTTTTTCGACTATGCCGATCGCGGCTCCTACACCGAGCAGACCTTGCGGGCGAACCGCGCCGATTTCGAGAAAATCCTGCTGCGCCAGCGCGTGATGGTAGACGTCTCCGCGCGCGACACGTCGACCACAATCATCGGTCAGAAAATCTCCATGCCGTTCGCGCTCGCGCCCGTCGGCCTGCTCGGCATGCAGCATGGCGACGGCGAAATTCTCGCCGCGAAGGCGGCGCTCGCGGCCGGCATTCCCTTCACGCTCTCGACCATGTCGATCGGCTCGATCGAGGATGTGGCGGAGGCGACCGGCAAGCCGTTCTGGTTCCAGCTCTACGTCATCCGCGACCGCGATTTCATCAGGGACCTGCTGGCGCGCGCGAAAGCCGCCAATTGCAGTGCGCTGGTATTGACCGTCGATCTGCAGGTGCTCGGCCAGCGCCATCGCGACATCAAGAACGGCATGACCGTGCCGTTGCAGATCAAGCTGTCCAACATCATCGACACCGCGATGAAGCCAGCCTGGATCGCCAGCATGGCGCGCGCAAAGCGCAAGACCTTCGGCAATCTCGCGGGTCACGTGAAGGGCATGGAGAGCGTCAATTCGCTCGCCGAATGGACCAACAGCCAGTTCGATCCCGCGCTGAACTGGAAGGATGTGGAGTGGATCAAGAGCCAGTGGGGCGGCAAGCTGATCATCAAGGGCATTCTCGACGTCGAGGATGCGCGTATCGCGCGCGACGTGGGCGCCGACGGCATCGTCGTCTCCAATCACGGCGGCAGGCAGCTTGACGGTGCGCCTTCCTCCATCTCCATGCTGCCGAAAATCGCAGACGCCGTGGGATCGCAGCTCGACATCCTGTTCGACGGCGGCATCCGCACCGGCTCCGACCTCGTGCGGGCGCTCGCGCTCGGCGCCAAATGCTGCCTGATCGGCCGGCCCTATGTCTGGGGGCTCGGCGCGATGGGCGGCGCCGGCGTCGCCAAGGCGATCGAATGCCTGCAAAAGGAACTGGTGACCACGATGGCGCTCACAGGCACGCGCAGCGTATCGGAAATCGGCCCGCAGGTGCTGGCGGACTGGCCGCGCAATACGCTCTGACAAGGGCGTTGCCAGCGCGGCAAGCCGGCGGCCATGGGGCCACCGAAATGGTCCCGGTCTGTATTGTTATGTGATGTAACAATTGCTATAAGGCTTTCCAAGAACGTTCAATAACCTCGGAGGAAAGCCTATGAAATCGAAGCCCAAGCTCATTCACGCCGCGGCATTGCTGCTCGCGCTCGCACCGGCCGCCGCCCTTGCCCAGACCAAGGTCAAGATCGGCGTGCTTAACGACCAGTCCGGCGTCTATGCCGACGACCAGGGCATCGGCTCGGTCATCGCCGCCCAGCTCGCCGTGGAAGACTACGCCAAGAAGCTCGGCGTCGACGCCGAGGTGATCGCGGGCGACCACCAGAACAAGGTCGATATCGGCACCGGCATCGCGCGCCGCTGGCTGGAGAACGAGGGCGTCGATGTCGTGATGGACGTGCCGAATTCGGCGATCGCGCTCGGCGTCAACACCATCGCCAAGGACCTCAACAAGGTGTTCATCGGCTCGGGCGCCGGCACCGCGGCGCTGACCGGCGCGGCCTGCACGCCCAACACCGTCCACTGGACCTACGACACCTGGGAGCTCGGCCACTCGATCGCCCGCGCGGTCTATGAGCGCGGCGGCAAGAAGTGGTTCTTCATCACCGCGGACTATGTGTTCGGCAAGGACCTCGAAGCCAACGCCAGCGATGAGGTGAAGGCACTCGGCGGCGAGGTGGTTGGCTTCGTTCGCGCCCCGCTCGGCACGTCGGATTACTCATCCTTACTCGTGCAGGCGCAGGCCGCCAAGCCCGACGTGATCGCGCTCGCGGTGGCCGGCGGCGATCTCACCAACGCCATCAAGCAGGCCTCTGAATTCGGCATGACCGGCAAGTACAAGATGCCGAGCTTCGTGTTCAATCCGAACAATGCGCGCGCGGTCGGCCTGCAGACTTCGCAGGGCATTCTCGCGGTCAATCCCTGGTACTGGGATTCCAACGACGCGAACCGCGCCTTCTCCAAGCGCTATGCCGAGAGGCATCCGCGCAAGATGATGCCGAACGACATGCAGGCCGGCATGTATTCGGCGACCGTGCACTACCTGAAGGCGGTCGCGGCGCTGAATGATGCCAAGGACGGCAAGGCGGTCGTCGCCAAGATGAAGGAAATGCCGACCGACGATCCGCTGTTCGGCCAGGGCACGATCCGCGTGGACGGGCGCAAGATCCACCCTGTCACGCTGTTCGAGGTGAAGAAGCCGTCGGAATCCAAGGGCGAGTGGGACAATTTCAAGCCGCTCGGCCAGGTGCCGGGTGACAAGGCCTTCCGTCCGCTCGCGGCCGGCGGCTGTCCGCTGGTGAAGACGCAGTAAGCGTCAGAGAGTCCTCGCTGCTTGTTGAACACCTCCCCCTGAAAGGGGGAGGTCGGTTCGCGAAGCGAACCGGGCGGGGGTCACCTCACGTCCGCGATTGACCCCCTCCCGGACCCTCCCCTTTCAGGAGGAGGGAACGCCTATCGCACGATTGTCTTTCTGCGCACCGCGCGGCACCCTGCCGCGCATGAGCGAGAAACCCTCTCCCCACGCGCGCACCGACTACAGATATTTCCGCGGCATCTCCACGCGCTGGATGGACAACGACGTCTACGGCCACGTCAACAACGTGACCTATTACTCGTATTTCGACACGATCGTGAACGGCTACCTGATCGAGCAGGGCGCGCTCGATATCGCGAAAAGCGCGGTGATCGGCCTCGTGGTCACGACGCAGTGTCACTATTTCAGTCCGATTACCTTTCCCGACATTGTGCTGGGCGCCTTGCGCGTCGGGCGCATCGGCAATTCCAGCGTGCGGTACGAGATCGCGCTGTTTCGCAACGACGAGCAGAGAGCGAGCGCACAGGGTTACTTCATCCATGTCTATGTCGACCGTGCGACCAACCGCCCGGTCGCCTTGCCCGACGGGATCAAGATCGCACTCGCCCCGCTCACGCACGGCTAGCCGGTCAGCACCCGCTGCGCCACGTTGTCGACCGTCACGGGACTCTCGAAATAGGTCACGACGGGATCGGTACGGTATTTGTCCCGGACGAAGGAATGCCACGCCTTCGTATACATGGCCTCCGCGTCTTCCCTCGAATTCCAGAGATAGATGCCGCCCGCCGTCATGCCGTCCTGCGACAGCACGTAATGCTTGCGAAACAGGCCCGGCACGCCGCGATAGGTCGGCGCGGTGCTCTCGAAGATGCTGCGGGCTTCCTCGCGCGTGAACGGCCTTGGCAACGCGAACGCGGTCTGGACAATGATCATCGGATTCTCCTGTCGCACGGCGCGCGCGCGACGCCCGGGGCCGCACCGCACGCATTCGCCCTCTTGTTCCGCGCCGGCGCAAAACATGCAAACGCGAAGAATTCATTTGATGATGAATAATTCTCATCTAGGCTGCAGGCATGAAGAAGCTGCCGCCACTCACCGAACTGCGCGCCTTCGAGGCGGCGGCGCGGCACCTGAGCTTCAAGCAGGCCGCGGCCGAGCTCGGCGTCACGCCGACGGCGGTGAGCCACCAGATCAGGTTGCTGGAGCAATATTGCGGGAGGGCGCTGTTCCGCCGCCGGCCGCGGCCGCTGTCGTTGACGCAGGCGGGCGCGCGTCTGTTCCCGGCGGTACGCGACGGGCTTGACGCATTCGCCACGGCTCTCGGCGCGATCCGTCGCCACGGCGACCGCCAGCCGCTGCGCGTAACGACGACCAACGCCTTCGCCAGCCGGTGGCTGGTGCCGCGGCTGGCACGCTGGCGAAAGCTGCGGCCCGATGCGCCGCTCGACGTGATCGGGACTGACAAGGTCATCGACCTGCGCGCAGGCGATGCCGATATCGCGGTCCGCTATGCCCGGACGGCGCCGCGCGAGGGCCATGCCGAACAATTCCTCCAGGATGCGTTCTGGCCTATCTGCAGCCCGCTTCTGCTTGCCGACGGCGAATCCCTGAAAACGCCTGCCGATCTCCGCCGGCAGGTGCTCATTCACTACTACTGGCCGCCGTCCGATCTCGAAGCGCCGACATGGCAGCGTTGGCTCGCTGCCGCGAAAGGAAAGTGGCGCAATGTCCCCGACTTCAAGGACATGGAGCATCTGAGCTTCCGGGAGGAATTGCACGCCATCGAAGCCGCGATTGCCGGACAGGGCATCGGCATTTTCAGCGACGTGCTGCTGGCGCCGGAACTGGCGAGCGGCGCGCTGGTCAAGGCGTTCGATGTGAGCCTGCCGGGATATCGCTCCTATCTGGTCTACAGGCCCGGCCATCCGCGCGTTAAGACGATCCGCGCCTTCGCAGGCTGGCTGCGGTCGGCGAGGTAGAATCGTGCCGCCGGTGTCGCCTTGCGAAGCTCGTCTGGCCGGCTGCGCGCTTTACATAACTTTACATTGCAGAGAAGCGCGAGAAACGAACGTCTCCGATCTTGGTCGGCGAAGCGGCCCGGCCGCGTATCGCACGGAGATATCCATGACCGACCATGAACCGATTTCCTCCCCCACCCCGCCGCTGCGCCGGCGGGCGCCCGTCAGCCGCAAGGTGCTGATCGTCGCCGCCGTGCTGATTGCCGGCCTCAGCGGCGCGGTCGCCACCAAGGCGTTCAGCCACGGCTTCGGGCCTGGCTTCGGCCCGGGCGGCTGGGGACCGCACTTCTCGCACATGGACGGCCCGATGAGTCCGGCCCAGATCGAGGAGCGCGCCGACCGGATGGTGCGGCATCTCGCGGTCGAGGTCGACGCCACCGGCGACCAGACCGAGAAGCTGCGCGTCATCGTGCGCAATGCGGTGAAGGACATCGTGCCCGCGCGCGAGCGCGTCTTCGCGGCGCGCCAGCAGGCGCGCGACCTGCTCACGCAGCAGACCGTCGACCGCGCGGCGCTCGAGAAGCTGCGCGCCGAGCAGATCGCGACTGCCGACACGGTCAGCAAGCGCCTCGTGCAGGCGCTCGCCGACGCGGCCGAGATCCTGACGCCTGAGCAGCGCAGGAAGCTGAACGAGCATTTTCCGCCGATGGGAAGCCGCTGGCGGCCCTGGCATCGCGGCTGACCGGCCTGCGGAACACCCGACCTCACTCGCGCTGTGACCCGCGTAGAGAGGGTGGCGGGCGGCGGCGGTGCGGGCCACATTCAGTCCCCTCGGCGGACCTGCATCCTGCCGCCCGCTTTCCTCTCTCCCCGCAACGCGGGGAGAGGGGACAAGACCTGGCGGCAACGGGATTCAACAAATGCCGCTCTGCAACTAGAATGGGCCGTGGCCAATCGCATCCTGCTCATCGAGGACGACAGGCGGCTTGCCGAGATGGTGCAGAACTATCTCGGCGAGGCCGGCTTTCGCGTCACCGTCGCGCCGGCCGGCAAGGCCGGCATCGCGCTGCTCGCGCGCGAGCCATTCGACGCGCTGATCCTCGATCTGATGCTGCCGGACATGGACGGACTCGATGTGTGCCGCAATGTGCGGGAGCGCCACGCGACGCCGATCCTGATGCTGACCGCTCGCGGCGATGCGATGGACCGCGTGATCGGCCTCGAAATGGGCGCCGACGACTATCTGCCCAAGCCTTTCGAGCCGCGCGAATTGCTTGCGCGCCTCAAGGCGATTCTCCGGCGCGGCACGCAGGACAAGCGGTCCGACACGCTGCGCTTCGGACGGCTCGAGATCGATCTTGGCGCGCGCAAGGTCTTCCTGTCGGGGAGCGAATGCGCGCTCACCAGCCATCAGTTCTCGCTGCTGGCCGCGCTCGCGCAGCATGCCGGGCGGGTGATGTCGCGCGACGCCATAATGGACCTGTTGCGGCACGAGCCGCTGGAGGCCTTCGACCGCTCCATCGACGTGCATATCTCGCGCATCCGCGCGGCGATCGAGGACGATCCGAAGAAGCCCCGGCGCGTCATCACCGTGCGCGGCGCGGGCTATGTCTTCGCCAGGGCGCAGGATTAGCGCGCGATGGAACTATGTTGAATCGCAAACATCTCTGTCTCTCCCTCATCCTGAGGTGCGAGCGAAGCGAGCCTCGAAGGATGGACGGCCAAGGTTCCAAGACATTGGCCGTCGCCCTCCGAGGCTCGGCCTGCGGCCGAGCACCTCAGGGTGACGGCGATGGAGTATGCCGTCCCGGCCTCAGGTCATTGCGCGTCAGCCGCGAGGCCGACTTCGCATGAAGCGCCTTTACCAGAAAATCTATCTCACCATCGTCGGCAGCCTGATCGCGGTCGTGCTGGTCGCGGGCGCGATCTGGCGTTCCGGCGCGGAGGATCCCTGGGGCCCGGGCTTCGAGGTGTCCGGGGAAATCCTTGCCGCCATGCTGCCGCCGGCGGATGCGCCGCGCGCCGAACAGCGCGACGCGGTCGCGCGGCTTGCCGAACGCCTGCGGCTCGACGTGACGCTGTTCGATCTGGCGCTGCACCCGGTTGCCTCGGCCGGGCGTCCGCTGCCGCCGCCGGACGCGCGGCGGCCGGGATGGATG
>JACAEG010000048.1 GCA_013388965.1 Pseudorhodoplanes sp. | reverse complement strand
TTGAAGATGCGGAAATAGGGGGCGGCGTCCGCGCCCGAACCCGCGACCCATTGCCAGCTTGCGGGATTGCTCGCGGGATCGGCGTCGACCAGCGTGTCCCAGAACCATTGCTCGCCGGCGCGCCAGTCGATCAGCAGGTGCTTGATGAGGAAGGAGGCGGCGACCATGCGCACGCGATTGTGCATCCACCCGGTGTGCCAGAGTTCGCGCATGCCGGCGTCGACGATCGGATAGCCCGTCTGTCCGCGCTGCCAGGCCAGCAGGCCGGCCGGATCGTCGCGCCAGGGAAAATCGTCGAACCGCCGCTGGAGATTGACCGTCGCGAGATCGGGATGGTGATGGAGCAGATGCCAGGAGAATTCCCGCCAGCCCAATTCGCTCAGAAACTTGTCGATGTCGCGCGCGGGCGCACGGCCCTGGTCCGCGGCGAAGCGCGCCGCGTGCCAGATGTCCAGCGGACTGATCTCGCCGAAGCGCAGATGCGGGGAGAGGCGCGAGGTCGAGGGTTTGTCCGGCCGGTCGCGACCTTCGGCATAGCCGCCGACGGCATCCAGGAAGTCGCCGAGCTTTTTTCGCGCAACACCTTCACCCGGCTGCCAGGTTTCGCGCAGGCCTCCCGCCCAATCGGGCTTCGTCGGTTCGAGTCGCCAGTCCGTGAGGGTGTCGCCGCGAATATCGGTCGGAGGCGGGAGCGATCCCGGCCGGGGCTGCGGCGCGCGCAAGGCGCCGAGTGCGAGGATGCGCTTGTAGAAGGGCGTGAACACGCGCATCGGCCCGTTCGGCGCAAGCTTTTGAGGCTCGACCAGCAGGCTGCCGGGAAATGTGCCGCCGCCGATGCCGCGCGCCTTCAGCGCGGCGACGACGGCTTCCTCCGCGGCCATGCCGGAACGATCGTAGCGCCTGTTCCAGTAGACGGTCTGCGCTCCCGCTGCCTGCGCCACGGAGGGCACGATCTCGGCCGCCTTGCCGCGCCGGAGGACGAGCCGCTGGCCGAGCGCGCGCAATTCCGCATCGAGCGCGCGCAGCGACCCTGCGAGCCACCAGCGCGCGGCGCCGCCGAGCGGACGCAGGCCGGCACTCACCTCATCGAGAACATAGAGGCAGATCAATGGACGTCCGGCCCTTGCGGCCGCGGCCAAGGCTGGATGGTCGGCAAGCCTGAGATCGTCGCGGAACCAGACGATGACCGGCGAGTCCATCGTGAGCCCCTATTTGCGGGCCGGATCGAGGACGAGCTGCGTCTGCGTCACGATCGCCGCGAGCCTGCCGTCGGCGCGGGTGACTTTGGTCTGCCAGACCATCGTCGTCCTGCCGCGATGCAGGGGGGTGCATTCGGCCTTGGCGATTTCGCCGGCCGGAATCGCGGCAAAGAAATTTGTCTTGCTTTCGATCGTGGTCGTCGACTGGCCTTCGCGCAGGTTCGCGGTTGCGCCGGTGCCGCCGAGATTGTCGGCGAAGGCCATCACAGCGCCGCCATGCAGGACGCCGTTGCGGTTGACCAGTTCGTCGCGCACATCGAGTTCGGCCTCGACGCGGTCAGGCGACACATGCGTGACCCTGATACCCAGAAAATGCGCGAAGGGCGGCTGCTGGTCGGCGGGCAGGATCGGCACGGGCAAGACTCCATGATGACCGGTCTCGCTTGCCACAAGACGCAATGGGTGAAAAGGCGGAACGCCTGCACACCGAAAACAGAATGGCCGGGACATGCCCGGCCAATCAATAAGCCTGTCGTGAGCCCCGTCAGCGAGGCGCAGGCACGATGCGAATATACGGCTTGGGTTCCTTCCAGCCCTGCGGCCAGATTTTCTTTGCGTCGTCGTTGTTCACCGAACCTGCGATGATGACATCCTCGCCCTGCTTCCACTGTGCGGGCGTCGCGACCTTGTGCTTGGCGGTGAGCTGCAGCGAATCGATCACGCGCAGCACCTCGTCGAAGTTGCGGCCGGTGGTCATCGGATAGACGAGAATCAGCTTCACCTTCTTGTCCGGGCCGATGACGAAAACGTTCCGGACGGTCTGATTGTCCGCCGCCGTGCGCGGCCCGTCGGCAGATGCAGCGGCCGGCAGCATGCCGTAGAGCTTGGCGACCTTCAGATCGGCATCGCCGATCATCGGATAGTTCGGCGCGAAACCCTGCGTCTCCCGGATGTCCTCCGCCCATTTGGCGTGGTTGTCGACGGGGTCGGCGGACAGCCCGATGATCTTGACGCCGCGCTTGTCGAATTCCGGCTTGATGCGCGCCATGTAGCCGAGCTCGGTCGTGCAGACCGGCGTGAAATCCTTCGGATGCGAGAACAGCACCGCCCAGGAATCCCCGATCCAGTCGTGAAACCTGATGCGGCCTTGCGTCGTTTCGGCCTCGAAGTCCGGAGCGATGTCGTTGATTGCGAGCGCCATGATGTTTCTCCACTGAACGCGCGATGTGCAGATCCGGGGAAATGGTGCGCTCTATATAGAGACCGCTGCTGGCGTGCGCCAGTTTTCGACCCGCGGGGAGATTTTTCCGCGTCGACGCGCAACCGGGGCAAAACTCTTATGCTATCCTGCCGAAGGCGATAGAAGATTTCTCACCGCCGGCGGGGATCGGCATGGGCCTGGAAGAATTGCTGTCGCATTTCGCGGTCGCGCTCGCCATTGGCCTGCTGGTCGGACTCGAGCGTGGCTGGGCGACGCGCGAGGACGAGCCCGGCAGCCGGACGGCCGGCATCCGCACCTTTGCCATCACCGGCCTGCTCGGCGGAACGGCCGGCGCGATGGCGCTTGCCGTGGGCGGGCCGGCAAGCGCGGGCGGGGGAATCGTGCTGGGATTGTCGTTCGCAGCCTACGCGGCTGTGATCACGGTGTTCGCACGCGAGGAGAATCGCGCCGACAAGAGATTTTCTGCGACGACCGCGATCGCGGCCATCCTGACATTCGCGCTCGGCGCCTACGCGCTGGTCGGCGATCTTCGGGTCGCTGCGGCGGCGGCCGTCGCGACGGCGGGGTTGCTGGCGATGCGGCAGGTCCTGCATGCCTGGGTGGCGAAAATCACCTGGCCCGAATTGCGCTCGGCGCTGCTCCTGCTTGCGATGACGACCATTGCCTTGCCGCTGATCCCGGCCGATCCCGTCGGGCCATTTGGCGGCGTGAATCTGCGCGAGACCTGGCTGATTGCGATCATGCTCGCCGGAGTATCGTTCCTCGGCTACGCGGCCATCAAGATTCTCGGCCAGGAGCGCGGCGTGCTGCTTGCGGCCGCAGCCGGTGGTCTCGTGTCCTCGACCGCCGTCATGCTGACCAATGCCCGCCGCGCCGCCGCCGGGGAGGGGGCGCCCAATCTCCTGGCGGCGGGAGCCATGATTGCGACCACCATCTCGCTTGCGCGCACCGTCTTCATCGTCGGCATCCTGAATCGCGACATGCTCTGGCACGTCATCGCTCCGCTCTCGGCGGCCGGCGCGGCCTCGGCCGCGGCAGCCGTCGTGCTTTCGCTGCGCGGCCAGCCCGCGCAATCGCAGGAAGACCCCGCCGGATTGCGCAATCCCTTCGAATTGCGTCCCGTCCTCACCTTCGCCTTCGCTCTGAGCCTGCTGGTCGTGATCGCGCGCGTGATCACCGAGCAATTCGGCGTGACCGGCGCAATCGTCGCAGCGCTCGTGACCGGCGCAGGCGACGTCGATGCCGTCACGGTCTCCATGACCAAGCTCGCGCCCGCGACGCTGGGCGTGCGGGAGGCGGCGCTTGCAGTGCTCGCGGCCGTTCTCTCCAACACGCTGGTCAAGGCGATCATGGGCGGGGCGATCGGGCGCGGCCAATTCGCCGCTGTTGTCGCGATCTCGACATTGATCGCGACCGGCGCCGCCGCGGCGGCATGGATGGCGGCGCTGACATTCACGGGTTGAACGACTGTTCAGGCTCGCCTCGCGTCTCGTTGTGTGCGGGCAGCAACATCGGCAGCCGAAATGCGCTGAGCATGCGCAAGATCACCAAAGCTTAATCGTTCTTAACCCGATGCCACGACTCTGCCACAGGAGCGTCCTTGTACCGCCGCCGAACATCGCAAGAAGGCGTGGCGCGAATGGTGGGGACTGTTCGCGCGACAGAGGGACAGGTGGCCGTGGTGGCCAATCGCCCTTCGGGGGAGAAAATGAAGACTGAATTCCGGGAACCGACCCACACGGCCTTCGGCGCCGTCATTGCCGCAATCGAGCAATCGTCGATCGTCACGCCCGATCTTGCCGCCGCCGCGCTCGCCGATCTGCGCGACGGGGTGATCACCGGCGAGGGGCCGAGTGCCTATGGACGGGTGCATTTTTCACGGACCATCGACGCGCTGGACGCGGCCTTCTGCATCCAGATCCTGACCGCGCCCCGCGTCCCGGCGGTCACGCGCGCCGAGGCGGAACGGCTGCTGGAAATCGATGCGGCGGCGTCCGAGCGCGACGATAGCGGGATGTTCGACGATCTTCTGACCAAGGCGATCGCGCACCATGCACTCGCCTCGGCCGGCCGCCCGGTGCCGCCGCGCGCGGTCGCGCTGTCCCCCCAGACTCCCCTGGAAAGCTGGGCCGCAGCCTCCCGCGCCGAGGCCGACGCCGAGGTGCTGCGCTGGATCGCCCGCGAGATGCGGAGCCGCAAGCGGACCAGCCGCGGCTTGATGTCGGTTGCGATCCTGTTCGGGCTGGCGGCCGCGCCGGTCGCCCATTCGCTGGCCGGCTTGATCGATTTCGCCGCCTGATTGACAATCCTGCCGCAACGCAGCACAGCGTTGGGCAGGGGGCTTTGGGCGGATGTTCAAGCGTATTCTGATCGCCAATCGCGGCGAGATTGCCTGCCGGGTCATCAAGACCGCCCGCAAGATGGGCATCGAGACCGTGGCGGTCTATTCCGAGGCCGACCGCGACGCGCTGCATGTGGAGATGGCGGACGAGGCGGTCCTGATCGGTCCGCCCCCGGCCGCCGAAAGCTATCTGGTCATCGACAAGATCATCGACGCCTGCAAGCGAACCGGCGCCGAGGCCGTGCATCCGGGCTACGGCTTTCTCTCCGAGCGCGAGGCCTTCCCGAAGGCGCTGGCGGCAAACGGCATCGTCTTCATCGGGCCGAATCCGGCCGCGATCGCCGCGATGGGCGACAAGATCGAATCCAAGAAGGCGGCGGCCGCGGCCAGGGTCTCGACCGTGCCGGGCCATCTCGGCACCATCGAGGACGAACAGCACGCCATCCGCATCGCCGACGAGATTGGCTACCCGGTGATGATCAAGGCCTCCGCCGGCGGCGGCGGCAAGGGCATGCGCATCGCCTATTCGCGGGCCGAGGTGGCGGAAGGCTTCGCGCGGTCGAAGTCGGAGGCGAAGTCGTCCTTCGGCGACGACCGCATGTTCATCGAGAAATTCATCGTCGATCCGCGCCACATCGAAATCCAGGTGCTGGGCGACAAGCACGGCAACGTGATCTATCTCGGCGAGCGCGAATGCTCGATTCAGCGCCGCAACCAGAAGGTGATCGAGGAAGCGCCGTCGCCGCTGCTCGACGAGGCGACGCGCAAGAAGATGGGCGAGCAGGCGGTCGCGCTCGCCAGGGCGGTGGGCTACGACAGCGCCGGCACGGTCGAGTTCGTCGCCGGGCAGGACCGCTCCTTCTATTTCCTCGAAATGAACACGCGCCTGCAGGTCGAGCATCCGGTGACCGAACTCGTCACCGGACTCGATCTGGTCGAGCAGATGATCCGCGTCGCCGCGGGCGAGAAGCTCGCCATCAGGCAGGAGGACGTGAGGCTCACCGGCTGGGCGGTGGAAAGCCGCGTCTATGCCGAGGACCCGTTCCGCAACTTCCTGCCTTCGACCGGGCGGCTCGTGACCTATCGCCCGCCGGCCGAGAAGGTCGCCGACGGCATCACCGTGCGCAACGACACCGGCGTCTACGAGGGGGGCGAGATTTCGCTGTTCTACGATCCCATGATCGCCAAGCTCGTGACGCATGCGCCGACGCGCGAGAAGGCGATCGAGGCCCATTCCGACGCGCTCGATGCTTTCGCGATTCGCGGCATCCGCCACAACATGCCGTTCCTCGCCGCGTTGATGGCGCATCCGCGCTGGCGCGCGGGCAAGCTGTCGACCGGCTTCATCGCCGAGGAATTCCCTGACGGCTTCCACGGCCACATGGCCGAGGGCGAGGAGGCACATGTGCTGGCCGCGGTCGCGGCCGCGATGGACCACGTGCTCGGCGAGCGCAAGCGCAAGATTTCCGGCCAGATGACCGGCCGCGAGGTGACGCGCGAGCGCCGCCGCGCGGTCCGCCTGAACGACCAGGAATTCCAGCTCGACGTCGCGCGCACCAACGGCGCAATCGCGACGCAGTTCTTCGGCGCGGACGGCAGGAAGGGCCATTCTCACCTGACGCAATCGCACTGGCGGCCGGGCGATCCGGTCTGGATCGGCACGGTCGACGGCAAGCCGACCGCGGTGCAGGTGCAGGCGATCCCGAACGGCTTCGAGCTGTCCTATCGCGGCGTGCTGGCCAAGGCCTATGTCTATACCGAGAGTGAGGCCGCCTATGCGCGCCTGATGCCGGTCAAGAGCGCGGGCGACACCGGCAAATTCGTGCTGTGCCCGATGCCGGGGCTTGTCGTGTCCATCGCGGTGACGGAGGGGCAGGAAGTCAAGGCCGGCGAGACGCTTGCGGTGGTCGAGGCGATGAAGATGGAGAATGTGCTGCGCGCCGAGCGCGACGGCATTGTCAAGTCGATCAAGTGCAAGCCTGGCGACAGCCTCGCGGTCGATGCAGTGATGATGGAATTCGCGTAGGCTGCGGCGAATACCGCAGCGACACATGACGCTCCACTTCGCCTATGGCTCCAACATGAGCCGCGCACTGATGCATCCGCGTTGCCCCGGCGCGAGGGCGCTCGGTATCGCGCGGCTCGACGGCTATCGCTTCCACATCATGCCGGAAGGCTATGCCTCGGTCGCACCGCAACCGGGCTCAGCCGTACACGGCGTGCTGTGGCGGCTGACGCCGCGCGATCTTGCGGCGCTGAACGCCTACGAGAACATCGATTCCGGCCTCTATCGCAGCGTCGTCCTGCCGGTTCACTGCGCGGACGGAACCGTGTCTGCGATGGTCTATGCCGGGCACACGCGCGCGCAGGGAAAGCCGCGGCCGGGCTACATGGAGCTTGTGGTCGCGGCGGCGCGGGAGTGGAATCTGCCGCGCGACTATATCGAGAGCCTGGCGCGCCTGTCGCCGACATCGTGGCGCGGCGCGCGGCCGGCCGAGGCCGGAGAGCAATGAGCGACGTCATTCGCCATGTCGTGATCCGCGGGCGCGTGCAAGGAGTCGGCTATCGTGCCTTCGTCGCGCATGAGGCAATCCGAAAGAGCCTGGCCGGCTGGGTGCGCAACCGCCGCGACGGCACGGTCGAGGCGCTGTTCTCGGGGCCGGAGCCCGTCGTGCGCGCCATGATCGAAGCCTGCCGCAAGGGGCCGCTCGGCGCGCGTGTGGACGCGATCTATGAGCGCGAAGGGACGGCGCAGGAGCTCGATCTGGGCGGCGGAGAGCGATTCGCGGTGCTTGCAACGGAATAGCGCATCGTTTCCGCCTATGGGGAGAAGCCCCGAGCCACGGTCGCGCCGAACAGCGTCTCGAATTCCCGCTTCAGCACCGCATCCACGTCCGCGAGCGCCACCGGCAATCCGAGATCGACGAGGCTCGTTACGCCATAGCGCCGCTCGCTCACGCCGCACGGCACGATGCCGGAGAAATGCGACAGGTCGGGATCGACGTTGAGCGAGATGCCGTGCAGCGTGACCCAGCGCTTCACGCGAATGCCGATGGCGGCGATCTTGTCCTCGCGGCCTTCGCCTCGCTCGGGCCGGCGCACCCATACGCCGATCCGGTCCTCCCGCCGCTCGCCGCGCACGTTGAAGGATGCGAGCGTGCGGATGATCCATTCCTCCAGCGTGGCGACGAAGGCGCGCACGTCCGGCTGCCGGCGCTTCAGGTCAAGCATCAGATAGGCCACCCTCTGGCCGGGGCCGTGGTAGGTGAACTGCCCGCCGCGCCCGGACTGGAATACGGGAAAGCGCGCGTCGACGAGATCCTGCGGCTGCGCGCTGGTACCGGCGGTGTAGAGCGGGGGATGCTCGAGCAGCCAGACGAGCTCGGGGGCGCGGCCTTCGGCAATCGCCGCGGCACGCGCCTCCATCGCGGCGACGGCCTCGTCATAGCCGACGAATCGGTCCGCCACGCGCCATTCGGCCGGCGCAAGGCCGGCAGGCAGCGGCAGCGTGTTGGCGCCGCGTGCATTCATGGCGCCACCGCGCAGCTCGAGGTCGTCATCGTCATTCGAATCCCGCGTCCAGGCGGCGCGTTAACACTCCATTCACCATACCGTGGTGACCTGACCAAGCTCGTCATTGGCGCGAAGGAATGCAAGTTGCCGACCCTCGACAAGGTCTCCCTCGATATTTCGGTGGTCCTCGGGTGCACGCGCATGCCGATCCATCAGGTGCTGCGCCTGGGCCGTGGCGCCATCATCGAACTCGATGCCAACGAGGACGATGACGTGACCATCCTTGCCAACAATTTCCCGGTCGCTGTGGGGACCGTGGTGATCAGCGGCAACCGGATCGCCGTCGAGGTCCGGGAGTTGCTGCCGCGCTCGCCGGACAAGCGCTGAACGGCGCTTTCGGGGCGCTTGTCGGTCCGCCGAGGCGGCCCTTGTACCCCCAGTTTCGATTTGATACATCCCTGCCGCCCGCCGGCTGGCCGTCGGGCTTACCCCACAAAGCGGCCGTGGCGGAATTGGTAGACGCACTAGCTTGAGGTGCTAGCGGGTAACACCGTGGAGGTTCGAGTCCTCTCGGCCGCACCAGCGACGACGAAGGATCCGAGGGCAGGGCACCTTTGCTCCCTACCGGATCGGGCATTCCAGGATACAGGATACGCCGGCGGGATCGAATGCGATCCTCGCCTGGCCGCCGGACTGGGCTGCGAAGCCGCGCTCGATCAGCGCGGAGCCAAAACCCCGCCGCACCGGCGGCGCCACCGGCGGACCGCCGCTCTCCCGCCAGGTCAGCCGGACCTGCGGCTCGCTCGCGCGCTCGACCCTGTCCCAGGCGATTTCGATCCTGCCGCCGCTGCGGGACAAGGCACCGTATTTTGCGGCATTCGTCGCAAGCTCGTGCAGCGCCATCGACATCAGGAGCGCGGTGCGGGGACCGAGGCCGATATCGGGGCCCGACATCGAGACCCGCGAAGAGTCCGGCGAGACATAGGGCCTCAGGACGGCGGCGACGATCTGGCCGAGACTCGCGCCTTTCCAGTTCTCTTCGCCGAGCAGCGTGTAGGTCTGCGCCATCGTCGAGAGCCGCTGGTCGAAATCCCGCAAAGCCGCCTTGGGGTCCGTCGAGGAACGGAAAGTCTGGTGCGCGAGCGCCTGCACGGTCGCGAGCGAATTCTTCACGCGGTGATTGAGCTCGCTGACCAGCAAGGCCTGCATCGATTCGGCGCGCGCCAGCTGCCGCGCCATCTGGATCGCGAAGCCGAGCCCGATCAGAAGGCAGACGCCGCCCGCTGCCCCGGTGAGCGCGAGCGAGCGCCACAGCGGCGCGGTGAGCGTCGCTTCCGCGATGCCCGATGCGGCGATCCATCCCGTGAGCTCGGAACGCGAAAATGCCGTCAGCAGCGGGACGCCTTCGAGCGATACCGTATTGGCCCGGCCCTCGGGCGCGGTGAACATGATGGCGTAAAGCGTGGGCGAGGCGCGCTGTCCCACGGTGCCTGCCGGGTTTGGAACACGCGCAAAGTTCACGCCGTTCTGGTCGAAGATCGAGATCGTCCATTGGTCGCTCGGCCGCTGCTGTTCGATGATGCGCTGGAAGATCGACAGTGGCGGATTGAACGACAGATCGTAGACGACCTCCTCGCCGCGCATGACCGGAACGCTCACCGTCACGATCAGGCGCTGGTTGATCGAGCCCACAAAGAGCTCCGAAAAAGCCGGCCGGCCGGTGCGGAAGACGCGGTCGCGCTCCGGCCTTTCGGCCCGAGGCGGCAGGGGCGACCCTTCCGGACTTTGCGAGTTGAAGATCTGGCGACCGTCCCGATCGCCGATAACGATGACCGGCCGATCGGGAAACTGACGCAGAAAGGTTTCAGCATTCAGCCGAAATCCTTCCAGGTCGCCGCGCTGAAGCGCCTGCGAGTTCGCGAGCACGGTGAGTCCCGAGACCACACCCTGCATTTCCGCATCGATGGCCTGCCGGATGCCGCGCGTGAACTCCACCACGCGGTCGAACGCGGCTTGGCGTCGTTCCTCATAGTGTCTGTAGGTGATGATGCCGGTGAAAACGATCAGCGGCAGCGCCGTCCCGGCGACGAGCAGCGCCAGGCGCACGGGCAATGACAATCTGGAATACACTTGATCCTTGAGGTGCGGCGATCCCGAACGCGATGAGTATGAGATAGCACGACACGGCGAAAAAACCTGCCCTCAAACCGGGGAACTCTTGCCTCATATGGACGGCGTTGCAGCAGTCGCCGATCGCGAGTGCCGATGGATGCCTGGCCGACGGAATCGCGCCGATCAATCGCTGTGGCGCGCCGCGACCCTGCGCGCGCCGGCGCGCTGTTTCGCCGCAAGGCGCTTGGAGGACGCCCGATGGAACAGGGCGCTGCCCTTCTTGTTCCCGCAGAAATCGACCCCGCTCATCTGGATCTGCTCGATGAGGTTGGTATTGAGATCGCGCAGATCGCTCAGCGTCAGCATCGGCAGGACGGTCCTTTGCGGCTCCTTGAAGACCCATTGTTCCGGCTCGGTCGGGGTCTTGGGATTGTCGGGGGTGGCGGGCGTGACGTGCACGAAGCGATAGCCGCGCCGCTTGAGTTCCCGCAGCAGCAGCGGCAAAGCCGCGACCGTCCGGGGATGGATGTCGTGCAGCAGCAGGATGCCCCTGTTCCCCTTGGCCTCGAGACGGTCGATCGCGCGGCGCACGATGCCCGCCTCGTTGATGCTGCGCTTCCAGTCATGCGCGACGACGTCGGTGCTCCACAGCATCAGGCCCTTCGACGCGAGATAGGCCTCCGCGCTGTCCGAGCGAAGCAATCCCGGAATGCGAACGAAAGGCGCGGCGCTGCCGGGTCCAAGCACGGATTCCACCGACGCGATGCCGTCCTGCACTTCCTTCTCGATGCGCGCCGGCGCGGCGCGGTCGAGAAACAGCGGATGGTTCTGCGTATGGGTGCCGATGGTGTGACCCGCGGCCTGCACCCGCTTCAGCAGGTCGGGAAATTCGCGCGCGTTGCGGCCGATGATGAAATAGGTCGCCTTGATGCATTCGGCTGCGAGAATATCGAGGACGTCGGCCGTGCCTTTCGGACGCGGGCCGTCGTCGAGCGTGAGCACGATCTCGCGCGCGTTGAGCGGGATCGATTCCGCATACTGAAACGATCCCACTCTGGGATGCTCAGTCGGATCGACGACGATGGTGCGGCTGGTGCCGATGGCGTCAGGATTGGCGCATTCCGCGGCGATGGCCGGTGAAAGCGCAGCGCCTGCCAAAGCAAGCGCCAAAAAGGCGGCAAGTCGCATGTCCCCGACGAATCCCCTCGCTGTCCCCGGTAGCACTGTAAGGGGTCCTGCCCGGGATTCAATTGACCGCCGGCCTAGAATGTCAGCCTGGCATGCGGCCTGCGGGCCATGTCCGCGCGGCCCGCGGGCACGGCGTGGACGATCCGGAATCCTTCGCGCTTGAGGGCGCGCAGGAGGGCCGGGATCATGGCTGCGGTCTGCGCCCGCGTGTCGTGCATCAGCACGATCCCGCCCTCGGTCTTGCGCAGGCGCCGCATCACCATGTCGAGCTGGCTGTCCGGCGTCATGAGATTCCAGTCGCTCGCCCACAGATCAGCCCCGAAAACCGCGTAGCCGCGCTTCTCGAGCCGCTCCAGAAGCGCGGGCGACGATGCGAAGAACGGGAAGCGGAAGAAGGGGGCGGGTTCGCCCTTGCTGCCCAGGGCGGCTTCGACGGCCGCGATTCCGCGATCGATGTCGGCTTCGGCCTTGTCGGGAGGCAGGCGCGACAGCATCGGATGCGAATGGGAATGATGGGCGACTGTGTGCCCCTCGGCCCGGATGCGCCGGACGATTTCGGGATGCGTGGCGGCATTGCGGCCGATCAGGAAGAATGTGGCCCGGACGCATTCCTGCCTCAGCGCATCGAGCACCCGCAGGGTGGAGGGGGGCATCGGCCCGTCGTCGAAGGTGAGCACGACTTCCTTGGGGGCGAGCGGCAGGGTCCGATCGAAGTGAATCCGCCCCACGCGCGGAAATTGCGCGGGGCCGACCGCGAGCTCGCGCGCTGTGCCCAGCGCGTCCGGCCGGCCCTCGCATGCGACAACCGGCCCGGCTGCAAGCGCGGCGCCAAGAAACGTGGCAATCAACCGGAACATGCAAACCCCTTTCGCATTGACTAAGACAGCATCGGCAGGCGCCGCGCAAGGCCGCGATCTGTGCATTGCCACTCGGAAAGGTCGGGCGTAAAAGCCCAGGCATATTCAGCTCACATCGATCCGGAAGCCGGACGAGGCGCGGCATGCTCGATCAGCAAGGGACGGCCGCGGCCCCGATGCCGGAGCCGTTGCGCGACGAAGACGGTGTCATCCGCGAGGACTATGTCGCGCGCGTGGTCGACGCTGTTCGACGGAAGGACAGCGAGAGCCTGCGCACGCTCGTCGGCGCGCTGCATGAGGCGGATGCCGGCGCGCTGATCGAGGCGCTCGAGCCGGACATGCGTCCGCAACTCATCGAACTGATGGGGCGCGACTTCGATTTCTCCGCACTGACCGAGGTCGACGATTCGGTCCGCGAGGAAATCCTCGATGAGCTCGAGCCGGAGACGGTCGCGGAGGGTGTGCGAGAACTCGATTCCGACGACGCGGTCTACATCCTGGAGGACCTGCCGCGCGAGGATCAGGAGGAAATTCTCGAGCAATTGCCGGCGACCGAACGCATCGCCCTCGAGCAGAGCCTGCTCTATCCGGAAAATTCCGCCGGACGGCGGATGCAGACCGATTTCATCGCCGTGCCGCCCGACTGGAGCGTGGGCCAGACCATCGACCATTTGCGCGAAACGGACGACTTGCCGGAGCGCTTCTACGAAATCTACATCGTCGATGCGGCCGGCAAGTTTCTGGGCGCCGTTCCGCTCGATCGCATCATGCGCTCCAAGCGGCCGGTCCGCATTGCCGACCTGATGGACCCCGATCGGCGCCGCGTGCGGGCCACCCAGGATCAGGAGGACGTGGCACGCCTGTTCGAGCGCTACAATCTCGTGGCGGCGCCGGTGGTTGCGGATGGCGACCGCCTCGTCGGCGTGATCACTTTCGACGATGTCGTCGACGTCCTGCAGGAAGAGGCGGAAGAGGACATCAAGGCCCTCGGCGGCATCACGCGCGACGAGGAATTGTCGGATTCGGTCTGGACCATCGTCAGGAGCCGCTTCCCCTGGCTGTTCGCCAATCTGATGACAGCGCTGATCTCCGCCTGGGTGATC
Source organism: Pseudorhodoplanes sp. (assembly GCA_013388965.1). Classification (GTDB taxonomy): domain Bacteria; phylum Pseudomonadota; class Alphaproteobacteria; order Rhizobiales; family Xanthobacteraceae; genus Pseudorhodoplanes. Next base: position 2,188 of record JACAEG010000048.1, on the reverse strand, counting down.
CGTCAATTCTCAGGGTCGATCGAGAAAATGGTGGCGCTCGCGGTGCTGATGCCGATCGTCGCCAGCATGGGCGGCAATGCCGGAACCCAGACCATGACGGTCGCCGTTCGCGCGCTCGCCACGCGCGATCTCGGCGACGCCAATTCCTGGCGGGTCGTGCGCAGGGAATTTCTGGTTGGCGTGCTTAACGGTCTTGGCTTTGCAATTATCATGGGCGCCATCGCCGTTGCCTGGTTTCAGGTCACGGAACTCGGCATCGTTCTCGGGCTCGCGATGATCTGCGTCCTGTGTGCGGCCGCGCTTGGCGGCATCATCATTCCGATCGGGCTGATCCGGATGGGTGCCGACCCGGCCATCGCGTCGGGTCCGTTCGTCACCACGGTCACCGATGTCGTGGCATTTGCCTCTTTTCTCGGCATTGCGACGATGTGGTTCGGACTGCGGTAATGACCGCGCGTTAACCATCGTTCGTTACGCTGCGGCCTTCAGAAAAGTCGTCGCGTCGCAGCATTATGCGTGTTTTCATCGAAAGGGACGGCCGCGGGCTGATCGCGGACTGGGTCGTGACCGCCCTGACGATCGCGGCTGCGGCGATACCCGCCATTTTCATCGTGGGCGCGCTCCTGGTCGCAGCCTGGATGGATGCGCGCGTGGAGGCGCGCCAGCGCGAGGCGTTGCGCCAGGCGGTCGAGGAATCGCGCGCGATCATCGGCGAATTTCCCAGTCTCGAGCGTCAGGGATTGCGGCAGATCGAGCGCAGCGCCGGCGTGAGCGGGCTTCGCCTCGTCGACACCCCGTCCGCCCAGAGCGGCGAACTGCAATCCGTGATGGATCGCGCCGGCCGCATCATCGGATGGCTGAGTTTCGATGCCGAACGACCGGCCGGAGAATTCCTCGAGAGGCTGTGGCCGTTCGCGGCGCTCTGCCTTGCGCTGCTCGCGGCGCTCGGCGCGGTGCTGATCTGGCAATTGCGGCGGACGCGGGCGCTGCTGCGCGCAGACGACGAGCAGGTCGACCGGTTGCGGAATGTCGATCCCCTGACCGGCGTCGACAGCCATCGGCGCTCGCTCGACCTGCTCGATGCGATGCTGGCGGGGCGCAAGCCGGGCGAGATCACGACCATCGCCGACCTCGATCTCGACGGTTTCAAGGACATTAACGACAGGCATGGCCATAGTTACGGCGACAAGGTGCTTGCCGCCTTCGGCGAGCGTCTCAAGTCCTCGGTCCCCGCGGGCATGATCGCGGGGCGCCTCGCCGGCGACGAGTTTCTGCTCGCTCTGAACGGGGAAGGCGACGCGGCTGTCGCGCTGCTGCGGGGGGTCTGCGAGCTCATGCAACGGCCTCTCGTCGTTGAGGGGCGCACCTGTCCGGTCAGCCTGAGCGCCGGCATCGCGCGATCCCCGGTCGACGCAACGGGGCGCGACGAACTAATCCGCAAGGCGCATGTCGCACTGCGCGCCGCCAAGGCGGCGGGTCGCGGCCGCATCCTGGCGTTCGAAGAGAGCATGGAGGCTGGCGCGACCGAGCGGCGCCAGATTGCCGAGGATCTGCGGCAAGCGATCGAGCGCGGAGAGCTGGACGTTCACTATCAGCCGATCATCGCCGCTGCCGGCGCCCGCATCGTCGGCGTCGAGGCTTTGCTGCGCTGGACCCACCCCGAACGGGGATCGGTCGCCCCGATGGAATTCGTCACGGTGGTGGAGGAGACCGGCCAGATGAGCCTGCTCGGTCAATACGTGCTGCGCCGCGCCCTGTCCGATGCCGGGCGCTGGCCCGAGATTTACATGTCGGTCAACCTTTCGCCGGTTCAGGTCCGCGACCGCAAGCTTGCCGACGACGTCGCCCGCCTGCTGGGCGAGCATGGCATTGCGCCTGCCAAGCTGACGCTCGAAATGACCGAGAGCGTGCTGGTCCACGATCCCGACGAGGCCAAGCGCCAGCTCGATGCCTTGCGCGAACTCGGGGTGCAGATCGCGCTGGACGATTTCGGCACGGGCTATTCCAGCCTGAGCTATCTGCAGCGCTTCGCCTTCGACAAGCTGAAGATCGACCGCTCTTTCGTCGAGCCGCTTGGCCGCAGCGGCCATAGCGGCGCCATGATTCAGGCGATCGTCGCGCTGGGCAACGCGCTTGGGCTCAAAATCCTGGCCGAGGGCGTCGAGACGGAGGGCCAGCGCGTGCTGCT
>JACAEG010000253.1 GCA_013388965.1 Pseudorhodoplanes sp. | reverse complement strand
GCAAGGTCAACGAGTTCGAGGACAATGTGGTGTGGCGCGCGGCCGATTTGCTGGGTATCTCGGCCCGCGACCGCGTCAGCCTGAAGCAGCGGGTGGCCGAACAGGGTGTCGCTGCGAAAGCCGGATCATGAATCAGAAAAGAACCGTTGCCGTCATTACCGGCGCATCGGCCGGGATCGGCGAAGAACTCGCGCGCGTATTCGCGCGTCACGGCCATCGGCTGCTGCTGATCGCCCGGCGCCAGCAGCGCCTGGTGGCGCTGGCCGACGAGCTCGAACCGGGCGGCCCGCGGCCGCTGGTCCTGCCGCTCGATCTGTCCGAGCCCGATGCCGCCGCGCGGATCAGCGACTATCTTGCGGCGGAGAATCTCGAGCCGGACACCATCGTCAACAATGCCGGCTACGGCCTGCTCGGTCATGCCTCGACGCTCGATCGCGCCGAGCAGCTGCGCATGATCGACCTCAATTGCCGCACGCTCACCGACCTGTCGCTTTCCTTCATCGAGCCGCTGGCGCGGCACCGTGGCGGCATTCTCAATGTCGCCTCGGTGGCGGGCTTCCTGCCGGGCCCGGGCATGGCGGTCTATTACGCCACCAAGGCCTTCGTGCTGTCGTTCAGCGAGGCGCTGCATCACGAGCTTGCGCCGCAGGGGATCCGCGTGACGGCGCTGTGCCCCGGTCCGGTACCGACCGAGTTCCAGGCCCGCGCCGGCATTCACGACGAGCACATTCCGCGCGCGCTGACCGTCGCCCCCGCCAGGGTGGCGGAGGAGGCCTATCGCGGTCTGCTGGCCGGACGTCGTGTCGTGGCGCCTGGCCTGTTCACCAAGTTCGTGACCCAGGTGCCGCGCTTCATGCCGCGCGGCGCGCTGATCGCGGCGACCGGCGCGCGCCAGAGCGCCCGCAGACGCAGCGTCTCGCCGGCCCCCAAGGTCACCGCCAACCCGAGCCCCAAGCCGAATTCATAGCCGACCAGCGCGCCATGCGCTTGCCATGCGGCCCGAACACCTTACGAATCAAGGATGTTCAGTTGAGCCATTGTCGCGACATGACATGACTGCGCCGATCCTGATCGTCCTGCACCAGGAGCATTCGACCCCCGGCCGCGTCGGCAATTACCTGACAAGGCGCGGCTACACCCTCGACATCCGCAGGCCCCGTTTCGGCGATCCCCTGCCCGAGACGATGGCCGGCCACGGCGGCGCGATCATCTTTGGCGGTCCGCAAAGCGCGAACGACCCGGACGATTACATCCGCCGCGAGATCGACTGGATCAATGTCCCGCTGAAGGAAGACAAGCCCTTTCTCGGCATCTGCCTCGGTGCGCAGATGCTGGCGCTGACGCTCGGCGGCAAGGTGGATTTTCACGCCGAGGGTCAGGTCGAGGTGGGCTATTACCCGATCCGCCCGACCGCGGAGGGGCGGTCGATCTGCGAAATCTGGCCCGACCACGTCTATCAATGGCATCGCGAGGGCTTCGACCTGCCGCCGGCCTCCACCCTCCTGGCGGAGGGCGACACCTTTCCCTGCCAGGCCTTCCGGCATGGCCGACGCGCCTTCGGCATCCAGTTCCACCCGGAAGTCACGCACAAGATGATGTGCAAGTGGACGATCACCGGCGCGCATCGCATGGAATTGCCCGGCGCCAAGCAGCGCATGGCGCATTACGAGGATCGCTGGGTCTACGATTACGGCATGCAGAACTGGCTGTCGCATTTCCTCGACCATTGGCTGCGCAAGGCCGACGAGGCGGACGCCGAGCTGAAGCTGACGGCGTGACGGTCCGTTCGTCCCCGCGCAAGCGGGGATCCGGAATCGTGTTCAAGATTCCCGCTTGCGCGGGAATGAGCCGAAACTGAAGTGCGTCAGTTCGAGCGCACCGCTGCAAACACCTCGACCTCCACGCGCGCGCCGAGCGCGAGACCTGTCGCTCCGAAGGCCGAGCGAGCGGGCGCTGCGTCGGGAAAGAATTCGAGATAGACCGCGTTGAAGCGCGGCCATTCCGCCATGTCGGCAAGCATCGCCTGCACGCGCACGATGTCCTTCAGCGAGAGACCGTGCGCCGCCAGCGTCAGCCGCAGATTCTCGAATGTCTGCCGCGTCTCCGCCTCGATGCCGCCCGGCACGAGGTCGAGCGTGCCGGGCCTGATGCCGATCTGCCCGGACATCAGGACCAGATTGCCGACGCGCACGCCGTCGGGAAACGGCAGCCCTCTCGGCAGCACGGCGTCCGAGCGCAGCACTTCGACGTCGGCGGCTTTTGTCGTGTCGTTCATTGGCGCGGGCCCTCGATCCTGTCCACGTTGAGCAATTCGGGAAACAGCTTCATCCAGAGCGCGACGATGAGCAACGTGCCGGCGCCCCCGATCGCGACCGCCGCCACCGCGCCGACGAATGCCGCGAGCACGCCCGATTCGAACTCGCCGAGCTGGTTGGACGTGCCGATGAACAGCGTGTTGACCGCGGTGACGCGGCCGCGCATCTCGTCGGGCGTCTGCATCTGCACGATGGTCTGGCGCACCACCACGTTGACCACATCGGCGGCGCCCAGCACCGCCAGCGCCGCGAGCGACAGCGGAAACGAGGTCGAGAGCCCGAATACCAGCGTTGCGATCCCGAACACGGCGACGGCCAGGAACATCTTGCGCCCGGCATGCCGGCCGAACGACAGCCGCGCCAGCATCACGGCCATCACCAGCGCGCCGACGGCGGGCGCGGCGCGCAGCATGCCGAGGCCCCACGGGCCGGTCTCCAGGATGTCGCGCGCGAAGATCGGCAGCAGCGCGGTGGCGCCGCCGAGCAGCACGGCGAACATGTCGAGCGAGATCGCGCCGAGGATCAGCGGATTGCGGCGCACGAAGGTGATGCCGGCGAACAGCGAGGCGAGATCGGGCGGCTTGCGTTCGGGCGGGGCGAAGCGGGCTCTGACGAATGACAGCAGAATGACCGAGGCGAAGAACAGCGTCGTGCACAGCGCGTAGGTGAATGTGGGACTGAGCGCATAGAGGAGCCCGCCGATGGCCGGCCCGCCGATGGTCGCGACCTGCGTGGCGGAGGACGAGCCCGCGATGGCGCGCGAGAGCAGGCCCGGCGGCACCAGGATGGCGAGGAAAGTGAGCACGGTGGGCGCCTCGAAGGCGCGGCCGAGCCCGATCAGGAAGACGAGCGCGAAAATCGACTCGCGCGTGAGCGAGCCGGTGAAGGTGCCGTAGGCGAGGGCGGCCGTCGCCAGCCCCTCCACCAGCTGTGCGAGGCGCAGCACCAGGCGGCGGTCGTAGCGGTCGGCGGCGTGCCCGGCGACCAGCATGAACAGCACCGAAGGCGTGAATTGCGCGAGGCCGACCAGGCCGAGATCGAGCGCGCTGCCGGTCAGCGCATAGATCTGCCAGCCCACCGCCACCGCCTGCATCTGCAGGGCGGCGACGGCCGCGACCCGCGACAGCCAGAACAGCGCGAACGGGCGATATCGGGCGAGCGAGACAATCTCTGCCGGCTCGGTATCGGGCCCGGTCCGCCCGTCCGAATTGACGATGCCGGCCATGCAATCCTGCTGGAGGAGGGGGATACAAAGCGAGGCGACGCCCGCTATCCCCGGAGCAGCGAGGACAGGTCTGAAATTCGCATGCCGGTCGCCCTGCCGCAACTCCAATGAAAGCGCGGGCGGCCGCCGCAATCGCGGCCCCGCCCGCGGCTTCCTTGCTGTCCGCAGGTTGCGCCGATGCGGCGCAAGCCGGCACTTGATTGATGCGTGCGTGCGCCGTCTAGGCCGCCTTGACCTCGATTTTCTTCGCCGGCTTCTGGGCCTCGGCGGTCTTGGGCAGCGTGACGGTCAGGACGCCCTTCTTGAACTGCGCCTCGATCTTGTCGGCAGCAACGCTGTCGGGCACGCGGAACGAGCGCTCGAACGAGCCGAAGCGGCGCTCCTTCAGGTAATAGTCCTTCTTCTTTTCTTCCTTCTCCTCCTGCTTCTCGCCCTTGATCGTGAGCGTGCCGTTGGAGACCTTCACCTCGATATTCTTCTCGTCCATGCCCGGCAGGTCGGCGGTGAGCTCGAAGGCATTGTCCTTCTCGACGATATCGACGGCCGGCGTCGTGGCGAGCGCCCAGTCGCGCCGCCAGAACGGCTCGACGTCGAATGTCGAGCGCGCGAACGGCGCGCGCCAGAGATCCGGCCCGAAATCCTCGAACAGGCGATCGATCTGCCGGCGCAAGGTCTCGAACGGATGCCACATCTGCGGCGCCGCTTCGTCCCTCTCTCCGGTCTTGACGGGAAGCTTGGTTGCGGTTTCAGCCATGTCGAAATCCTCCTCTCTCGTTCTGGTGGACTTCAATCGCGCATTGCAGGATAGAGATGAAAAATGGAAACGGATTGACAAAGCGCAAAAACCGAAATCGGGACCGTCCGCAATTTTGTCTCGGAATTTCGCCAGTTTCGGTGTGGTGTGAGAGGGCAGATCGATTCGCGCCCGGAGGGGCGGTTATGCGATGCTGGCGCCGATGCCCCCCGAAAAACATTCTCGCCCGGAACGAAAATTTCGGCAAACGGCGCGAAAAGCCGGCGCGGCGCATGCATTGCGCGGAGCTGCGCTGCGGCCCATGCTGGCGGCGCTGATCGACCGGCCCTTCGACCATCCGGACTGGGTCTTCGAGACCAAGTGGGACGGCTTTCGCGTGATCGCGAAAATCGAGCGTGGCGCGGCAATGCTGTATTCGCGGGGCGGCGAGCGCATCACGCCGGACTATCCCTCGGTCGCCGGCGCCCTATCGAAAATCCGGCACCGCGCCGTGCTCGACGGCGAACTGGTGGCGCTGGACAGCAGTGGCCGCTCGCGCTTCCAGCTCCTGCAGAATGCACGGCGCGGCCGCGCGCGGTTGCGCTATTGCGTTTTCGATCTGCTGTCCCTCGACGGCCGGGATGTGCGCAGGCTTCCGCTTCTCGAGCGCAAGCGCCTGCTTCGCCCGATTCTGCCGAAGGACGCAGCCATCCGCTTCAGCCGGCACGTGAAGGAGCACGGGATCGGGCTGTTCCGGCGCGCGCGCCGGCTCGGGCTCGAGGGCATCGTGGCCAAGCGCGCGGACAGCCCGTATCGCTCCGGCCAGCGCACGCGCGACTGGCTCAAGATCAAGACCACGCGCCGCCAGGAAGTGGTGATCTGCGGCTTCACGCAGCCGCGCCGCTCGCGGAAATATTTCGGCGCGCTGGTGCTCGGGCTGCGGGCCGGCGGCAAATGGCTTTATGCCGGACATGCCGGCACGGGCTTCACTAAGGAAAGCCTGCAGGCGATCCACCGCAAGCTCATGCCGCTGGTGCGCAGGCGCTCGCCCTTCGACCATCCGATTCCGCACGAGGACGTCACGACCTGGGTGACGCCCAGGCTCGTCTGCGAAGTGAAATTCACCGAATGGACGTCGGACGGGCAGATGCGTCATCCCGCCTTCGTCGGCCTGCGTAGCGACAAGCCCGCGCGGCAGGTCGTGCGCGAACGGGAGGCCCGGGCCGGAACGCGGCGGGCGGGACGCTGAGTCGGGAGGCTTGCGCGCGTCATGCGGGCGAGGCTGCCGCCTTTCCCGGCTTTGCCGTCTGCAGAACATGAATCACCTCCGCGTCGCTGAGCTGCCGGAAGTCGCGGTAATACAGGCCGATCGCCTCAAAATAGTCATGGGCTTCGAGACAGACGACCTCGTCGGCCTCCGCCCGCATCTCGGCG
>JACAEG010000154.1 GCA_013388965.1 Pseudorhodoplanes sp. | reverse complement strand
CGCTCAGCGTGAAGAAGTCCGGGCTCCGGGCGACGAGCTTCACGACATCGTCGTCCGGCAGCGCGCGCACGTCGCGGCGGAATTTCCGCAGGCCGTCGGCGTCGGCGAGATAGCCGCGCTCCGCGACGAAGGCGCGGGCGGCCACGACATGCCGGCGCGCCACCTCGCTGTAAAGCGCGATCCGCATCACGCCGCCGGGCTTCAGCAAGGAAACCAGCACGCGCCAGCCGGCCTCGGGATCGCCGAGATGATGCAGCACGCCGCCGCAATCGACCATGTCGAAGCGACGGCCGAGCGCGCCAAGCTTGAGAATGTCGGCCTGGCCGTATTCGATGTTGGCGAGGCCGAGTTCGTCGGTCTTGCGCTTCGCATAGGCGAGGCTCGCAAGGCTGAGATCGACCGCGAGCACGCGCGCCTGCGCGATGCGCTGCGCCACGTCCACGAGCTGCTGGCCGGTGCCGCAGCCCGCGACCAGCACCGCGACGGAATGCGACAGGTCCAGCGGACGAAAGCCCGCCAACGGAAACTGCGCCTGCAGCCTCGCATTCAGCGCCATCGTCTTGCCGGAGGGCGCGGCCTTCGCCCAGCGCGGATAGGGGTTTTCCTCGTATTGCCGGCGGACCGCAACGGAGACGCCGTCGGCGACCGAGGTGAGGCGCGGAATGGCGCCGCGCAGCCGCGCCTCCTGCGCCGGCTCGCGGACCTGCTGGGTCAGGAGATCCGCGACAGGTTGCGGCCAAGCGCGCGCCAGCAGGGCGGCATCGAGGCCGAGGTCATGCAGCGGCGCGTAGGCGGCGAGCGCAGCGAGCCGGAGCGGGCACAGGGCGGCACCGGCATGCAGGGCGGCGATTGTCCTGTCCCGCAAATTGTCGAGCAGCCGGATTTCGCGCGGCTGCAGATCGAAGACATATTCATTGATGAAGCATTGACGCGAGAGCGCACAGAAGAAGGCGAGCGTGTCCGCGTCCATGCCATCGTGCGGCGCGACCGCAACCGCACGCTCGAGCATGGCGGCACGGATCGCGGTCAGGGCGCGTTCCAGCGCGTGGTCGGCGATGGGCGCGTTTTCGAGCAGGCAGCGCAGCAGCGGATCGCGTGCCGCAGCGGCGAATCCGGGTGACGCCAGCAGTTCCGCCGGAGGTTGCGGCCAGGCGGCATCGATCGCCGCGACCACAGCGGCCATCGCGGGATCGGCCATGACGAGCCTGGCGCAAGGGAGCGACAGATCGGCGGGCCGGCCCCAGGGCTCGCGCATCGCGCGCGCCATGAGCGCGCGCATTGCTGGCGTATCGGGAAACCCGGCTCCGGCCTGCGCGCACAGGACGAGGATGCTGCGGCTTTCCGTCAGGTCGTCGACCGCCAGCGCGCGGCACACCGCGTCGAGCGCGCCGCCGGCATCGCCGGCCCCGAGCCGCGCGAGGGCGAGGTTGTTCAGGGTCAGGGCATCGCCCGGATTGAGCGCGGCGAGCTGCTGGCAATGCGCCGCGGCGGAGCCGAACTGCCCGAGCGCCATCAGGGAGCGGCACAGGCCGTGATGCGCCTCCCAGTATTGCGGCTCAAGCTCGATGCAGCGGATGAAGCTGTCGAGCGCGTCCTCGTGGCGTCCTTCCGAGGCGAGCATCAGCCCGAGGCTGTGATAGGCGAGCGCGGGGGCAAGGTCGACGAGATTCGGTCCGGCCGCGGGCGCGCGCTGCGGCGTCCGCCTCACGGTCTCGCTGCGCGCGGCGCGCCGCGCCTTCCGGTTCATGGAGAATCACCTTCGCCCATAGGACATTGTGGCGGACGGGGCGGTGCGGCGTCACGCGCAATCGCAGCGAAGGCTTCCGCGAATCGGAGAATCAGCTGGAGGGCTTCTGCACCCAGAACTGGTACATGCCGGCGAAGGTATCGGGCCGTTCGGTTTCGAAGATGTGCCAGTTCGCGAGGTCGGTCATCCTCTTGTCCTTCGGGAAGCGCGCGGCATAGGCGTCGCGCACCTGCGGCCCGACGATGAAGCCGAGAAAGGCGACGCCGGAGCGCGCGATGAAATCCGCAAGCTGCGGCACCGTCAGGAGATGCTCCTGCACGTGGAAGAGGAGGTCGCGGCATTCGCTCATGCTGTAGAAGTCGTTGAACTTCAGCACCGCGCACGCAGGCGCATCCGCCGGTAGCGCGAGGATGTCGCGCCGGCAGGCGCGGATGCCGTCCGGATCGGCCGCGTAGCCGCGCGCGGCCGCCAATGTCTGCGCCGCCGAAATGCCGGAGCGTGCCAGCCGGCTGTAGAGCCCCACGCGCATCGCGCCGCCGGGCCGCAGGATGTCCAGGAGCGCCTGCCAGCCGGCAAAAGGATCGGCCATGTGGTGCAGCACGCCAACGCTGTCGATGACGTCGAAATCGCGTCCGCATTCGGGAAGTTTGAGAATATCGGCCTGCGCGTAATCGATATTGGTCAGCCCGAGCTCGTCGGTCTTGCGGCGGGCATAGGCGAGACTCGCGAGGCTGAGATCGACCGCCAGCACATGCGCGCCCGCGAAACGGCGGGCGGTCTCGATCGCCTGCTGGCCGGTGCCGCAGCCGGCCACGAGCACGTCGAGCTTGTCGGTTTTGCGGAGAGGCCGGAGCGGCGCGCGCGGCAAGTCTTCCGACAGCGCCGTATCGAACGGCACAGGGACCGGTTGCGGCGCGGGCTTGATCCAGCGCGGATAGGGATTCTCCTCGTATTGCGCCCGCACGCGCTGCGACACCGCATCGTCGATCGGCGTGAGGCGCGGGATGGCGTCGCACAGCGCGCGCTCGCGGCGCGGCTCGTGCAGCTGCCGCGCGATCAGGGCCATCCCCGCATCGGGCCACGGCAGCTTGTCGAGCATGCCGGGAAGGCGCAGGCTGTGCAGCGGAAAGCAGGAGGCGACAGCGGCAACGAGCAGGAGCGACGGCGGGCCGTCGTCAGCCGCCTTCATCAGCCGCTCGCGCAACGCCGCCGCGCGAGCGCGGTCCTCGTCGCCGAGATCGTAGAGATATTCGTTGATGAAGCACTGATGCGCCAACAGGCATGCGACGGTCGGCACCGCGCGCGTGTCGTCGCCGGCCGCGGCGCGTGCCAGCACGTCGGACCGCAGGCGGCGGAGCAATTCCTCGATCCGGATGTCGGCGATCGGCACATTCTCCATGAGCGCGGCGAGCATGCGGTTGCCGGCAATTGCCGCATAGGCGGCATCGTCGACGACAAGCGGTGTCCGCGCGAGCAGATCGGCGACGGGGCCGCGCATCTTGATCAGCGAGATCGCGAGCGGCGCGAGGTCCTGCGGACGGCCCCACGGCTCGGCGATCGCGCGCGGCAGCAACTCGGCAAGCGGCAAGGTGTCGGGAAAGGTGTCATGGGCGCGCAGCCAGCGCACGAACAGACTCTTGCGCGCGTCGCTGGCATCGATTTCGAGCGCGCGGCACAGGAGGGCGAGCGCCTCGTGCGTCTCGCCCCGGCGCAGGCAGGCTTTGGCATGATCGGTCGTGAGGTCGGCGAAGCGCGCGTTCCATGCGCCGGCTTCGTCGCCGCGCCCGAGTGCGGCGAGAGTGCGGGCCGTCTGCAAGGCCGCCTGGGCATGCGACGGATCGAGCGTCGCGGCGCGGCTGAAGTGATCGAGCGCCGCTTCGGTGCGGCCGAGCGCGGCGAGAGCAAGCCCGAGATCGTGATGGGCGTCGGCGCGGCGCGGATCGCGCGCGAGCGCCCGCCCGATCAGGTCGGAGGCCCTGGCGTGATCGCCGCGCAGATGCGCCATCTGGCCGAGCCGGTGCAGACCTGCCGGGTGTTGCGGGTCCAGCAGAACGATGCGCTGGAAGCAGCGCTCCGCCTCCGCGAGGTCGCCGCGCGCATGCAGGTCGGAGCCGGCTGCCAGGAGCTCCCGGATGGATGCGCGCACCGACACGGACGTGTTTCTCCCGACCGCCGAAAGAAAGCGCAAACTGGCCGCGACGAATTAATGCGTCAATGCGAGAACGGAGCGGGAACGTATACGGGAAAGGAACTTGTCGGCCATACGACCGTTCCAATCTAATTGCGACAGGTGTCGCGCGTTGTAAGGGGTAATCCGATGGCTACCCGTGCGTACTGGTCGGGCCGCATCCGGCTCGCGCTCGTCTCCATTCCGGTCGACATCGTCCCGGCGACGAAAACGGCAAGCCGGATTTCCTTCAATCAGATCCACGAGCCGAGCGGCAAGCGTATCCGCTACGAAAAGGTGGTGCCGGGCATCGGGCCGGTCGATCCGAGCGAGATCGTGAAGGGCTACGAGGTCGAGAAGGGCAAGTATGTGCTGCTGTCCGACGAGGAGATCGCGGACGTGAAGCTCGAAGCCAAGAAGTCGATCGACCTCGTGCAGTTCGTCGACCAGGGCGCCATCGATCCGATCTATCTCGAAAAGCCCTATTACATGATCCCCTCGGAGGACGACGAGGACGCCGAGGAGGCCTATATCGTGCTGCGCGACGCGCTGCGCAAAACCAAGAAAATCGGGCTCGGCCAGGTCGTGGTCCGCGGAGAAGGCTCGATCATCGCGATCCAGCCCTATGGCAAGGGTCTCCTGATGGAGACGTTGCGCTATGCCGACGAGGTGAAGAAGCCGGAAACCGTCTTCGAAGGCATCACGAGCAGGAGCGTCGACAAGGACCTGGTCGAGCTTGCGGAAGAGCTGATCGAGAAGAAGGCCGGCGCTTTCCACCCGGAGAAGTTCAAGGACGCCTACACGGTCGCCTTGCGCGAATTGATCGACGCCAAGCTGCACAAGCGTGCCCCCCGCGAGATCGAGGAGACCCCGCCGGCCTCCAACGTCATCAACCTGATGGACGCGCTCAAGCGCAGCGTGGGCCAGAAGACGGGCGGGAAAGCCGACGCCACGGAGGGCCGCAAGCCGGCAAGCCGGGCGGCCTCGAAATCTAAGGCGCGCGCCAAGCCTGCGCGCAAGGGCGGACGACGCAGGGCGGCGTAAGAGGGGTTCATGGCGCAAGGCAGTCTCCGCGACTATCACGCCAAGCGCGATTTCGCGCGTACGCCAGAGCCGAAGGGCGTGCGCAAGGCGTCCGGCCGCAGGCTGCGCTTCGTGATCCAGAAGCACGACGCCAGCCGGCTGCATTACGACTTCCGCCTCGAATGGAACGGCACCCTGATGAGCTGGGCGGTGCCGAAGGGTCCGAGCGAAAATCCGGACGACAAGCGGCTTGCCGTGCATGTCGAGGACCACCCGGTCGCATACGGCTCGTTCGAGGGCACGATTCCGAAGGGCGAATATGGCGGCGGCACGGTGATGCTGTGGGACCGCGGCACCTGGACGCCGCATCAGGCCGATGTCGACGGGGCGCTCCGCAAGGGCAAGCTCAGCTTCACCCTGCACGGCGAGCGGCTCAAGGGGAACTGGGCGCTGGTGCGGCTGCGCGCGCGTTCGAAGTCCGACAAGGACAATTGGCTGCTGATCAAGGAGAAGGACGAGCATGTCCGCACGCGCGGCAGGCCGGTGACCGAGCGCGAGACGACCAGCGTGAAGAGCGGGCGCTCGATGGAGGAGATCGCAGGCGGGACGAAGGTCTGGCATTCCGGCAGGAAGAGCGGCGCATCGGCGAAGGCGGGCGAGCCGATCATTCTCTCGACGCCGGCCAGGCGATCCGCGACGAAGGCGGCCGCGGGCAAGACCGCGGCAGGGCGCAAGACGGCGACGCGTCGCGTAAAAAAAAAGACTGCGCGCTCCCGCCCTTTATAGCGCCGCAGCTCGCAACGCTGGTCGATGCGCCGCCGCCGGGCGCGGGCTGGCTGCACGAGATCAAGTATGACGGCTATCGCGCGATCGCGGCGATCGCGGACGGCGAGGTCGTCATCTACACGCGAAACGGTCTCGACTGGACGACGCGCTTCCGCCCGCTGGTCGCGCCGCTGTCCGCCTTGCCCTGCGACTGCGCGCTGCTGGACGGCGAGATCGCGGTCGCCGACAAGGCGGGCCATACCGATTTCGGCGCGCTGCAGGATGCGCTCACGAATGGCGGGGCGGGGATCGGCTATTACCTGTTCGATATTCTCGCCCTCGATGGCGAGGACCTGCGCCGGACGCCGCTGGCGGAGCGCAAGAGGCGGCTGAAGGCGCTGCTCGGAAGCGCCAAGGCCGGCGGCCCGCTGGTCTATTCCGATCATGTCGAGGGCCACGGCGAGGAGGTGTTCGCGCGCGCCTGCAAGATGCAGCTCGAGGGCATCGTCTCCAAACAGGCCGACGCACCCTATCGCTCCGGCCGCAGCACGGCCTGGCTCAAGACCAAATGCGGCATGGAGCAGGAATTCGTCATCATCGGCTGGCGGCCGTCCGCCAAGGCCGGCCGGCCGTTCTCGTCGCTGCTGCTCGCCGTGCGCGAGGGCGATGAGCTTCGCTATGCGGGGCGCGTCGGCAGCGGCTATTCCGGCGCCCGGCTGAAAGGGCTCTCCGAAACCTTCAAGGCGCTCGCGCGCAGGACGCCGCCCGTGCGCGACGTGCCGCGCGCGATCGCGCGCCAGGCGCGCTTCCTCGAACCCAAGCTCGTCGCCGAGATCGCGTTTCGGGGCTGGACGCGCGACAATCTGGTGCGGCAGGGCTCGTTCAAGGGTCTGCGCGGCGACAAGCCCGCCGTCGAAGTCACAAGGGAAGTGCCGGTGTCGCGGGCAGAGGCGGAGAACGGGGCGGGCGCCGCGCCGCGCAAGCGGAAAATCCGCTACGCGCGCGCGCGCAAGGCTGCGGCGGCCGTGCATGGCGGCAAGGATGCCGAGACGATCGAGGGCGTGCGCGTCACGCATCCCGACCGGGTGCTGTTTGCGGCGCAGGGCGTCACCAAGCGCGGACTGATCGATTACTATCTCGCCATCGCCGATCATATCCTGCCGCATGTCGCCGAGCGGCCGGTCAGTCTGGTGCGCTGCCCGCGCGGCAGCGGCGCCGAATGCTTTTTCCAGAAGCACGCCTCGGACGGATTCCCCGAGCAATTCGAGAAAGTCCGCATCCGCGAAAAATCCGGCACCGACGACTATCTCTATATTCGCGACCGGCAGGGGCTGGTCGCGGCCGTGCAGATGGGCGTGCTGGAACTGCATGTCTGGGGCTGCCATGTCGACGACGTGGAGAAACCCGACCGCATGGTGTTCGATTTCGATCCCGATCCGGGGCTGCCCTTCGAGGCCGTGATTGCGGGCGCGAAGGCGATGCGCGACCGGCTGGCCGATCTCGGGCTGAAATCCTTCGCGATGCTGACCGGCGGCAAGGGCGTGCATGTCGTCGTGCCGCTGCGGCGCGGGCATACCTGGGACGAGCACCGCGATTTCTCCGAGGCGATGGCGCGCATGATGGCGGCGGACGAGCCCGACCGCTATGTCGCGACCATGTCGAAGGCCAAGCGGCACGGCAAAATCTTCATCGACTATCTGCGCAACACGCGCGGCGCGACCGCGATCGCGCCCTATTCGACGCGGGCGCGCGCGGGCGCCTATGTCGCCGTGCCCGTGTCATGGCCGCAGCTTGCGCGCGCCAAGGACGCGCATCCGGTCGATGTCGGCGGCGCGCCGCGCGTCATCGGGCGCTCCGACCCGTGGCCGGATTACTTCAAGCTGAGACAGGGCTTGCCCAAGCTGAGGACGTGACAAAAGCGGCCGGCGCGCTGTATGGGCTGGTCGGGGGCCCGCATGGCATCACTGATCGCATTCGTTCTCGGCAACTTCACGCTGACCTTCTTCGCGATCGGGCTGGTCGCGTCCGCGATCCAGATTGTCTGGATGCCCGCGCGAAGCCGCGCGGCGGTGATCGAGGCGCTGTTCTCGTGGTTTCTCTTCTTCTCGGTCGGCGTGTCGTATCTGTACAATTTTGTTTTTCACGTCTTTTTCGGCGAGATGGCCGCGCGCTTCATCGGCTGGGCGGACAGCCCCTTCCAGCTTGAGGTCGGCTTCGCGAGCCTCGGCTTTGCGCTGATCGGCTTCCTGGCCTTTCGGGGCGGGCGCGAGATGCGGATTGCCGCGATCCTGGGGCCGGCCTGCTTTCTGTGGGGCGCCGCCGGCGGACACATCTATCAGATGGTCACCGCGCACAATTTCGCGCCCGGCAATGCCGGCATCATGCTCTGGAGCGATATCCTGCTGCCGGTCGTCGGCTTCGCCTTTCTCCGGCTGCAGCGCCCCGACCCGTCCGCGGCGGCGGCGCGGAACTGATCGAAACCGGCAGGCGGCGGCGGATTGCGCTCTTGCGGAATGGCCGCTATTGTGAGAACAAAGAAGGAACATGGCGGAGCGGAGCGCCACCACGCCCCGATTCAGGGCCGGGGTGGATTGCGGTGGAAAAGACCCGATATGGCGGGCAGGGCGGGCGCGTAGTGGCTAGGGTGCCGCAACAGGCGGACAGGAGCGTGCGATGGCAGGCAGCGTGAACAAGGTGATCCTCGTGGGCAATCTCGGAAAGGATCCGGAAATCCGGCGCACCCAGGACGGCCGCCCGGTCGCGAACCTGAGCGTCGCCACCTCGGAAACCTGGAAGGACAAGAATACCGGCGAGCGCAAGGAGAAGACGGAGTGGCACCGCGTCGTGATCTTCAACGAGGGCCTGTGCCGGATCGCCGAGCAATATCTGAAGAAGGGCTCGAAGGTGTATATCGAGGGCGCGCTCCAGACGCGCAAATGGACCGACAAGGACGGCAACGACAAATACTCGACCGAAGTCGTTCTGCAGGGGTTCAACGCGCAGCTCACGATGCTCGACGGCCGCAGCGGCGGGGGCGAGCGCTCCGAATTCTCCGGCGGCGACGATTTCGGCTCGCCCGGCCCGACCGCGAGCCGCCGGCCCGCGATGGCGGGGGCCGGCGGGCGCGGCGACCTGGACGACGAGATTCCGTTCTAGGACGACTTGTCCAGGACAACCTGGCGCGATCAATTTTCTCCGGCCGGCAGCGTGACACCTGCCGGCCTTTGCGCGCTTGTGGCACGATGGCGCAAGTCTCAGAACAAGTCGCAGATCACTCCGGGAGGTCGATCATGATGATGGTGTTGCGCGCCGTTGCGCTGGCAGCCCTTGCCGCGTTTCCGCTGGCGGCCGTGGCGCAAGGCGACCTGATCGTCGAGAAGAAAACCTTCGAACTGCCGCACTACACGACGGCCGCGGGCGCGACGATCAAGAACGTGAAGATCGGTTGGGAAGCCGCCGGCACTTTGAATGCCGACAAGTCCAACGCCATCCTGATCGCGCATTTCTTCTCCGGCACCAGCCATGCCTTTGGCAAATACGCCGCCAGCGATCCTGCGCCCGGCTATTGGGATGCGATCGTTGGCCCGGGCAAGGCGGTCGACACCAACAAGTTTTACGTCATCTCCTCGGACACGCTGGTCAACCTGAACGTCCATGCACCGAACGTGGTGACCACGGGCCCGGCCAGCATCGATCCCGACACCGGCAAGCCCTATGGGATGACGTTTCCGGTCGTGAGCATCAAGGACTTCGTCAACGTCCAGAAGGCGCTGGTCGAGAGCCTCGGAATCAGAAAGCTGCATGCGGTGATGGGCGCCTCGATGGGCGCGCTGCAGACCTATGAATGGGCCGCGAGCCATCCGGCCTTGGTCGACCGCATCGTGGCCGTGATCGGCACCGCTGCCGCCGATCCCTATCTCATCGGCTGGCTCGACATCTGGGCGCAGCCGATCACCCTCGACCCGAAATGGAATGGCGGCGACTATTACGGCAAGGAGCCGCCGCTGGATGGCCTGGCTGCGTCGCTGAAGGCGATCACGCTGCACGCCAACCACTGGGAATGGGCGCAGAAGACCTTCGGGCTGACCCCCGCGCAGGAGGGCAAGGATCCGGCCGCTGCCTTCGGCAACAAATTCAAGATCCAGACCACGCTCGACGCCGTCGCCGCGGCCCGTGCCAGGGTGGCCGACGCCAATCATCTGCTCTATCTCGTCAAGGCAAACCAGCTCGCCTCCGCCGATCCCGCAAAGATCAAGGTGCCGGCATTGATCCTCTATGCCCCCACCGATCTCGTTTTCTATGCGCCATTCGTGGAGCAGACCGCGAAGGACATCTCCGGCGCCGAAACCGGGCAGCTCACGGGCCCGAATGGCCATCTCAACGGCGTGATCGGCATCGGCCAGGCGGCGGCCAGGATATCGGCCTTTCTGAACAAGTAGCGGGAGCCGCGACAGGCCACAGCCGGCTCGCCGTCAGCGCCAGCGGCGTGATCGCGCATGCCGCGCGGGGATCGCCGCATCGATGGCATGCGCCGCTCGCTCCGATTTGCCGGCATCGCCATCATCGCCCGCGCGGTCAGGCGCGTTTGTGCTAGGAATGATCGATGCCTGCATCCGATTCCACTCTGGCGCGCCGTCTCCTTCATGCCCTGAAGGCACATGGCGCGCGCGAAATCTTCGGCATTCCCGGCGACTTCGTGCTGCCCTTCTACAAGGCGATCGAGGACAGCCGGATCCTGCCGCATTTCGAATTGAGCCACGAGCCGGCGGTGGGCTTCGCGGCGGACGCGGCCGCGCGCTATCATCCGGGACTTGGCGTTGCCGTCGTGACCTATGGCGCGGGCGCCTTCAACCTCGTCAACCCGATCGCCGGGGCCTATGCGGAGCGCTCGCCAGTCGTGGTGATCGCCGGCGCCCCCGGCGCGGCCGAACGCGCGAGCGGCTTCCAGCTCCATCACCAGGCGCGCTCGATCGACACCCAGCTCGCAGTCTTCCGCGAGATCACCTGCGACCAGGCGGTGCTCGACGACGCCGCATCCGCGCCGCGCGAGATCGCGCGCGTGCTGGCCAGCGCCCGCGAACGCTCGCTGCCGGTCTATATCGAGTTTCCGCGCGACATGGTGGCCGCGAGATGCGCCGAGGTGCCGGTGCTGGCGCGCCGCCCGCCGGACAAGGAGGCGCTCGCCGAATGCGCCGCCGAGATTCTCGCGCGGATCGCGCAAGCGAAATCGCCCGCGATCATCGTGGACGTGGAAATCCGCCGCTACGGCGTCGAGAAGGAAGTCGCGGCGCTCGCGCGCCGGCTCGGCGTACCGGTCGTGACAACCTTCATGGGGCGCGGCCTGCTCGCGGCTGCGCCGGACGTGGTCGCCGGCACCTATCTTGGCGCGGCGGGCGACGCGCGCATCACGAGGCTGGTCGAGAGCGCGGACGCGCTGCTGCTGCTCGGCGTCATCGTCTCCGACACCAATTTCGCCCTGTCGCAGCGAAGGCTCGATCCGCGCCGCACCATGATCGCGATCGACCGGCAGGTGCAGGTCGGCCATCACCAATATCCGGAAATTCCGCTCGACGCGCTGGTGGACGCGCTGATCGCGCAGGCGCCGCGCGGCGGCAAGGCCAGGGGCGCATCGAGGAAGGTCAAGGTCACCTATCCGCGCCATCTCAAGGCCGACGACAAGCCGATCCTGCCCTCCGATATCGCCTGCGCGATCAACGACCTGTTCTACCGGCACGGCGTCATGCCGATGACCGCCGACATGGGCGACTGCCTGTTCACCGCGATGGAGATCGAGAATTCGGCGCTGGCGGCACCCGGCTATTATGCCGGCATGGGCTTCGGCGTGCCGGCCGGCATCGGGGGCGCCGCCGCGACCGGACGGCGGCCGCTGATCCTCGTCGGCGACGGCGCCTTCCAGATGACCGGCTGGGAGCTCGGCAATTGCCGCCGCTACAAGCTCGATCCGATCGTCGTGCTGTTCAACAATGCGAGCTGGGAAATGCTGCGCGTGTTCCAGCCGGAGTCGAAGTTCAACAATCTCGACGACTGGAACTTCGCCGCCATCGCGCCTTCGCTCGGCGGGCATGGGGAGCGGGTGACGACGCGGGCGGAGCTTGCCGCCGCGCTCGAACGCGCCGTGAAGCGGCGCGGGATGTTCTCGCTGGTCGAGGTGATGCTGCCGCGCGGCAGGACGTCCGACACGCTGGCGCGCTTCGTCGCGGGCTTCAAGAGCGCGCGGGAGCGCGCGGCGGCGGCGCAGAAGGGCCGCGGCGGATGACGCTTGCGCCCCTGCTGGATGCGTCCGCGGCCATCCAGATCCACGCCTTCAGCGCGATCGCCGCCTTCGGGCTCGGTATCGTCCAGCTCGCCGCGCCGAAAGGCACGCTGCCGCATCGCGCGGTCGGCTGGGCGTGGGTGACGCTCATGGCCGTCGTCTGCCTCAGCTCGTTCTTCATTCATGAGTTGCGGACCTGGGGCGCGTGGAGCCCGATCCATCTGCTGTCGGTCTGGACGCTGCTGGTCCTTCCCGTCGCCGTGTGGCGCGCGCATCGGCACGAGGTGCCGCGCCACAAGAAGGCGATGGTGTCGCTGTTTGCGGGCGCGCTTGTGATCGCCGGCCTGTTCACCTTCTGGCCGGGGCGGATCATGCATGCGGTGCTGTTCGGGCCGTCCTAGCCGTCAGGCCCAGACCGCGCGCACGCCGTCGATCACGAACTGGACGGCGAGCGCCGCGAGCAGCACGCCCAGCAGCCGCGACATCACGATATTGCCGGTCGTGCCGATGAAGCGGGCGACCTGTCCGGCCACAAGAAACGCGGCGAGCGCGCAGGCGCAGACGACGACGATCACGCCGAGCAGGCCGGCCAGCGCCGTCACCTCGCGCCCGGCGCGGTCGGCGAGCAGGATGGTGGCGGTGATGGCGCCCGGACCCGCCATCAACGGGATGGCGAGGGGGAAGGCCGCGATGTAGCGGACCCGCTCCTTGACGGCCATCTCGGCCGTGCGCGTCTCGCGCTCGATGCGCACCCCGAACACCATCTCGGTGGCGATCGAGAACAGCAGCAGGCCGCCGGCGATGCGGAAGGCCGGAATGCCGATGCCGAGCGCCGTCAGCAGCCAGCTTCCGATCAGCGCCGAGCCGGTGAGAATGATCGCGGCGATGATGCTGGCGCGCAAGGCCGCCTCGCGCCGCGCGGCCGCCGGCAGACCCTCCGTCATCGCGATGAAGGCCGGGACGAGGCCGAGCGGATCGACCACGACCAGGAGCGTCACCAGCGCGGAGACGAGGACATCGAGGGGCATGAGGCGGGTTAGCCAAGGCGCCGCAGGGGGTCAATGCCGCGCGGCCTGGAACGCATTGCGGCCGGATCGGGACCGCCAGGCGGGACCGGGCGCGAGAGCGCCGGTAAGATATTGATATGGCGGAAGAAATAAGCCCCAAAACGGGGCGATTTTGCTTGGCCTCTCGGCCCTGAATCGGCTATCAAGCGGCACCGGATTCGAACCGAGATTCAAGCACTTGGCCGACGACGACAACAGCAAGCCGGGGGACCAGAACCCCTCGGATATCCGTGCCATTTCCATCGTCGAGGAGATGAAGCGCTCCTACCTCGATTACGCCATGAGCGTGATCGTGTCGCGCGCGCTCCCCGATGCGCGGGACGGGCTCAAGCCCGTGCACCGGCGCATTCTCTACTCGATGTACGAACAGGGCCACACGCCCGACAGGAAATACGTCAAGTCGGCGCGCATCGTCGGCGACGTGATGGGCAAATATCACCCGCACGGCGACCAGGCGATCTACGACTCGCTCGTGCGCATGGCGCAGGATTTTTCCATGCGCCTGCAATTGATCGATGGGCAGGGCAATTTCGGCTCGGTCGACGGCGATCCTCCGGCGGCGATGCGCTACACGGAATCGCGGCTCGCCAAGCCGGCTCTGGCCCTGCTCGAGGACATCGACAAGGACACGGTCGATTTCAATCCCAACTACGACGGCAACGAGAAGGAGCCGGCCGTCCTTCCGGCCCGTTTCCCGAACCTCCTGGTCAACGGGGCCGGCGGCATCGCCGTCGGCATGGCGACCAACATCCCGCCGCACAATCTCGGGGAGGTGATCGATGCCTGCATGGCGCTGATCGACGATCCGGCGCTGACCGTCGACGACCTGATCGCCATCGTGCCGGGCCCGGATTTTCCGACCGGCGGCATCATTCTCGGGCGCGCCGGCATCCGCTCGGCCTATGAGAGCGGACGCGGCTCGATCGTCATGCGCGGCAAGGTCGAGTTCGAGACGGTCCGCAAGGAACGCGAGGCCATCGTCATCTCGGAAATTCCCTACCAGGTGAACAAGGCGACGATGGTCGAGCGCATCGCCGAACTGGTGCGCGACAAGAAGATCGAGGGCGTCGCCGATCTGCGCGACGAGTCCGACCGCGACGGCTACCGCGTCGTGGTCGAGCTCAAGCGCGAGGCCGTGCCCGACATCGTGCTCAACCAGCTCTACAAGTTCACGCCGCTGCAGACCTCGTTCGGCGCCAACATGGTGGCGCTCGACGGCGGCCGCCCGCTGGTCATGACGCTGAAGGACCTGCTGCAATCCTTCATCGCCTTCCGCGAGGAAGTCGTCTCCCGTCGCACCAAGTTCCTGCTGAACAAGGCGCGCGACCGCGCCCATGTGCTCGTCGGGCTCGCGATCGCGGTCGCCAATATCGACGAGATCATCAGGCTGATCCGCGCCTCGCGGGACGCCAACGAGGCGCGCGAGGCGCTGATGGGCCGCGACTGGCCGGCGAAGACGGTCGAGGCGATGATCACGCTGATCGACGATCCGCGCCACCGCATCAACGCGGACGGTACCTATCGCCTCTCGGACACGCAGGCGCGCGCGATCCTCGATCTGCGCCTGCAGCGCCTGACCGCGCTCGGCGTGGAGGAAATCCAGGCGGAGCTCGACAAGCTCGCCGCCGAGATCGCCGACTATCTCGACATCCTGCGCTCGCGCGCGCGCATCCAGTCGATCGTCAAGGAGGAGCTGAAGAAGGTGCGCGACGAATTCGCCACTCCGCGCCGCACCGTCATCATGGAGGCGGAGGGCGAGTTCGAGGACGAGGACCTGATCCACCGCGAGGACATGGTGGTGACGGTCTCGCACCAGGGCTACATCAAGCGCGTGCCGCTTTCGACCTACCGCGCGCAGCGCCGCGGCGGCAAGGGCCGCTCGGGTATGCAGACGCGCGAGGAGGATTTCGTCTCTCGCCTTTTCGTCGCCTCGACGCATGCGCCGGTGCTGTATTTCTCGTCGCTCGGGCGAGTGTACAAGCTGAAGGTCTGGCGTCTGCCGCTGGCCGCTCCGCAGGCCCGCGGCAAGGCGCTGATCAACATCCTGCCGCTGCAGCAGGGCGAGACCATCACCACCATCATGCCGCTGCCCGAGGACGAGACGACCTGGGGCGAGCTCGACGTGATGTTCGCAACCACGAGCGGCACCGTCCGCCGCAACAAGCTGTCCGACTTCGCGGACGTGCGCCCCTCCGGAATCATCGCCATGAAGCTCGAGGACGGCGAGTCGATCGTCGACGTGCAGATCTGCACCGAGAAGGACGACGTGCTGCTCACCACCGCGGGCGGGCAGTGCATCCGCTTCCCGGTGCTGAAAGTCCGAGTGTTCACCGGCCGCACCTCGATGGGCGTGCGCGGCATAGCGCTCGAGGACAGCGACAAGGTGATCTCGCTCTCGATCCTGCGCCATGTCGACGCCTCGGGGGAGGATCGCGAGGCCTACCTCACGCGCCCGAGCGCGGTGCGGCGCGGCCTCAACGGCGATGCGGGGG
>JACAEG010000317.1 GCA_013388965.1 Pseudorhodoplanes sp. | reverse complement strand
GGCCGGTGCCCTGCACGCGCGCGAGATCGATGCCGGCTTCCCTGGCGAGCCGCCGCGCCAGCGGCGAGGAGAAGATGCGCGCGTGGCCGTTGGCCTTCGGCGCCTCGGGCCTGGGCGCCGGAGCCGCTGCGGCCTGGAGCGGTTGCGGCGCTGGTGCCGCTGGGGCCGGCTTGGCTTCGGTCCTGGGCGCTTCAGCCTTGGCTGCCGGCGCAGTCGCAGCCCCCGAAGCCGCAGCCTTGACGTCCTCGCCGTCGCCCGCGAGCACCGCGATCACCTGATTGACCGGCACGTCGGCGGTGCCTTCCGGCACCACGATCTTCGCCAGCGTGCCCTCGTCGACCGCCTCGACCTCCATCGTCGCCTTGTCGGTCTCGATCTCGGCAATCACGTCGCCGGACTTGACCTTGTCGCCCTCCTTCTTGAGCCACTTGGCGAGATTGCCCTTCTCCATCGTGGGCGAGAGCGCGGGCATGAGAATGTTGGTCGGCATGCGTCAGTGGCCCTGCTTGTTGCGTTCGCTCGTCCGGCCCTGATCGGTCGGGCGCGCGAGTTCGGCCTGGAACATTTCGGAGATGCGCGCGAGCGCCTCCTCCTCCGAGCAGACATGCTCGCGCGCGAAGGCGCGGGCGGCGTGGCGCGCGATGTCGGTGAGCAGCATGCCCCACATCTCGGGCTCCTCGAACGCCCGCATGAAGGAGATCGACAGGCCCCGGTCGAGCACGAAGGCGCGCAGCACCTCGACGGCATCCGCGCGGCCGACCACGTCGGGCGGCAGCGGCTGTTCCTTGGGTCCTGCGGCCATCGCGCTACCGGTAGGTCACGGCCTTGGCCGCATCGACGATCTCGGCAACCGAGGGCAGCGCGAGCCTTTCGAGATTGGCGGCGTAGGGCATCGGCACGTTCTTGCCGGTGACGCGCACGACCGGCGCGTCGAGATAGTCGAAGGCCTCCTCCATCATGCGCGCGGCAAGCTCGGCCCCGATCCCCGATTGCGGCCAGCCCTCCTCGACCGTGACCAGGCGGCCGGTTTTCTTCACCGACTCCACCACGGTCGCGGAGTCGAGCGGGCGCAGCGTGCGCAGGTCAATCACCTCGGCCATGATGTGCTTCTTGGCGAGTTCCTCGGCCGCCTTCAGCGCATAGGTCATGCCGATCGAGAAGGACACGATGGTCACGTTGTTGCCCGGGCGGACGACCTTGGCCTTGCCGATCGGCAGAACATAATCGTCGAGCTTCGGAACAGGGAACGCGTGACCGTAGAGGATCTCGTTCTCAAGGAAGATGACCGGGTTGGGATTGCGGATCGCGGCCTTCAGCAGCCCCTTGGCATCCGCGGCCGAATAGGGCGCGATCACGATCAGTCCCGGGATGTGCGAATACCAGGCGGAGTAATCCTGGCTGTGCTGGGCGGCGACGCGTGCGGCCGCCCCGTTCGGCCCGCGGAACACGATCGACGAGCCCATCTGCCCGCCGGACATATACAACGTCTTGGCCGCCGAATTGATGATCTGGTCGATCGCCTGCATGGCGAAATTGAAGGTCATGAACTCGACGATCGGCTTCAGTCCCGCGAACGCCGCGCCGACGCCGAGGCCGGCAAAGCCGTGCTCGGTGATCGGCGTGTCGACCACGCGGCGCGCGCCGAATTCCTGCAACAGGCCCTGCGTGACCTTGTAGGCGCCCTGATATTCCGCGACCTCCTCGCCCATCACGAAGACGGACTCGTCGCGCCGCATCTCCTCCGCCATCGCGTCGCGCAGCGCCTCGCGCACGGTCATGGTCACCATTTCGGTGCCGGGCACGACCTCGGGATCGTCCTGCGTCTGCGGCTCCGGCAGCATGGCCGCAACAACCGCCGGGGCGGACAGCTCCGGCTTGCCCTCGCCGACCGGCGCACGGGATTCGGCGACGCGCTGGCCTTCTTCGGCGTCGGAATTGTCGACCGCGATGGCCGATGCATCCTCGCCGTTGTTCAGGATCACCGCGATCGGGGTGTTGACGGCCACATCGGCGGTGCCTTCCGGCACGAGGATTTTGCCGAGCGTTCCTTCGTCGACCGCCTCGACCTCCATCGTCGCCTTGTCGGTCTCGATCTCGGCGATGACGTCGCCGGACTTGACCGTGTCGCCTTCCTTCTTGATCCACTTGGCAAGATTGCCCTTTTCCATCGTGGGCGACAGCGCGGGCATCAGGACTTGGATGGGCATGGCTGCTCTTCAATCAAGGACGGAAATCAGCGAACGCAGTGCGCTTCGCGGTCATCGCAAGACGTCGGTATAGAGCTCGGAAGGATCCGGCTCGGCATCGTGGGTGGCAAACTCGGCCGCCTCGTTGACGATGGTGCGGATCTCGCCATCGATCGCCTTGAGCTCGTCTTCGCTAGCCCACTTCTTGTCCAGCAGACGCTTGCGCACCTGCTCGATCGGGTCGTTCTCGCTGCGAACCTTCTCCACTTCCTCGCGGGTTCGGTATTTCGCCGGGTCCGACATGGAATGGCCGCGGTAGCGATAGGTCTGCATCTCGAGGATATAGGGCCCATTGCCCTCGCGGCACCATGCGACAGCCTTGTCGCCCGCGGCCTTGACGGCACGCACATCCATGCCGTCGATCTGCTCGCCCGGAATGTTGAACGAGGCACCGCGTTTGGAGAAGTCCTGCTGCGCCGACGAACGCGCCACCGACGTGCCCATCGCGTAGCGATTGTTCTCGATCACGTAGATGACCGGCAGCTTCCAGAGCTCGGCCATGTTGAAACTCTCATAAACCTGCCCTTGATTGGCAGCGCCGTCGCCGAAATAGGTCAGGCAGACATGATCGTTGCCGCGATACTTGTTGGCGAAGGCAAGACCGGTGCCGAGCGAAACCTGCGCGCCGACGATGCCATGCCCGCCATAGAATTTCTTCTCGACGGAAAACATGTGCATCGAGCCGCCCTTGCCCTTGGAATAGCCGCCGCGCCGCCCGGTCAATTCCGCCATCACGCCCTTGGGGTCCATCTGGCAGGCGAGCATATGGCCGTGATCGCGATAGCCGGTGATGACCTGATCGCCCTCCTTGAGGGCCATCTGCATCCCCACGACGACGGCCTCCTGGCCGATATAGAGGTGGCAGAACCCGCCGATCAGCCCCATGCCATACATCTGGCCGGCCTTCTCCTCGAAGCGCCGGATCAGCAACATTTCGCGGTAGGCCGCGAGTTCCTGCTCCCTTGTGAAGTCGGCCGCCCGAGGCGCCTCGCCCCCGACTGCTGCCTCTTGCGTCTTCTTGGCTACGGCCATCGGCGCTCCTCGGATCGCTCACCAACTTTTGGCTAACCCATAGCGGAATTTGAAGTATTGCGAAAGGAGAAGCCCCTTCTGGCGGGAAATATCCGCGAAACATTCCCGTCGCCGTGAATGCATGGCGCGACACTTTGTTGCGTCGCAAAATCTCACGGGCGGCGATGGGCGTTCAGCAGGACCAGGTCATTGGGATGCGCATAATTGAGCAAGGCGCGTGCCCGCTCATCCAGCATGTCGGGATCGATCCTTTCGGACCTGAGCAGCGCGACCCGCCGCTCCCATTGTGCGCGCTCTGCCCGCGCGCGGTCGATCTCCGCGGTCAGTTCGGCAATCTGCCGTTCGATGTCCTCCTTCGCGCGCAACCCCCTGTTGCCGGTGAATGCGTTGACGCCGAAATAGCTGACGAGCAACGCCGCGACGGCGTAGAGGCACAGGGCGGTGAGGACGGAGCGAATGCGCCTGCGGGTGACCATTGCCCCCAACATCGCTGCGCCGCGTTAAAGCGACTTTAATTTGCCGGCTTTTCGCCCGAGATTGCCGACGGTCTTGAAAATCGCCCGCAGGGGCGTCATCAAGAGCCGGGATTTGGTAACGGGAGCATCTGCCATGGTCGACCGGGCAGCGGTCAAGGATCTCACATCCTTCATCGTCGATTCTGTGGAGAAGGCGCGTGCCGTCGAACGGCCCTTCTTTCATCTCGAATTCGATCGCGTGTTTCCCGAGGACATGTACGAGCGCATCCTGGGAGCTCTGCCGGTCTACGAGGACTACCGGCCAATGTCCGGGCGCAGCAAGGGCCATGTTCGCGACGACGGCACCCCCACGCGCGTCAAGATCGATCTGTTCCCCGAATATATCCGGGTGCTTCCGGCGGCCAAGCGCGCGGTATGGGAAGTGGTCGGCCGGGCGCTTTGCTCCGCCGAAGTGCAGAACGCATTCGTGCGCCGGCTGGCGAAGCCTCTCGAGAAGCGATTCGGCGCCAGATTTGCCGAGACGGGCTTCTATCCCATTCCAATTCTGACGCGCGATATTCCCGGCTACGAGATCGCGCCGCACACCGACACCCGCTGGAAAGGCATCACGGTCCAGCTTTATCTTCCCAGGGACAACACCCACACCCATGTCGGCACGATCTTTCACGGGGTGAAGGCCGACGGCACGCTGGAAAGGGAAGCGCAGATGAAATTCGCCCGCAATTCGGGCTATGCGTTCGCGGTGGGCACCGACACCTGGCACTCGGCCGATCCGGTGGGCGCGGACGTCGATACGCGCGACAGCATCCTGCTGACCTATTTCGTCGACAGCGGGCTGTTGCCGATCCTGAAGAACCGCACCAAGCGCATCGGCAATTTCGTGCGCAACGAAGTGCGGCAATTGACGCGGGGCTAGTGACGCGAGGCTAGCCGTTTCCCGGGTGATTGCCGGATCGCTTGGCAAGACGGGCAAGCCGGAACTTTCGAGCAAGGCGCATGCGCGGGTCACGCCCGCGCATCACTATTTCGAAATCGTCCGCAAAGCGCCATGCCCGGCATATTGGGCCTGCGCGCCCAGTTCCTGTTCGATGCGCAGCAACTGGTTGTATTTTGCCGTGCGGTCGGAGCGCGCGAGCGACCCGGTCTTGATCTGCCCGCAATTGGTCGCGACGGCGAGGTCCGCGATGGTCGCGTCCTCGGTCTCGCCGGAGCGGTGCGACATCACGGCGGTGTAGCCCGCCTTGTGCGCCATCTCGACGGCCGCGAGCGTCTCGGTCAGCGAGCCGATCTGGTTGACCTTGACAAGGATGGAATTGCCGAGGCCCCTGGAGATGCCTTCGGCGAGCCGCTTCACATTGGTGACGAACAGGTCGTCGCCGACAAGCTGGCATTTCTTTCCGATCTTGTCGGTGAGAATCTTCCAGCCGGCAAAATCGTCCTCGGACATGCCGTCCTCGATGGAGGCGATGGGGTAGGACGAGACGAGCTTGGCGAGATAGTCCGCCTGCTGCTCGGGCGAGCGCGTCTTGCCCTCGCCTTCATAGACATAGGCGCCGTTCTTGAAGAACTCGGTGGAGGCGCAATCGAGGGCCAGCATCACATTGTCGCCGGCCTTGTAGCCCGCCTTGTCGATCGCCTGCATGACGAAATCCAGCGCTGCTTCCGCGGTTGGCAGGTTCGGCGCGAACCCGCCCTCGTCGCCGACATTGGTGTTGTGGCCGGCCGATTTGAGCGCGGACTTGAGCGTGTGGAAAATCTCGGAGCCCATGCGCAGCCCTTCGGCAAAGCTTCGGGCGCCGACCGGCATGATCATGAACTCCTGGAAGTCGATCGGATTGTCGGCATGGGCGCCGCCATTGACGATGTTCATCATCGGCACCGGCAGCACGCGCGCGGACGCGCCGCCGACATAGCGATAAAGCGGCAGGCCGCTGGCCGCGGCGGCAGCCTTGGCAACGGCAAGCGATACGCCGAGGATCGCATTCGCGCCGAGCCGCGCCTTGTTCGGCGTGCCGTCGAGGGCGATCATCGTCTCGTCGATCTTGACCTGCTCCTCGGCGTCGAGACCGCCGACCGCGTCGAAGATTTCGCCCTCCACCGCATCGATGGCCTTGCGGACGCCCTTGCCCAGATAGCGCGTCTTGTCCCCGTCACGCAGTTCGACGGCCTCGTGCGCGCCGGTCGAGGCGCCGGACGGCACCGCGGCGCGGCCCCTTGAGCCGTCTTCCAGCAGGACGTCCACTTCAACCGTTGGATTTCCCCGGCTGTCGAGAATTTCGCGCGCAACGATGTCGGTAATGGCTGTCATGGTCCTGCCTGGCGTGATTTCGGGCCTGCTTCTACACAATCGCTCCGCGGGCGCAAAGACTGACGGGAACCCCTCCTTCGGCTATGGTCGCGCGCAGTTTGGAGACCCGTATGGCCAAGAAACCTTCCGCGAAATCGTTGCAGCTCGGGCGCCCGACGCCGATACCGGCTTCGCCCGACGAGGCGAAGCTCGATCGTGTGCCCAACCCGCATCCCGACACCGACTATGTCGCGCGCTTCACCATGCCGGAATTCACCTGCCTGTGCCCGATCACCGGCCAGCCCGACTTCGCGCATCTCGTGCTCGACTACGTGCCGGACCGCTTCCTGATCGAGTCGAAGTCCTTGAAGCTTTACTTCAACAGCTTCAGAAATTGCGGCGCCTTCCACGAGGATTGCACGGTCAGGATCGGCAAGACTTTGGCCGCCCTGCTCAAGCCACGGTGGCTCCGGATCGGGGGCTATTGGTATCCGCGCGGCGGCATGCCGATCGACGTGTTCTGGCAGAACGGCAAGTTGCCGGCCGGCGTGTGGGTCCCGGACCAGGGCGTCGCGCCCTACCGCGGACGCGGCTAATCCGGCTTCGACGGCAGCCGCCTGAAAAGCGCGGCGCAGGCCAATCCCAAGGCCAGCATCGTGGCGCCGCTCATCAACACCGACGGGCTTGCACCGATCGTCGCGAGACCGATGCCGAACAGGACCGGGCCTACCGCCTGCCCGATGAAGAAGAACATCGAATGCAGCGACATCGCCGCACCGCGCGCGGTCTGCGAAAGCTCGGTCGCCTGCACCTGGATTTGCCCGTGGATCATGAAGAAGGCGTACCCGGCGAACAGAAAGGCGGCGAACTGAATTGGCCAGGCGAGCTCGAGGGCAACGACGCAGAAAGCCAGCGCACAGATCACGCCGCCGGCCTGCATCTGCCGCTCCGGGCGCACCCGATTGACGAGAATCTGGACCGTCAACGCATAGATCAGCGCGCCCAGCGAGAAGCCGCCGAGCACCAGGCCTGCAATCGAGGCTCTCGCTTCGCCCGCCGCGAGCAGCAGCAGCGCAACGAACGGAAACATTCCGAATATGGCGATGCCCTCGACGAGCACCGCGCTGTAGCAGACTTTCGCGCGCGGATTGGCGAAGATCGCGCGATAGCTCGCCGGCACCGTGCGCAGGTCGAAGGGCATGCGTTGTTGCGGAATCTTCCTGCCAAGCCCGATGGTCGAGAGGAAGACGATCGCGCCGATGCCCGCGATGACAAGGAACACCGCGCGCCAGCCGAACAGGTCGTTGACCACCCCGGCAACGGATGCTCCGAGAATGTTGCCGGTCATGATCACCGTGAGCCAGCGCCCGATCGCCACCTGCCGCTGCTGCACCGGCACGAGATCGCCGATCAGCGCCAGTCCGACGGGAAAGACCCCGCCGGTTGCCATGCCGGCGACGATGCGCGACCCGAGCAGCACGGAATAGTCGGTCGCGATGCCGCCGACCAACGAGGCTACCACGACGATGACGAGGCAGATGACCATCAGCTTCACCTTGCCGACCATGTCGGCAATGGGACCGAGGAGCGGCTGGATGACGGCAAATGGCAGGGCGAAGGCGGTCGATAGGAGCGCGATCCGCGCGGGGTCGGTGTTCAGCCCCTGCGCGATGGCGGGCACGATCGGATCGACCGAGCGCGTCGCAAGCGCAGTGATGAAGCCTATGAAGCTGAGGCGGAGAATGACGTTGGACATCGCGGCTCGGGCGCGCCGGTCGCGGGTGCGCGACGAACGCAGGGGCTTCCTCTAGCGGAAATGACCTGGCCTGACCCGCGCCGGATATGAATGGCTGGTAGAACCGCGAGCCAAGTCCGCGCCTGCCGCTATCCGCCTTGCTTGGCCAGGCGATCGAAGGCCATCAGCCGCTGCAGCAGCGGCTCCAGGTCCTTCAGCGCAATCATGTTCGGCCCGTCGGAGGGCGCCCTGTCGGGGTCCTGATGCGTCTCGATGAACACGCCCGCCACCCCGACCGCGACCGCGGCGCGCGCCAGCACCCCCACATATTCGCGCTGGCCGCCCGACGATGTCCCCTGTCCGCCCGGCTGTTGCACGGAATGCGTGGCGTCGAAGATGACCGGCGCGCCCGTCTTGGCAAGCTCCGGCAAGGCACGCATGTCGGAGACAAGCGTGTTGTAGCCGAACGAGACGCCGCGCTCGGTAACGAGCACGTTGGGATTGCCCGCGCTCGTGACCTTGGCGACAACATTCTTCATGTCCCAGGGCGCGAGGAACTGGCCCTTCTTGACATTCACGACGCGGCCGGTCTGGGCCGCGGCCACCAGCAGATCGGTTTGCCGGCACAGGAAAGCCGGAATCTGCAGCACATCGACGGCTTGCGCGACCCGCGCGCATTGCCCGGCTTCGTGCACGTCGGTGAGGGTCGGCAGTCCGAGGCTCGATTGAATCTCGGCAAAGATCGGCAATGCGGCGTCGAGACCGATGCCGCGCGCGCTCGATGCGCTGGTCCGGTTGGCCTTGTCGAACGAGGTCTTGTAGACGAGCCCGATTTTCAGCCGCGCCGCCATCTCCTTCAGCGCGGATGCCATTTCGAGGGCATGCGCGCGGCTCTCCATCTGGCAGGGCCCTGCGATCAGGGCGAGCGGCAACGTATTGGAGAAGCTGGCGGATTTGACAGTGACGATCGGATGGGGGGCGGTCATGGCGGGCGGACCTTGATACGGGCGTCGCTAGCGGTCAACCGGCGCGCGCTCATGGGCGATGCGGCCCGCCACATAAGTGGCGCGCACCGCGCGGTCGTCGCCCAGCGTCATCAGCACGCCGAGGGTATCCTCGATCGACTGCGCGCGCGCGTTTCGGAAGGCCAGCAGCGGCGTTGCGGCCGGATCGAGCACCACCATGTCGGCCTCGCGACCGGCCGCGAGCGACCCGATTTTATCGTCGAGCGCGAGTGCCCGCGCGCCGCCAAGGGTTGCCAGGAAGAAAGCTTCAATCGCATCAACCGGCTCGGAGCGAAGCTGGGACACCTGGTAGGCGGCACCCATCGTGACCAGCAGCGAAAGGCTTGTTCCGGCTCCGATATCGGTGCCGAGCCCGACCGCGACCGGGCGCCTGGGGCTTTTGGCATTGCGCAGGCCGAACAGCCCGCTGCCGAGGAAGAAATTCGAGGTCGGACAATGGGATAGAGCCGCGCCCGATTGGTGACAGCGGCAGAGTTCGGACTCGTTCAGCCAGATTCCGTGCGCGAGCATGGTGCGCCTGCCGACGAGGCCGTAATGCTCGTAGATGTCCAGATAGTCTGACCGAGCGGGAAAAAGTTCGGCCATCCACGCCACTTCGTCGCGGTTCTCCGCGATGTGGGTCTGCACATGCACGTCCGGATGCGCGCGCCACAGCGCGCCGGCGGCCGCGAGCTGCTCCGGCGTGCTGGTGCCGGCAAAGCGCGGGGTGATGGCGTAGCGCGCGCGGCCGCGCCCGTGCCATTTCGCGATCAGCGCGCTCGACTGGTCGTAGCCCGATTGCGCAGTGTCGCGCAGGCCGTCCGGCGCATTGCGGTCCATCAGCACCTTGCCGGCGACAAGCCGCATATTGTGGCGCTCGGCCTCCTCGAACAGCGCATCGACCGATTGCGGATGCACGGAGCAGAAGACCAGCGCCGTGGTGGTGCCGTTGCGCAGCAGCTCCGCGCAGAACAGCTTGGCGGTCTTGCGCGCGACGTCCGGGTCGGCGAAGGCGAGCTCGGCCGGATAGGTGTAGCGCTGCAGCCAGTCGAGCAATTGCCTGCCCTGCGAACCGATCATGCCGGTCTGCACATAATGGACATGCGTGTCGATGAAGCCGGGCGCGATCAGGCAGCCGGAATAATCGGCGATGACGGCGTGCGGCGGAAGCGATGGCTTCAGCGACGCATAGGGCCCCACGGCCTCGATCGTGCCGCCGCGGCAGACGACGAGCCCGTCCGGCTCGTGCACGAAGGCGCGCTGCGGATCGGTCAGGAAGGGATCGTCGCGGCAAGAGACCAGCGTGCCGCGAATGTCCGTCACATCGCCGTTCGCCGCCGCGCTCATGCCGGCTGCGCCTCGAACGCGATCACCGCCCCATGCGCAATCTGCGGCGGGACGACAAGCCGCCCGTTCAGGCTGCGCGCCGCAATCCCGCCCGCCGTCAGCGAGCCCGCCGCGGCAGCGAGATCGCGCGTCACAAAACGCAGGGCCGCGAGTCGAAGCATGCCGGGCGGGCCGGAGGGATCGACGCCGAATTCGCGCGCAAATCTCTCCGGCGTCACGATGTCGATCCGGCCGCGCGCCGTCTGCGCCGAAACGCTGTCCTGCCTCATGTCCAGATCGCGCTTGCCGACAAAGGCGCGCAGAAACGCCGCGCGCGCATTGGGATCGTCGCTGACCAGCACCACGCCGCCGATGCCGGTGACGCCATTGGCATGCGTCTGGAATTGCGGATTCCAGAAATTCTCCGGGAAATGCTGCTGGCAAACGGCGAACTCGGCGTCGGCATCGGCGGCCTTCGCGAAGGCGAGCGAGAACGCGACCGTGACCGGCGTGCCATCCGGTCGCCGGCCCTCGCGCCTGAAGTGCACCGCGCCAGACTGCGCGATGCCGGACGCCTCCAACCGCGCCACGTCGGCATTGGCATCGGCGCTTTCGAGGACCAGGAAAGAAAGCCCCTCATGCGTCTGCAGGAAAATCCTGTGGAAGTTGCCGAAGAGGAGCGACATGGCATCCCCGCCCAGCCTTTCCGGTTCGGCCATCGTCAGTAGTTCGACGAAGAAGCCGGGCAGCTGCACGATGCGATTGTGCGTGCCCCAGGGATGGCGGTTGCGCGCGCCCACGGTGAAGCCCAGGCGGCGATAAAGCTCGGCGCCCGCATCGAGATCGCGGACGGCATGAGCGATGTGATCGAGGCCGAGAGGCAAATCAGGATTCCCTTGCGCGCGATGACTCGCCGCCTCGATCTAGCAGCAAAGAGCGGATCGTCGCAAAGGGGCCCAGGAGAAAGCGGTGCCGTTCGTGGGAGCGCCGCAATCTCCATGAGGTCCGTCGTCGAAATCCCGTGGCGCAGGAAAGCCGTGTGGGCAACTCGGTACTTTGACGATCAGCCCAACGTTTCAACGGCGAGCGCAATGCCCTGCCCGCCACCGATGCAAAGGGTGACAATCCCCTTGCTGATGCCGTCGCGCTGCATCGAATGCAGGAGTCTGGTCGTCAGTACCGCGCCGGTCGCGCCGATCGGGTGGCCATGCGCAATCGCGCCGCCTTCGACATTGACGATATCTTCCGGCAAACCGAGGTCCTTCGCGACAGCAATCGCGATGGCCGCGAAAGCTTCGTTGATCTCGACCCGCTGAACGTCGCCAGCCTTCCAGCCCGCCCGTTCGAGCGCCTGCCTGACGGCCGATACCGGACCCAACCCGAACATGCCCGGCTCGACGGCGCCCACGCCGTAAGCGACGAGACGGACCATCGGCGACAGGCCCTTCTTCTCCGCCCAGCCGCGCTCGGCCACGATCATCGCGGCTGCACCTGTGTTCAGGCCCGGCGCATTCCCAGCCGTGATAGTGCCGTCCTTGCGAAAGGCAGGCTTCAGTTTCGACAGCGTGTCGGTCGTCGTATCAGGACGGTTATGCTCGTCCTTTTCGAATTTGGTCGGCCCCTTGCGAGAGGCAATCTCGACCGGAGCAATCTCGGCTGCAAACTTGCCAGCGGCCTGCGCGGCGGAAAACCGCTTCTGTGAACGCTCGGCCCAGCGGTCCTGCTCTTCGCGGGTGATTTGATGCGAACGCGCGAGATCCTCGGTGTGCCAGCCCGAATGCTGACCCGAGAAAGCATCGTTCAGACCATCCATCAGCATGGAATCGAATATTTGTCCGTCCCCCATGCGGTAGCCCCACCGCCCTGATCCCAAGAGATAGGGCGCGCGATCCATGTTCTCCATGCCGCCGGCGACCGCGCTGTCGATGAATCCAAGCATGATTTCCTGCGCGGCACTGGCGATCGCCTGGGCACCCGACCCACAGACCCTGTTCACCGTCATCGCAGGAACGTCGACCGGCACTCCGCCATTGATCGCCGCTTGGCGCGCCGGGTTCATCTTGTTGCCGGCCTGGACCACGTTGCCCATGACGATCGTATCGATTTCTGCCGGCGGCAGTTTCGCGCGCTCCAACGTCGCACGAATGACAACCGCACCGAGATCAACCGCCGGTGTGTCCTTGAGCGTGCCGCCATAGGTGCCGATTGCGGTCCGCACGGGCGAGCAAATCACAACGTCTCTGTTGGCCATGTTCGATCTCCTCATATCCACTGGCAAGGCAGTGCAACGATTCGAGTTACCGCTCGGCGACATTCAGCGACCCCGTTCAGGGCCGCACGACATCCGCCAACCGGCATTCAGCTTGCATTCCGCGCTCCACCTGCAAGGTGGCGTGGCCAATCCCAAATCGTGCGTCGAGATCGCGCGCCGCCCGGTCCAGAAAAGCATCGTTCGGGCATCCGCCGGGCATGACCAGATGGACCGTCAGTGCATTGGAGGTCGTGCTCAGCGCCCAGATATGAAGGTCGTGCAGATCGGCAACTCCCGGGAGGCCGCGGAGCCAAGCTTCCACCGCAGGCCTGCTCACGGATGCCGGCACGCCTTCCATCGTCAGATGCAGCGCGGATTTGCTCAGTCCAAATGCGGACCAGCCGATGACCAGGCTGACGAGAATGGCGACAATGGGATCAATAACGGTCCAGCCGCTTATCATCATCAGAAGCGCAGACGCCACCACTGCGGCAGATACGGCTGCATCCGCCGCCATGTGAAGGAAGGCGCCCCGAATATTCAGGTCGCTGCCGCGTCCCTTCATGAACAACAACGCGCTGGCGGTATTGACGACGATCCCGGCACCGGCCACCCAAACGACGGTGGCTGCCGGCACCTCCTGCGGCAGGCCGATGCGTTCGATGGCTTCGCGAATGATCATTCCGACACCGATCAGGAGGATGATGCCGTTGGCGAGTGCGGCCAGAATCGTCGCGCGACCAAATCCGTAGGTATGGCGCTCATTCGGCCGCAGCCTTCCGAGCCCGATGGCGCCCCAGGCGAGGAGAAGTCCAAACACGTCGGTGAGATTGTGCGCGGCATCGGCAAGGAGCGCGAGCGACCCCACCCAGAATCCGAACATTGCTTCAATCAGAACATAGACCGCGTTCAGGACTATCGCCCAAACGAAAGCGGAGCCCTCGCCATGCCGATGTCCATCGTCGTGTGTGAGGTTCATTGCTGATCGTTCATTGGCTTGGAGGCCCGCGCGATCTTGCCTTCCAGCTTCGTGGCCGCGGCGATCGTATTCGACACCGTTCCGTACTTCCGCACGTTGTGATGCATCAGATCGAGACGCCGGTCATCCTCGTCCGTATCGACGATCAATTCGTATGTGATCGACGCCATGAATGGCGGGCTGTCTTGGCGCACACCATGCAGTCGAACTTCGACCCCGCGATACTTGAAGTTGTTCATGGGCGCGATGCGCTCAATGCCCTTGATCATGCAGGCGGCTATCGCCGCAAGCAGCAATTCCGCCGGATTCAACGCATCCGCACGGCCTTTCACATCGGTGTCGAGGACGATTTCCGCATCCTTGCAGCGGGCCACGCTGCCGTGCTCGTCCACGCGTTTGGCAACGACGTCGTATTCCAACATGATCTGCCAGCACGAAGGTCGGAGGTCGGGATGTTCGAATTGTTCGATAGACGTGCACGCGGCCCAGCCTATTGCGCTGGGTCAATACTCTGCAATTTTTGCGTGACCTGTTGATCGGAGCCGGTCGATGGACCCGGCAAGGGCTGCAAGCGTCGGACCCGCGGTCCCGCTAGACCAGCCGGCTCTGCTCCACCGCCGCTTACACGAAGGACGAGAACAGCGGGTGCGGCTCGAACGGGCGCGACTTCAGCTCGGGATGGAATTGCACGCCGATGAACCAGGGATGGTCCTCGTATTCCACGATCTCGGGCAGCACGCCGTCCGGCGACAGCCCTGAGAAGCGCATGCCGCGCTGCTCGAGGCGGTATGCTTGTTCACTTGCCTGTCTTCGGCACGAACCGCACGCCGGGCAGGTTCTCGAAATGCCGGTCGCAGGTCAAAAGTTCGGCGCTGTGCGCGAGCGCGGTCGCATAGACGATGGCGTCCGCGGTCGAAAGCTTATGCCGGGCGCAGAGCTCCACGGCCGACAAGGCGGTAGCGGTGTCGAGATCGGCAACGACGCAAGTTTCGGTGAATGCGATCGCGCGGTCGGCCTTGTCTTCACCAACCTCGCGGGTCAGCCATTTGGCCAATTCGAGTTGAACCAAGGTCGGCACCAGCCATTGCGCGCGATCCGGCAATTCCCCGGCCAGCGCAATACCCAGCTGCGAGCCGATCAGCCACTCGATCCAGACGGACGTGTCGACAAGCCGCATCAGACGCGGTCGGTCCGGTCGCGGTAGCCGTTCGGGTTGGCGTCGCGCGCCATTCCGGCAAGCTCGTGGGGCTTCGGCACCGGCACGAGTAGCATCCCCTCACCCTTGGGAATAAAGGCAAAGACCTGGCCCGCCTGCCAGCGCCGCGCTGTCCGAATGGCCTTCGGAATGGAAATCTGGAATTTTGCCGACAGCTTGGCTGTATCCCGGGTTGTCATACGACTTTCCTATCGATCGATGATCGGTAAGAAATATAGCAAGGTGCAGCCAAGATTCAACCGAGCCCGGCCTCGGGTCAGCCGGGGACACCGGTCCGGTCACACCAGCCGGCTCTGCTCCACCGCCGCTTCCACGAAGGACGAGAACAGCGGGTGCGGCTCGAACGGGCGAGACTTCAGCTCGGGATGAAACTGCACGCCGATGAACCAGGGATGGTCCTCGTATTCGACGATCTCCGGCAGCACGCCATCCGGCGACAGGCCCGAGAAGCGCATGCCGCGCTGCTCCAGCCGCCCCTTGTAATTGGTGTTGACCTCGTAGCGATGGCGATGACGCTCGGAAATTTCGGTCGTGCCGTAGATTTCCGCGGCGCGGCTGCCGCGCGAGAGGATCGCAGGATAGGCGCCGAGCCGCATCGTGCCGCCGAGATCGCCCTGCGCGGCGCGTTTCTGCAATTCGTTGCCCTTCAGCCATTCGGTCATCAGACCCACGACCGGCTCGGGCGTGGGGCCGAACTCGGTCGAATTGGCGTCGGAAATGCCGCACAGGTTGCGCGCCGCCTCGATCACCGCCATCTGCATGCCGAAGCAGATGCCGAAATAGGGCACGTTGCGCTCGCGCGCGAATTGCGCCGCCTTGATCTTGCCCTCGGTGCCGCGCTGGCCGAAGCCGCCGGGCACGAGAATGCCGTTGACGTGTTCGAGGAAGGGCGACGGGTCCTCGTGCTCGAACACTTCCGACTCGATCCAGTCGAGATTGACCTTCACCTTGTTGGCGATGCCGCCGTGCGACAGCGCCTCGATCA
Source organism: Pseudorhodoplanes sp. (assembly GCA_013388965.1). Taxonomy (GTDB): domain Bacteria; phylum Pseudomonadota; class Alphaproteobacteria; order Rhizobiales; family Xanthobacteraceae; genus Pseudorhodoplanes. The sequence continues at coordinate 176 of JACAEG010000317.1, read as the reverse complement.
GGGACTTATAGGCGTCCTTCATGCCGGTGTATTTTCCGACGATGGCGATGGTCACATCGCCTTCCGGATTGCGCACCCGCTCGTTGATCAGCCGCCAGCGCTCGAGGTCGGGCGCTTGGCGCGGTTCGATGCCGAACGCGGCCAGCACCTCGCGGTCAAGGCCTTCGGCCGAATAG
>JACAEG010000252.1 GCA_013388965.1 Pseudorhodoplanes sp. | reverse complement strand
CTGCGGGCCATAGGCCTCGCTGCGCTCGGCCGGCCGCGCTGCTGCGGGGCGGGGTGACTCGACGGCGCGTGCCCCGCCGACGACGGCAAGCGCCGGCTCGGCCGCGCGCCGCTCGTTGTCCTGTCCGCGCGCATGGCGGGCCACGAAGCGGTTGAGCTCGGCCAGCGCCTCGATCTGGTCGACGATGACGCGGCGCATCTGGGCCGCGCTCTCGGCCGTCTCCTGCGGCAATTCGAGCACGCCGCGGCGCAGCTCCGCGCGGGTGGCGTCCAGCTCGCGCTGCATCTCGGCGGACATCTCTTTCACGCCGCGCAGCAATTCCGAGAATCTTTCCGTCGTCTGATGGAACAGCGTATGGGTATCGCCCATCGCCTGTTCATAGATGCCCTGCATCGCCTCGACGGTGAGCCGGCGCTCCTTCTCGGTCGTGTCGCGCACCACCTCGAATTGTTCGCTGATGGTGCGCGCGCCTTCCACGCTCGATTCCGCGATCAGGCGGCCGATCTCGCGGGCGCGACCCATCGCGCTCTCGAGCGAATTGTCGAGCAGGCCGGAGAAGCGGCGCAGGCGCTGTTCCAGATCGTCGGTCTTCAGATCGAGCGTCGCGATCAGCGCATCGAGCGCGGCGCGCCGCTCGTTGACGGCGTCCACGGTGCGCTGATTGATCTTGTCGATGAGATCGACGGCCTGCACCAGCACGTTGCCGTGCGACTCGACCTGATCGGCGAGATTGGTGAGATCGAGCAGGACCTTCGAGGTTGCGCCCTGGAAGGCATTGATGTGCCCGGTCATGCGGTCGGTGGCGGCGCCGGAGCGCTCGGTCACCTCGGTCATCGCGGCGACGAATTCCTGCAGCCGGGCGGAGAGGGTTGTCTCCAGCGTTCCCATGCTCTCGTGCGCGCCGGACACGATTTCCTGCAGGAGGATATTGGCCTCGCGCAGGCGCTCGAACACGTTGCCGGATTCGGAGCGCAGCATGTCCTGGGATTCGCGGAATTCCGTCAGGCTTTCGGTCGCGGCCTTCTTCGAAGCCTCGATGGAGAAGGCCGTCGTCTCCTGCATCTCCTTGATCGTCTTGCTCAGCGAGTCCGCGGCATTGCCGCTTGCCTCGTTGATGATCCGGGCGATGCTGTCGCTGTTGTCCTTCACGTTCTGCACGAAGGACAGGCCTTGCTCCTCGATCGCCCTGACGGCCTCGCCGGTGACGCGCGCCACGTCCTCGGTGATGCTCGTCCCTTTCTCGCTCAGGATGGTGATCAGGCGGCCGCTCTTCTCATCCAGGATTTCCGTCATCTCGGCCGCGCGCGCATTGAGCGCTTCGGCCAGCTCGTCGGTCTTCGCCACGAAATTGCGGACGACCTCCGTGCTCACGCCGAGCATCGAGGTCTCGACCTCGCCGGCATTCTGCTTGAGCACGGTGGCGATCCCGGTGGAAAGCTTGGTCAGCCTGTTCTCCACCTCCTCGGACACCCGCGCGAGCGAACGCTCCGAGTCGCCGGTGCGGCGCTCGATCATGCTGGTCAGCTCGTCGACGCGCGCGTTCAGCGCCTCGGTCAGGCTGGTCGTGTTGGAGACGAGCCGGTCCACCGCGCTGTCCGCATTGCTGCGGATCGTCTCCGCGAGTTCGGCCGATCGTCCGGTGAGAATCTCGCTCGCGGCATTCGCCTGGGTCGTGAGGGTTCCGGCGGCTTCGCCCACCGCGTTGCGGATCGAGAGCGCAAGCTCTTCCGAGCGCGCGGCGAGGGAGCCGGTCGCGGCATTGGCCTGGGCCGCGAGATGGTCCGCGGCCTCGCTCGCCGCACTGCGGATCGACTGTGCGAGTTCGCCCATCCGGCTGTTGATGATCTCGCCCGTGGCCCTGGTATTGTCCTCGAGCGCGGCGGCGGCGGCGTCGCTGTTGGCCTTCAGCGACTGCGACACATGCTCGATATGCGAATCGAGCGCCTCGATGGCGCGCATGCTGTGCGAGGCGATCTGCTCGGCAACGACCTGGCTGCGCTCGATCGCGATCTGCTCGAAAATGCTGACGCGCTGGTCGAGATCCTTCGTGAGATCGACCGCACGCTCTCCGAGCTTGCTTTCGATCTCCACCAGCTTCTGGCCGACGGTTTCAACGAACTCGGCGCCCTGGCCGGCGATCATGCCGCGCGCGTCCTCGGCGCGCTGCTCGAGGGCGGCGACGATCTCCTTGCCGCTGTCCGAGAGCGTCCGCGCAATTTCAAGGACGCGCGAATGCAGCGTGGTCTCGAGGCTTTGGGTGCCGTTGTCGAGCGCCTCGCGGAAGCGCTGCAGCCGCTCGTCGAGCGACGCCGTCACCTCGTCGGTCTTGGCGCCGACGCTGGTGTCGAAAAGCTCGATCGTGCTGCGCATCGTATCGACGGCCTTGTCCGAATAGGACACGCCGGCGGCGACGACTTCGCGCAGCTTTTCGGTCTGGCCGACGAGGTTCTCGCGATGGTGGGCGAGGTCGTCGAGCAGGCTGCGCATGCGCGCCTCGCTTGCATTGCTCGCGCGCTCGAGCGAGGCGACTTCCTTGTTCATCAGGCTCTCGAGCTCGGATGCGCGCGCAAGCGCGCGCTCGACGCCCTCGCTCATGATCGCGACGTCGCGGCGGATCGCCTGGCCGATGGTCGTGAGCGCTTCGCGCGCGGTGGTTTCCGGCTCGGAGAAGCGCATCGCCATTGTCGCCATCGACTGGGCAATGACGCGCAATTCCTGGGAACGCCACATCATATGGGCGAGAACATAGAAGAACAGGATCGGAAGGAAGATGACCGCGGCGAGGCCGATCAGGGCTGGCGTCGCGGCCGGGCCGACACCGGCCAGCGCCTGCAGATCCGGATAGAAGATCCGGGCGAGAAGGACGCCGCAGATCGCCCAGATGACCGCGAAGGCGGTGGCGAGCATGTAGGATGTGCGGGGCAGGCGGCCCTGGACCTCGCTCAGCACGCGTCCGACCGAGGGCCTGTCGTCGTTGGCGGCCGCCGCAGGGGATTCGGGCACGGCGGCGCCCGCAAGCGGTTCGCTCATGGGGTCTCTCGCAGCGTGGGAGTCCGTCATGGTCTCATCTTTCGTCGCCGGGCCCGAATCGCCAAGCCGGGTGATGGCGTCGAACAACGCCTTCTCCATCGAGGCCGATTCCTCATCCGGTAGCCGGAATGCCTGGCTTGCTTGTTTGGGATCCTTGGCCATTGCTGCTCAGCCTCGCATGAACGCTCGGTGGGGCGGGCGGGCGCGAAACGGCCGCTTCGCCGCGGCACGCGCGAGCGTCTGCCGACGAATCCTGTCCAAGCGGTCCAGCCGCACTCGCCCCATTTTCCACCGCCGCAAGGATATCCTATCCGCCTGCGAAACCGATGGAAACCGGATTCAGGGACGCCGTTCAATCATCGTTAACCGCAATGGACGGTTAACGCTGCAACTGCTGCCTCGCATGCAGGTCAGAAGGCCGCGGAGCCGGGCCGTGAAGGTGTGGACAACCGTCGGAACGGCTCCCGACGCACCCCCGATCACTCGAAGCGCCCGGCCGCATGCGCCAGCATCGTATAGACCTTGCCCGTCTCCGAGGTCAGGTAGGTATGGGCCACCATCGGGCCGCGCCCGTCCTGCGCCACCTCCTCGAGGAGCCGCTCGAATTCGTCGATATAGCGATCGACCGTCTGCTTGAACTCACGGTCCGATCGGTACCGGTTGCGGATGTCCTCGAAGGTCCTGTGCCCCTGGATCGTATAGAGCCGGCGGGTGAACACGTTGCGCTCCCCGCGCTTGTAGCGGTCCCACAGTTCCACCGCCGCGTCGTGGTCGATCATGCGCGCGATGTCGACGGACAGGGAATCGAGCGATTCGATGGTATGGCGCTCGGAGCGGCGCTGGTCGGGGCCCTGTGCCTCCGGCT
>JACAEG010000329.1 GCA_013388965.1 Pseudorhodoplanes sp. | reverse complement strand
GTTCAAAGCTGGCGGGCGTGGCCCCGCCGGTTATGTCGTTGGCGATTTCATCGAGCGTATAGCCTACCGCCAGCTTGGCGGCGACCTTGGCGATGGGGAAGCCGGTCGCCTTGGACGCCAGCGCCGAGGAGCGCGACACGCGCGGGTTCATCTCGATGATGACCATGCTCCCGTTCTCGGGGTTGATGGCGAACTGCACGTTGGAGCCGCCGGTTTCGACCCCGATCTCGCGCAGCACCGCCAGCGAGGCGTCGCGCATGATCTGGTATTCCTTGTCGGTCAGCGTCAGCGCCGGCGCGACCGTGATCGAATCCCCGGTATGCACGCCCATCGGATCGACATTCTCGATCGAGCAGACGATGATGCAATTGTCGTTCCGGTCGCGCACCACCTCCATCTCGAACTCTTTCCAGCCGAGCACGGATTCCTCGATCAGCACTTCGTTGGTCGGGGAGGCGTCGAGGCCGCGCTCGATGATGTCGATGAATTCGGCGCGGTTATACGCGATGCCGCCGCCGGTGCCGCCGAGCGTGAAGCTCGGGCGGATGATGGCGGGCAAACCGACATAGTCGAGCGCCTGCAGGGCTTCGATCAGCGCCTGGTCCTGATAGCGCTCGCGCCGCTCCAGCTCGCCCGCGGCCCATTCGCGCTCGAAATCGGCGAGCCGCCGGGCCTTCTCCGCTTCGTCTGGCGCGGATGCGGCGATGCGCTCGCGGTCGGCGCGGTATTTCTCGCGATCCTGCTTCTTCAGCTCGGAGGCGTTGGCGAGTCGGGAGCGCGGCGTTTCGAGGCCGATCCTCTGCATCGCCTCGCGAAACAGCGCGCGGTCCTCCGCCTTGTCGATGGCTTCGGCGGTCGCGCCGATCATCTGCACGTTGTACTTGTCGAGCGTGCCCATCTTCTTGAGCGAGAGCGCGCAATTGAGCGCGGTCTGCCCGCCCATTGTCGGCAACAGCGCGTCGGGCCGCTCCTTCTCGATGATCTTGGTGACGATTTCCGGGGTGATCGGCTCGATATAGGTCGCGTCGGCGAGTTCGGGGTCGGTCATGATCGTCGCCGGGTTCGAATTCACCAGCACGATCCGGTAGCCCTCTTCCTTCAGCGCCTTGCACGCCTGGGTGCCGGAATAGTCAAACTCGCAGGCCTGTCCGATGACGATGGGACCCGCGCCGATGATCAGGATCGACTTGATGTCGGTTCGTTTGGGCATTCGACTCCGAGTGACAGCCCGCCGGGCATAAAAAAAGGCCGCGCAAATGCGCGTCCTTCGGCTTTGCGCCGCCCGGGAAAGGGGCCCCGCGCGCGGGGGGTCTTTAGACCAGAATCGGGGGGGTGGGAAGGGCCGGAAGACCCGCCTGTTGGCAACTTTGTGGCCGGATTCGCATTGCCCGGCACGGGTTTGGGCATATTGCCGGATGTCACGGGATCAATCTTCGCAACCGCTGGCCGCGCTCGGCATGCTGTCGCTGATCGCCGCCGCACTGGCGGACACGACCGGAGCGGCGAGCGACTGAGGGCGCAGAAAAAAGCGCGCGGAAATCCCGCGCGCCTTGGCTCGGTCGATGCCGATCAGTTCTTCGGCGGATCCACGATTGTCTTGGACGAGCCTTCCGGAGCCGCCTGCATGTTGGGCGGGGTCTGGCCCTGCGGGCTTTCGGCCGGGGCGCCGCCGCTCTCGCCGGTGGTGATCGGGCCGGTCGGACCCTGCGGCTGCATCTGGCCCTCGGTCGCGGGCGAAAGCGTGCGGCCGGTGCTGTGGATGGAATCGGATTTGGTGTCGGTCTGCGTCTGGGCCGCGGCCGGAGCAATGGCCAGGGCAAGGCAGATCGCCGCGACGGTGGCGCGCATCGTCAGTCTCCCGGATTGGTGTCCCGCCGTGAAACGCCCGGGGAGGGGATTGGGTTCCCGCGCGCGGCCGGAAGGCGCAGCCGTGGAAAATGGAATTGGAGGCCCGGCCTGGAATCGAACCAGGCTAAGGAGGTCTTGCAGGACCTTTTGCGTCGCCGCTCCGCCACCGGGCCGCTGTCACGTTAGCGTGATCGGCGTTGATGGGAAGTTGCGTTCGGAGATTTAGGCTAACGGTTAAGCTTAAGCGGGTGCCGCGGGCTCCCTGCGACGGGCGACGAAGGTCATGCGCGCCTGGTTGTGCCCGATATTGTAGGTCGCGCGCTCCGCACTGAAGCCGCGCGCATCGAGCATGGTCCTGATGGCGGCCTCGCTGTAGCGCGTAAGCCCGCGCTGCTGGCGCAACCGCCAGTAATCCGAGACCAGCGTGCGCAAGAGTCCGCCGAGGGCGGCGAAGAAAAATCCGTTCGCGGCTCCAAGCCCCAGCAGGGCGCCGGCATCGGTGATCGCCCACACGTCCGGGCGCACGATGTCGCCGAGCACGAGCAGCCCGCCGGGCCGCAACAGGCGGTGGAAAAGCGCGAGGAAGGCGTCGAGCTCCTCGCGCGTCAGATATTGCGCGACCGAATGCAGCACGATCAGGTCGACGGAGGCGTTGGGCAGCAAGGCTGCCTGTTCGGGCGAGAGGACGCTGACCTTGCGGTCGTTCTCATAGCGGGCCGCGAGATCGGCGCGCAGGCCGGGCGCCGCCTCGCACAGGATCAGCTTGCCGCAATGCTCGGCGACGGCGCCCGCATGCAGCGCCTCGCCGCAGCCATAGTCGAGCACGACCGCATCCGGCGACGATACATAGTGGAGAATGCCGCGCGCGATCAGCCGCGCATGCGTGCGCCGGTGCACGTCGTTGACATAGATCGGGTGATCCTTGTCGAAGAATGAAATCCAGTCCGCCATGTGCCGCATCGAACCGGCGGGACGCCAAAAGTCAACAGCGCCACAACCGCATCAGCGGCCCGTCCGCTCCGAATACGGGATCGGAGTCCGGCAGCGGCACCTTCGGGATCGAGACGAGCGCCTTGTCGTGCTCGGCCTTGGAGCCGCGGCACAGGTCGTATCTGCCGCTGCGCGGATAGGCCCCGATCAGCACGAAATCCGGGCTGGTCCACAGGCCCTGATGCCCCGTCCCCGCCGGCAGGATCGCGACGTCGCCCGGCACGATCGTCATCTCGGTGCCGTTGCTGCCGCCGAAGCGCACCTTGGCGCGGCCGCGCGCGACGGCGAGACATTCGTGAATCTGCGAATGGTAATGCACATACGGATAGATGCCGTTCCGCCAGCTATCGCGCCATCCGTTGCGCGCGATCAGCCGCTCGATCCGCTCTTCCGGATTGGGCGTGCCCGACAGGTCGATCGCGGCGGGAAACACCACCAGGGGCAGCGTCGGGTTGTTGGGGACCGAGCCGTCGTCGGAGAACAGGAAGGTAAGCGGTTCGGCCGGCTTGCGCGCAGGTTGCATCCGCCTCTCCTAGGGGAATTTCGTCAATCAAGCTTTAAGGCGGCGCCCTGGCCGCTTTTGCGGCCGAACAGCCTCTGAACCGGCCGGATTAAGGGCACCTCCGCGAGCTGCGTGTTGCCGAGCCAGCGCAGGCCCACGATGTGCCGACCCAAGGCCATGCCCCCGCATCGGGATCGGGGAGGCGGCAGCCGACGAGAGTCGCGCCGCCGGATCAAGCGCGCTTGCGCGCCCGCATCATGTCGGCGAAACGCCTGAACAGGTAATGGCTGTCGCGGGGGCCGGGCGAGGCCTCGGGATGGTATTGCACCGAGAAGACCGGCTTGTCCTTGAGCGCAAGTCCGGCATTGGAGCCGTCGAACAGCGACACATGCGTCTGCTCGACATTCCCGGGCAGGCTGTCCTTGTCCACGGCGAAGCCGTGATTCATCGAGGTGATCTCGACCTTGCCGGTGGTCAGGTCCTTCACCGGGTGGTTGGCGCCGTGATGGCCCTGATGCATCTTCATCGTGCGGCCGCCGAGCGCGATGCCGAGCATCTGGTGGCCGAGACAGATGCCGAAGGTCGGCATGTCCCTGTCGATCATCTCCCTGATGACCGGCACCGCATAGGCGCCGGTCGCCGCCGGGTCGCCCGGACCGTTGGAGAGGAACACGCCGTCCGGCTTGAGCGCGAGGATGTCCTCGGCGCCGGTCGTCGCCGGCACCACCGTCACCTTGCAGCCGGTCGTGGCCAGCAGGCGCAGGATGTTGCGCTTGATGCCGTAATCGATCGCGACGACATGGAATTGCGGGTTTTCCTGCCGGCCGTAGCCCTTCTCCCAGTCCCACTCGGTCTCGTCCCAGGTGAAGCGCTGGCCGCTCGTTACCATCGGCACGAGGTCCATGCCCTCGAGCCCGGGCCATTCGCGCGCTTCCTTCTTGAGCGCAGCGAGATCGAATCTGCCCGACGGCTCATGCGCGATCACGGCATTCGGCATGCCCCTCTCGCGGATGAGCGCGGTCAGCGCGCGGGTGTCGATGCCGGAGAGGCCGATAATGCCGCGTGCCTTCAGCCAGGCGTCGAGGTCGCGCGTGGCGCGGTAATTCGAGGGCTGCGTGATCGCCGAATGCAGAATCACGCCGCGCGCGCCCGGCGTCGCCGCCATGTTGACGGTCTCAATGTCGGCCTCGTTGGTGCCGACATTGCCGATATGCGGGAAGGTGAAGGTGATGATCTGGCCGGCATAGGAGGGGTCGGTGAGGATTTCCTCGTAGCCCGTCATCGCCGTGTTGAAGCAGACCTCGCCCACGGCGGAGCCCGCGGCCCCGAAGCCCGTGCCCTCCAGCACGGTGCCGTCCGCGAGCACCAGGAGGGCGGTGGCCGTCTCGTCGGCCCAGCCGGAATCGTCTGGTCTGTCGGTCATTCGCGGCCTAGATAGTCGGGTGCGCCCGGAAAGCCAAGCATGACCTCGATCCTTGTTTATATCGGCGCGGCGGTCGCCGAAATCGCCGGCTGTTTTGCGTTCTGGGGCGTTTTGCGGCTCGGCAAGCCGCTCTGGTGGCTCGTTCCGGGCGTGGTGTTCCTTCTCGCCTTCGCCTATCTGTTGACGCTGGTTGAATCGGCATTTGCGGGCCGGGCCTATGCCGCCTATGGCGGCGTCTATATCGCCGCCTCGCTCGCCTGGCTCTGGACGGCGGAGGGGGCGCGGCCCGACCGATGGGATGCGGTCGGGGCCGCCATCTGCGTCGCGGGCGCGATGGTGATCCTGTTCGGTCCGCGCAGCTAACGAGAACGAGGACACGATGCTTCGAGACGACATCAACAACGCGCTGAAAGAGGCGATGAAGGCCAAGGACGAGCGCAAAATCTCGACGCTGCGGATGATGAATTCCACCATCAAGAATGCCGACATCGAGGCCCGCGGCGGGGGCAAGGGCCCGCTCGCGGACGGCGACCTGCTGTCGGTCTTCCAGAAGATGATCAAGCAGCGCCAGGAATCGAAGGAGCTTTACGAGAAGGGCGGCCGCCCGGAGCTTGCGCAGCAGGAGGCCGACGAGATCGCGATCATCCAGTCCTATCTCCCGAGTCAGATGTCGGAGGCCGAGATCGGCGCCGCCATCGATGCGGCCATCAAGGAGACGGGCGCATCCGGCGTGAAGGACATGGGCAAGGTGATCGGCGCGCTGAAGGCGAAATACGCCGGCCGGATGGATTTCGGCAAGGCGAGCGGGCTGGTGAAGGGCAAGCTCGGCTAGCGCTTCCCGCCACGCTTCGCCGGCACCTTCGCTCCGCTGCGAAACAGCAATTCGAGATACTGCCGGAATTGCCGCGACAGCCGCGCGACGATGAGGGGATCGTTGTAGCTGCGCGAGAGGATGAAACCGCCTTCGATAATGGCCATGATGGTGTCGGCGAGTTCGCGCGCCGTTGCCGGCGCGGCGGGCCGGTAGCGCGCCAGCACGGCCTCGAACTTCTTCTCGTAGAGTCCCGACCACCGGCGGAAGCTCTGCGCGATGAAAGCGTGGATCGACGGGTCGAATTGCAAGCTCTCGTAGGTGTAGGCCGCGAATACGCAGCCGGCGATTGGCTGCTGCAGGTTCTCGACGAAATCCTCGAAGCCTTTGAGGAAAAGCAGTGTCTGCTCGAGCGGATCGCCGCTTTTCGCATCGGCTTCCGAAGCGAGCCGCTCGAACAGGTCATAGTCGTTGCGCGCATAGCGCTCGACCAGCGCGCG
>JACAEG010000223.1 GCA_013388965.1 Pseudorhodoplanes sp. | reverse complement strand
GGCACGGCCTGGATGCCGGCGCGGATGATCTCGGTGGAATAGGCGCCGAGATTGATCACCATCGCCAGAAACGCAGCCTGCGTCTCGGAGAGCTTCAAGCCGGCGGCCGGCAGGCCGAAGAAGATGAAGAAGAGCTGCACGATGAAGGGCGTGTTGCGGATGAGCTCGACATACACGCCGACCAGCGCGTCCAGCCATTTCGGGCCGAAGGCGCGCGCGCTCGCCCCCGCCGTGCCGACTGCGACCCCGGCGAGGGTCGACACCGCGGTCAGCACGATGGTGAAGATCAGGCCGTGCAGCAGCACGTCCCAATAGGGGAGCAGATCCCCGAACTCGAGCTTGTAGGTCATGATGTCGGTCTCAGGCCCGGCCCCCGAGAGCGCCGAGCTGCATCACGATCCGATGCTTGCGGGCAGCGGCGCCTTCAGCCACTTCTCCGAAATCTTGCCGAGTTCGCCGGAGGCCTTCGCCTTGCCGATGATCTCGTTGACCTTCGCGAGCAGCTTGGGCTCGTCCTTGTTCATGCCCACGTAGCAGGGGCTGTCCTTGATCACGAACTTGACGACCGGCTTGCGCGCGGCCGGAGCCTTTTCCGCGATGGCGGCGGCGATGACATTGCCGGTCGCGATCAGGTCGACCTGGCCGGAGATGAAGGCCGAGATCGTGGCGTTGTTGTCCTCGTAGCGCTTGACGGTCGTGCTCGAAGGGGCGGACTTGGAAATCTCCTGCTCCTCGATCGCGCCGCGCGTTGCGCCGACGGTCTTGCCCGCGAGGTCCTCGACCTTGGTCACGTCGATATCCTTGGTGCCGTAGACACCCGAGAAGAACGGCGCATAGGAGATCGAGAAGTCAATCACCTTTTCGCGCTCGGCATTCTTGCCGAGGCTGGAGATGACGAGATCGGCCTTCTTGGTCTGCAGGTAGGGGATGCGGTTGGCGCTGGTGACTGGGATGATCTCGACCTTTACGCCGAGTTCCTTGCCGATCAGGTTGGCCATGTCGATGTCATAGCCCTGCGGCTTGAGATCGGAGCCGGCGGAGCCGAAGGGCGCGAAATCCTGCGGCACGGCGATCCTGATCACCTTCGCCTTCATGATGTCGTCGAGGGCGTCGGCCTGCGCCCCGCCCGCCGCCGCAATCATGCCAATGAAAATGGCAGCTGCTGCCTTCAACACGCGCTTCATTTCTCGCTCCCTGTCCGATCGGTCCTCGATGACCGTCCCGACGGACACTGGAGCAAGGCGCATGCCGGCCGCCGGATAGTCCCGAATTCCTGCCGGGCATCCGCTTGCAAACCGCCTGTCTCTGGGGCATATCCGGCAGGCGGCGGGCCGGATGGTCCGCCGCAGCCGCTTCCGGAGGAGTGTAGCTCAACTGGCTAGAGCACCGGTCTCCAAAACCGGGGGTTGGGGGTTCGAGTCCCTCCACTCCTGCCAGGACGGGGTGTCCCGGCAGGCCGGAGCGGTCGAAGCTTGATTTTTGGGCTTCGCGGACATATGACACGGCCTCGCCTAGCGGCCCGGTAACGGACTTCCGCGGCGAGTGGCATCCCCAAAAAAGAGGGCCCGGCTGTCGGCTCGTCCTTGCAAGAAGGATCGGGCGGCGAGGGGCACGTTCAGGAACAAGCGAGTCCGGCCGATGGCCAAGATCAGTCCGTTCAAATTCCTGCAGGAAGTGCGGGCCGAAACCGAGAAGGTCACCTGGCCGACGCGGCGCGAGACCGCCATCACCACCGTGATGGTGTTCATCATGGTGGCGGTCGCCTCGGTCTTCTTTCTGCTCGCGGATCAGGTGATCCGCTTGGCCGTCACTTTCATCCTCGGCATCGGACGTTGAGACAAGCTGGAACAGTCATGGCCAAGCGCTGGTACATCGTTCACGCCTACTCGAATTTCGAGAACAAGGTCGCGGAATCGATCCGCGAGCAGGCCAAGCAGCGCGGGCTTTCCGAGCAGTTCGAGGAAGTGCTGGTGCCGAAGGAAAAGGTCGTCGAGGTGCGCCGCGGCCGCAAGGTCGATACCGAGCGGAAGTTCTTTCCGGGCTATGTGCTGGTCAAGTGCGAGCTCACCGACGAAGCCTTCCACCTGATCAAGAACACGCCCAAGGTCACCGGCTTTCTCGGCGCCGACAACAAGCCGATGCCGATCTCGGAAGCCGAGGCCCAGCGCATCCTGCACCAGGTCCAGGAAGGCATCGAGCGGCCGAAGCCCTCGGTCACCTTCGAGATCGGCGAGCAGGTGCGCGTCTCCGACGGGCCCTTTGCCTCGTTCAACGGGGTGGTGGAGGAAGTCGACGACGCGCGTTCGCGAGTGAAGGTCGCCGTCTCGATCTTCGGCCGCGCGACGCCGGTGGAGCTGGAATTCGGGCAGGTGGAGAAGCTATAGGTTTCTCGATCTGTCATGGCCGGGCTTTTGCCCCGGCCATCCGCGTCTTGAATCGTCTCCAAGGCGTGGATGCCCGGCACAAGGCCGGGCATGACGAAGTGAGACCGCTGTGGGAGGTGAGGGCAGTCGCCAACTGCTCAATAGCTGCACCACGGCACTCTGAACGTCCGGAATGGTCCGGGCGCAAAAGGAGCAGGTTATGGCAAAGAAAATCACAGGTTACGTGAAGCTGCAGGTGCCCGCCGGCGCCGCCAATCCGTCGCCGCCGATCGGGCCGGCGCTCGGCCAGCGCGGCCTCAACATCATGGAATTCTGCAAGGCGTTCAACGCGCAGACCGCCAAGCTCGAAAAGAACATGCCGATCCCGGTCACGATCACCGTATACCAGGACCGATCGTTCACCTTCGAGATGAAGCAGGCGCCGGTGTCCTATTTCATCAAGAAGGCCGCCAAGATCGAAACCGCCTCCAAGGCGCCCGGCCGCGACAAGGCCGGCAAGATCACCAAGGCGCAGGTCAAGGAGATCGCCGAGCAGAAGATGAAGGATCTCAACTGCGACACGATCGACGCGGCGATGAAGATGATCGAGGGCTCCGCCCGCTCGATGGGCATCGATGTGGTGGGAGGCTGATCATGGCGCACGGCAAGCGTTACAACAAGGCACGCGACGGCATTGACCGCGACAAGTTCTATGCGCTCGACGAGGCGGTGAAGCTCGTCAAGGAGCGCGCCAAGGCGAAGTTCGACGAGACCATCGAGGTCGCCATGAATCTCGGCGTCGATCCGCGTCACGCCGACCAGATGGTGCGCGGCGTGGTCAATCTGCCGAACGGCTCCGGCCGCTCGGTGCGCGTGGGCGTGTTCGCGCGCGGCGCCAAGGCCGACGAG
>JACAEG010000265.1 GCA_013388965.1 Pseudorhodoplanes sp. | reverse complement strand
CTCGCCGCCGGAGAGCACGCGCAGGGGCGTGCGCGCCTGTTCGGGCGAGAACAGGAAATCGCGCATGTAGCTCATGACATGCTTGGTCGCGCGGCCGACCGCCACGGTGTCGCCCGAGCCCCCCGTCATCGCCTCGGTCAGCGTCCAGTCCGGGTCGAGGCTGTCGCGGTCCTGCTCCAGCGTCGCCATCTGAAGATTGGCGCCCAGCCGCACGGTGCCGGCATCGGGCGCCAGCGTGCCGGTGAGCAGGCTCACCAGCGTGGTCTTGCCGCTGCCGTTCGGCCCGACGATGCCGATGCGGTCGCCGCGCAGGATGCGGGTCGAGAAATCCTCCACGATTTTGCGCGCGCCATAGGACTTCGAGACATGCTCCGCCTCGATCACGAGCTTGCCCGAGCGCTCGGCCTGCGAAGCCTCGATCGCGGCCCTGCCCTGGCTGCCGCGATAATCGCGCCGCGCCTGGCGCAGGCCCTGCAGGTCGGCGAGGCGGCGCACGTTGCGCTTGCGCCGCGCGGTGACGCCGTAGCGCAGCCAGTCCTCCTCCATAGCGATCTTGCGGTCGAGCTTGTGCTGGTCGCGCTCCTCCTCCGCCAGCACCTGGTCGCGCCAGTCCTCGAAGGCGGCAAAACCCTGCTCCAGCCGCCGCGTGCGGCCGCGGTCGAGCCAGACCGTGACGCGCGAGAGATTCTGCAGGAAGCGCCGGTCGTGGCTGATGAGCACGAGCGCGCAGCGGCGCGACTTCAATTCGTCCTCCAGCCATTCGATCGCCGGCAAATCGAGATGGTTGGTCGGCTCGTCGAGCAGCAGGATGTCCGGCTGCGGCGCCAGCACATGCGCGAGCGCGGCGCGGCGCGCCTCGCCCCCGGAAAGCTGCGCGGGATTTTCCTCGCCGGTGAGCCCGAGCTGCTCGAGCAGATAGCGCGCCTGATAGCTGTCGTCGCCGGCGGCGAGCCCGGCCTGCACATAGGAGAGCGTGGTGGCATGGCCGGAAAAATCCGGCTCCTGCGGCAGATAGCGGATGGTGGCGCCCGGATGCACGAAGCGCGTGCCGCGATCGGGCTCGATCAGCCCCGCGGCGATCTTGAGCAGCGTCGATTTGCCCGAGCCGTTGCGCCCGACAAGGCCGACGCGCTCGCCCTCCGACACCGACAGGTCGGCGCCGGCAAGCAGCGGAGTGCCGCCGAAGCTGAGCGCGATATCGGTGAGCTGGACGAGGGGTGGAGGCATGGCGAGAGAGGCAATCCTGTGGGGAGGGCCCTCTCTTTAGGGATATGTGGGAGGGGTGGGAAGGGCTGGCGGAGAGTCGCCCTGATGTCGCGTCCTGCCGTGCGGCGCCGGTCTCGCCAGCACATCCGCAGGCGCGGTGAAAATCCGCAATCCATCGGCCGCGTCAACGGCAAGCGCATACATGCCTTGCCAGACGACACATTGCCACCAAGCCGCGATGTCGTTGGCGCTCCCTAGGGGACTCGAACCCCTGTTTTCGCCGTGAGAGGGCGACGTCCTGGACCGCTAGACGAAGGGAGCGCGAAAGCCCTCACATAAAGCCGAATGGCGGGGGGTGCAAGCGCGACGCGATTTTCCCCGCGTCGCAAGCCTGACCCTCAGGTCACGCTCACCGGCTTCGCGACCCGCGGGCGCGCCCCGGAATGACTGCCTTTCGACAACGGCTTTCAGATTGCGCCCGCCCTCACGGCTCGTTCGCAAATCTCAGCCGCCCCCTGGCCTGCAGCGAGTGCAGGTCGTAGGTGCGGATCTCCACGCTGCCGCCGACATCCACGGTCACCACGATGCGGTCCTCGGAGGTCGCGGTCGAGACGATCTTGGCCCCTTTCGGCAGCATGGCGACCACCTCGCCCGGCGCCACGCTTCCATCGCTGCGGAAGATACGGTACCCGACGACCCCAATGACGACCGCGATGCCGATCAGCGTGGCGACGCCCGACAGCATCGACATCCAGCGCACGCGCGCGACGAGGCGCTCCTGGTCCGGGCTTAAGGGCTTTTCGTCGTCGTCGGATTGAGCGGCCATGAACGATACCGAGAATGACACAGACAGTGAGGCCGAGCGCATCGAGACGCTTGCGGTCGGGGACGAGCAATCCGGAGAGCGTCTCGACCGCGTGCTGGCTGCGGGCGTGGACGGCCTGTCGCGCACGCGCCTCAAGGCGCTCATTCTCGAGGGCAGGGTCGCGATCGGCGGGCGCACGATCCGCGATCCGGGCGCAAGGGTCAATGCGGGCGACACGATCACCGTAAACGTGCCTCCGCCGGAGGACGCCTTGCCCGAGGGCGAGCCTATCCCGCTCGATGTCGTGTTCGAGGATTCCGACCTGATCGTGATCGACAAGCCGGCCGGGCTTGTGGTCCACCCCGCCGCGGGCCACCCGACGGGCACTCTGGTCAATGCGCTGATCGCCCATTGCGGGGAGAGCCTGTCCGGCATCGGCGGGGTGAAGCGGCCGGGGATCGTGCACAGGCTCGACAAGGACACGTCCGGCCTAATAGTCGTCGCCAAGAACGACAAAACGCATCAGGCGCTCGCCCGGCAGTTCGCCGACCACGGCCGTACGGGGCCCCTGCAACGGCAATATCTCGCCTTTGTGTGGGGCGTGCCGGACCGCCCGAAAGGCACGGTCGATGCGCCGATCGACCGCCACCCGCATGCCCGCGAAAGGATGGCGGTCCGGCCGAACGGCCGCGAGGCCATCACGCATTGGGAGGTTCTGGAGCGATATCAGGGACTTGACGGCAAGCCCGTGGCCGCGCTTCTCGCCTGCCGGCTGGAAACCGGCCGCACCCATCAGATTCGGGTGCATATGGCCCATATCGGCCATCCTTTATTGGGGGACGAGATCTACGGCCCCGGATTCAAGACCAAATCCGCCCTTCTGGCGCCGCCCGCCCGCGACGCGCTGGAGGCCCTTGGAAGACAGGCCCTTCATGCCTATATGCTCGGCTTCCAGCATCCCGATTCCCACCAGGAAATGACCTTCCGTTCGGAACTTCCGCCCGAGCTGGCCCGTTTGCGTCGAGGCCTGAGCGGCGCGGCGACTCCCCGGAAAAGAGCAAAAAAACAATAAAAATCGTGGTCTTAAGCCAAGCTTAGGGAGTCGGAGGCTGCTAACCAGGAAGGCCGGTCACGGGGAGGTGACGGGAAGTTAACTTCCTTTCGCATCCCCCGGCCGGTATGTTGCGCGTGCGGTCCGTGTTCGCGACCGCGAAAAGGTGCCGCCTGCTCGAGGGGAGAGGTGGTGCCGGAGCCCGCCGGTTTCCGGGGGCATTTTCTATAGGAGGGCGCGAAATGGCCCGTGCTACGGCTCTGCCGTTGATCACCGCCGAAGGCGGTTTGTCACGTTATCTGGATGAAATCCGGCGGTTCCCGATGCTGGAACCGCAGGAAGAATACATGCTCGCCAAGAGCTGGCGCGAACACGGCGACCGTGAGGCCGCGCACAAGCTCGTCACCAGCCATCTGCGGCTCGTCGCAAAAATTGCGATGGGATACCGCGGCTATGGGCTGCCGATTTCCGAGATCGTGTCGGAGGGCAATGTCGGCCTGATGCAGGCCGTCAAGCGCTTCGAGCCTGACAAGGGCTTCCGGCTCGCCACCTACGCCATGTGGTGGATCAAGGCGGCGATCCAGGAATACATCCTGCGTTCTTGGTCGCTCGTGAAGATGGGCACGACCGCGAACCAGAAGAAGCTGTTCTTCAACCTGCGCAAGGCCAAGAGCAAAATCTCCGCGCTCAGCGAGGGCGATCTGCATCCCGAGCAGGTCAAGACCATCGCCAGGCGTCTCGGCGTCACCGAAAAGGACGTCATCGAGATGAATAGGCGGCTGTCGGGCGATGCCTCGCTCAACGCGCCGATCCGCGAGGACGGCGATTCGGGCGAATGGCAGGACTGGCTGGCCGACGAATCGGCCGGTCAGGAGGAAGTGCTGGCGCGCAGCGAGGAGGCGGAAAACCGCCACAAGGCGCTGTCGCAGGCGCTGTCCGTGCTCAACGACCGCGAGCGCCGCATTTTCGAGGCACGGCGCCTCGCCGACGAGCCGGTAACGCTGGAAGAGCTCGCCGCCGAGTTCGGCGTGTCGCGCGAGCGCGTCCGCCAGATCGAGGTGCGCGCGTTCGAGAAGGTGCAGAAGGCGGTGAAGAACCGCGTCGCTGCGATCGAGACGCCGAAAACGCCGGCGCCGGCCGCGCTGCCCGCGGCATGACTTTCGCGCTTCTGTGATGAACTGAAATGGCCGGGCATTCGCCCGGCCATATTTTTTGTTTTGCGCCTGCCACTCCGCCATTCTCGGCCGGGCCCGGCCCCTCGGAGAGGGTCGCTCGCCCAAGCGCCCGCAAGGGCGACCGGGGGCGGGATCGGGCACGCGCCACGTCCCAGCGCTTGACGGTGGCGAGGCGGCAGACCCGCTATTGCTTCCACGCCGCGAAGGCTTCCGCGAAGGCGCGCTCGCCCGGCGTGCCCTTCTCGATCGCGAGAATGGCGCGCCGATTGTTGTTGTACACGATCGGGATGTCGAACCAGCCGCGCTCTTTCAGGAGCTGGATATTACGCTGCATGTCGGCCTCGACCGACGACAGCCCGATCAGGAAGAATCCGGTCGTCACCTTCACCGCGAGTCCGGAGAGCGGCACGCCGCGCGTCTGCTCGGCCTGCTTCATCAATATGCCAGGCACATTGGTGATGCCGCCGCCGGCAAAATCCTGCGGGAGGTTGAACAGCAGCTCGATCGTGTGGCTCGCCGGCAAGGTCGGGTCGGTGTTGCGCCGGATCGTGAATTTCAGGTTGAGCTTGCGCTCGGGAACCTCGATGTCGGCGCGCACCGCGATTTCCTGCGGCTGGCCGGCACCGGGCGACACCATCTCCGTGCGCCACACGGCCGAGCCGACATAGCGCTTGCCCTGCGGATCGCTCGGCTCCTCCTCATAGAGGACGACGCGCTGCGCGACCGCGGGCCCCGCCTGCTGACCCGGGGCTATGGTCTGGCTCGGTGCGCCGACGCGATCGGAAATTTTTGGCCGCGTCTGCGTGGCGGGCGCGTCGCGCGAGACCTGCGCGGGCTGCCCGCGCAAGGCCTGGTAGAGGCCGGTGATGGTATGGCGCTGCCAATAGACAAAAATGCCGAGTGCCAGAACCAGAAACAGCGT
The DNA here is from genome assembly GCA_013388965.1 of Pseudorhodoplanes sp. GTDB lineage: Bacteria > Pseudomonadota > Alphaproteobacteria > Rhizobiales > Xanthobacteraceae > Pseudorhodoplanes. Next base: position 227 of record JACAEG010000265.1, on the reverse strand, counting down.
GATCGCGATCTGTATGATGCCGGCGATCGAGCGGCGCGGGCGGGCGTAGCTCTCTTCCTCCTCGCGCACGGCGCGCGGCATGCGCGGCCGGCGCGCCGCGGGCGGCGGCGGGGCGCGTTCCGCAACCTCGTCGAACGGAGCGCCATCGTAAGGGTTCCATTCCGGCTGCGCCGCGGGCGCGAGGCTTTCCGGCTCCAAGGCGGCGGGCGCGCGAATGAGGCCCGCAT
>JACAEG010000190.1 GCA_013388965.1 Pseudorhodoplanes sp. | reverse complement strand
CACCTGCTCGATCTCGCTGAAGGCCCGCGGCGAGACGCGCGCCGGCGCGGGGGCCGGCATCGGCTGCGAAATCGGCGCGGGTATCGGCCCGCGGCCAACCGCTTCTGGGCGAGCGGCCGGCTCGCGCAGCGGACGGGTATCGGCCTTGACCACGCGATCGATGCCCGTCGCCACCACCGAGACCCGGATGATGCCTTCGAGACTTTCATCGAAGGTCGCACCCACGATGATGTTGGCGTCCTTGTCCACTTCCTCGCGGATGCGCGTCGCGGCCTCGTCCACTTCGTAGAGCGTGAGGTCCTTGCCGCCTGTGATGGAGATCAGGAGGCCCTTGGCGCCTTTCATCGACGAATCGTCGATCAGCGGATTGGAGATTGCACCCTCCGCCGCGGCCAGGGCGCGCTTCTCGCCGCTCGCCTCGCCGGTCCCCATCATCGCCTTGCCCATTTCGCGCATCACGACGCGCACGTCGGCGAAGTCGAGATTGATGAGGCCCTCTTTCACCATCAGGTCGGTGATGCAGGCGACGCCCGAATAGAGCACCTGGTCGGCCATCGCGAAGGCGTCGGCAAACGTCGTCTTTTCGTTCGCGACCCGGAACAGATTCTGGTTCGGGATGATGAGCAGCGTGTCGACGAATTTCTGCAGCTCGGTGATCCCGGCCTCGGCGTAGCGCATGCGGCGCTCGCCTTCGAAATGGAACGGCTTGGTCACGACGCCGACCGTGAGGATTCCCATCTCCTTGGCGATCTTCGCAACCACCGGAGCGGCGCCGGTCCCGGTGCCGCCGCCCATGCCGGCGGTGACGAACACCATGTGCGCACCCGAGAGGTGATCGCGGATTTCGTCTATCACCTCCTCGGCCGCGGCGCGCCCCACTTCGGGCTGGGAGCCTGCACCGAGCCCCTCGGTGACCTGCGTACCCATCTGGATGATGCGCTCCGCCTTGGACATCGTCAGCGCCTGCGCGTCGGTATTGGCGACGACGAAATCCACGCCCTGCAGGCCAGCGGCGATCATGTTGTTGACGGCATTGCCGCCGCCGCCGCCGACCCCGAACACCGTGATCCTGGGCTTCAGCTCCCGGATGTCAGGAACCTTGAGATTGATTGTCATAATTGCCTCTTCGATACGCGGGCGTTCGTCACGCTTCCGGCAGAGCCGGTCCGCCGCGGGCCGGGTCCGGGTTGTGGGGTCCAGGTCATCAGAAGCCCTCGCGTAGCCATCTGCCGACCTGAGCGATGTAGCCGCCCGTTCCTGTCATTTGCCGCCGCGTTTTCCGCGGTTCGTAGTGTTCGAGATGCGCCGCCTGGGGATAGACCAGGAGGCCGGCCAGGGCCGCGAAAGCGGGCCCCTTGGCCGGTTCGGGAAGACCTGCAATGCCGAGCGGACGCCCGATCCTGACCTTGCGTCCCAGCATGCGCGCCGCCAGTTCCGGCAGTCCGGTCAGCTGGCTGGCGCCGCCCGTGAGCACAACCGTGCCGGCCGGCTCGGCCGCGAAAGGCGACGCCGCAAGCCGGTCACGAATCATTTCAAGAATCTCCTCGACCCGCGGCTGGACGATATCCAGGAGAGCGGCCTTGGAGACGACTTGCGGCGGCTCGCGTGGATCCTCGCTGACCGCTGGCACGGTGATCATGTCGCGCTCGTCGGTTTCTCCCGGCAGAACACTGCCATAGAACGTCTTGATTCGCTCGGCGTCGGAGAATCTTGCGTTGATTCCCCGCGCGAGGTCCATCGTGACGTGGTGTCCGCCAAGCGCGAATCCACTGGCATGCACAAATCGTCCACCGGAGAAAACCGCGATTGTCGTCGTGCCTGCGCCCATATCGACGAGGGCGGCGCCGAGATCGGCCTCGTCGTCGGCCAGGACCGCCAGCCCTGCGACATAAGGACTCGCCGCCATCGTCTCGACGCCGAGATGGCAGCGTTCGATGGCGAGCATCAGGTTCCGGGGAATGGCCGTATCGGCGGTCACGGCGTGCATATCGACGCCGAACTGGCGTGCCAGCATGCCGCGCGGCTCGCGCACGCCGTGGACCCCATCGAGCGCAAATCCGATCGGCAGTGAATGCAGCACCACGCGGCCGTCGCGCGCGCAATGCCGGCCGCCTGCCTCCAGCACCCGCGCCACATCCTGATGCGTCACGGTGCCGCTCGGGATATTGACGCTTGCCGTGAATGTTTCGCTGCCAAGCCGCCCGGCCGAAACCGAAACCGCGACCGATTCGAGCTGGACCGAGGCGGAGCGCTCGGCCAGATCGACGGCATCGCGGATGGCATCCTCGACCAGATCGAGATCGGCAACCGCACCGGCCTTCATCCCCCCCGATTCGACATGGCCCAGACCCAGCAGCTCGACGGCGTGGGTGCGCCGCCGCAGCACCTCGCCCGGTGCATGCGGGATGAGCCGCGCAATGGCGCAGACCACCTTGCTGGTGCCGATGTCGAGCGCCGCGACCAGCGCTGCGCGGCGCGGCGACAGCGGTTTCATCTTCGGTGCAAGCCCGTAATGGAGCGAATTCATGCGTCGCCCCCCTTCTTCTTCTTGGTCAGTTCCTTCATCGCCTCTTCGCGCGCCCGCGCGGAGGTTTCCGACAGCCGCACGGTGACGCGATCGGCGAGCCTCAGATCGACGCTTTCGATATCGCGCGTCAGAATTTTCTTGTCCCGGTCGAGCGCGACGAGCTGCTCGAGCGCGCGCTCGGGCTGGAATTCCGGCAATTGCACGTCGATTCCGTTGCGCATGCGGAGATTCCAGCGCCGTTCTGCGACGAGGACGAGGGCCTGCACCTGCTCGCGGATGGCCGGATGCCGATCGATCAGCGCGATCATGTCCCGCGCCCGCGACTCCGCCCCGCGTCCGACGACGAGGGGAAAGTCGGCGAAGCGCGCGTCGATGTCCTTCTCGACCACCGTGCCGTCGGCGGCGATGACCACGACGCGGCCGTCCACCTGCCAGAGCGCGAAAGGCTGGCGCTCGACGATCGCTATATGCAAACGATCGGGATAGAGCTTCAGCACTGTTGCATCCGCGATCCAGGCGGTTGACTTGAGCTTGTCGCGCACGGCCGCGGCGTCGAGGAAAAGCAGCGATGTGCTGTCGGTGATACCTGCGAGACCGAAGATGTCTTCGCGCGTGAGCCGCTTGTTGCCGACGAGCGCAACCTCCGCGACCCGGAACCCGGCATAATTCGCGAGCGCTTCGCGCACGTCGCGCAACGCCGCCCCGGCCTCTTCGAGATGATGGTCGCGCACCGCGCCGTATCCCGCCCCCGCGAGCAGCAGCGTCACGACGAAGATCGTGCGAACGGTCGAAGGGATGCGCTCGAAGGACGCGTGCAGCCCTTGCGCCGCGCGGACCACCCGCGTCAGCGAAAGAGCGAAGCGTCCTCGTCCGTTCATTTGCACCAACCTGTCGAGCGCGTGGTCTGATCCGCCGATCGAGATTCGGATTTGGCCATGCCGGCTCGCGTGCCGGCCGCTGATCCTTCGTCCCTCGCCACGGATCTCGCAGCAAATCCCGCACGATCCTGCCCCGAGTGAAAGGCCTGATGCGCAGTCGGAATCAGTCTTCGGCTGTGTTGGTAAAGGTTGAGTAAATTTTTAGTTGTTCCCGCAACGGAAGGCCGGGAAAGCGGTAGCGACGGACCGCATCAGCGCAGCGAATTCCGCGCTGTGGCAATCCGGAGTCAGCGGTTGAGCGAGGCGTCCTCGATCATCCAGCCGACCAGGTCCTCGAACGGCATGCCGGCATGCGCCGCTAGTTCCGGCACCAGCGAGGTTTCGGTCATGCCCGGCTGGGTATTGACCTCGAGGCAAAGGAGGCCCGCAAGGCCGGCGCTCGGGTCGTAGCGGAAATCGGCGCGCGTGACGCCGCGGCAGCCGAGCGCGCGATGGGCGGCGAGCGCGAGCCTGCGCACTTCCTCATAGATGCCCGGGGGGATGTCGGCGGGCAGGATGTGCCTGGAGCCGCCCGGAGCATATTTCGCCTCGTAGTCGTAGAACTTCACCGTCGGCACGATGTCGATCACGCCGGTCGACCGGTCGCCGATCACCGCGCAGGTCAGCTCCTTGCCGGGAATGTAGCGCTCGCACAGCACGCGCTCGCCGAAGGCCCAGTCCGCGCGGAACAGTTCCTGCGGCGGGTGCTCGTGCTCGTCGGTGACGATGAAGACGCCGACGCTGGAGCCCTCCGCGATCGGCTTGATGACATAGGGGCGCGGCAGCACATGCGCCTTCGCGGCCTCGAAGCGCGAGATCACCACGCCGTCCGGCACCGGCACGCCGGCAGCCTTGAGCATCACTTTCGCGAGGTCCTTCTGCATCGCGAGCGACGACGCGAGCACCCCCGAATGCGTATATGGCAGGCCGATCACTTCGAGCACGCCCTGCAGGGTGCCGTCCTCGCCCGGGCGGCCATGCAGCACGTTGAGCGCGACATCGGGCTTGAGCTTGTCGAGCACGGTCGCGATATCGCGCTGCACGTCGATGCGGGTGACGCGATAGCCCTTGCGCTCCGCGGCGTCCGCGCAGGCCTTGCCGGAGCGCAGCGAGACCTCGCGCTCGGCCGACCAGCCCCCCATCAGAACGGCAACATGCTTGCTCATCGAATACCCGAGGCCCGGCCGCCCCTCGGCCGATTCGGTCGGGTCGGAGCGCGGTCTATTTGATGGTGAGGGTAATTGGCACGCCGCGGGTGTCAGGGCAATCCATCGTGCCCTCGACCGTGTCGGCGCGAAATGCGCGGAAGGTGCAGGTCTGCCCGCCGAAGGTGAGCGTGGCGTCGACGGTCGAGCGCGACAGCCCCGTCATCCTGAGCTTGATCTCGCCGCTCTTCTCCACCAGGCCGTTGGGGCTGCACAGTCCGATATGCCTGACGAGCAGGGGGCCGGAAAATTCCCGGGCGCCGGTACCCTCCGGATTGGCGGTCGCGGTCACTTCCCATTCGGACAGATAGCCGGCCTTGCCGGACACCTCGAGAGGCGCGGCTTGCGCCAGCGCGGGCGCGAGAACGAGAAGCGTTGCGAGAGCGAGGGTCCGCATGACGCGACTATACAGGGTTTCCGATCCGCTTGATCTCCCATTCCAGTTCCACGCCGGAATGGGCCTTCACCCTTTGTCGCACCAGCTCGCCAAGGGATTCAATGTCGGCGGCCGTGGCAGCCCCCTGATTGATCAGGAAATTGCAGTGCAGTTCCGAGACCTGCGCCCCGCCAAGCGTCAGGCCGCGGCAGCCGGCCCCATCGATCAACTGCCAGGCCTTGTGGCCGGGCGGATTCTTGAAGGTCGAGCCGCCGGTGCGGCTCTTGATCGGCTGGGTGGCCTCGCGCGACTCGGTGATCCTGTCCATCTCGGCGGCGATGGCGGCCGGATCGCCCGGCGCGCCCTGAAGCAGCGCCTCCGTGAAGACGACATCCTCCGGCGCGCCGCAATGCCGGTAGGAGTAATGCATGTCGGCATTGGAGAAGACACGGACATGGCCGGCGCGGTCGACGCCGCGCGCTTCGATCAGCGCATCCTTGGTCTCGCGGCCATAGGCGCCGCCATTCATGCGCAGCGCACCGCCGATCGCGCCGGGAATGCCGCGCAGGAAGGCGAGCCCCGCGATGCCCGCTTCCTGCGCCGCGCGCGCGACCTTCACGT
>JACAEG010000316.1 GCA_013388965.1 Pseudorhodoplanes sp. | reverse complement strand
GCAGCGGCGGGGGCGGCGGCAAGACCCGCTGCGGGGATTGCGGCTGCACGGGAGCAACCGGGGCCGGGGCGGGCGCAGGTTCCGTGCGCGCCACGACGGGCTCCGCGCCCGGCCGCGACTGGCGCGTGAAGGAGAAGTCTTCGGTCAGGGAGGAGCCGACCCAGGGCACCTGCTCGTCCTTGGAGGCGATCGCGACGCCGATGCGCGTGCGGTTGAACACCTCCTCGGCGGTGCGGTTGGGAGAGCGGATTTCCTTCAGCAGCTCGGTCATGAAGAGGCTGTTCTCGCCGCTGCCGTCGTCGATCAGCTTGCCGGGCGCGGCCGAGCACATGATCAGCGTGCCGTCCGGGGCATCGATGGTGGCAAGCCCGAGCGAGGAACGCCGGAACCGGCGCTCGAACGGATTGCGCCGCGAGGCGTCGATCACCATGATCTTGGTGCGGGCGCCGCGACGGTTCATTTCGGTCAGGAGCGTGTCGGTGCTGGTGCCTTCGCGCGAGACATCGGCCTCGTTCCAGATCTGCGCGTCGGTCGGGATCAGGAAATTCTGCCGGGCAACCTGGATGCCGTATCCGCCGAAATAGAAGAAGGCCGCGGAGCCAGGCCTTATCCTGCCGGTGAAGGCGTCGATCGCGCGCTTCATCGCGTCCTTGCCGACATTCTCCTTGAACTCGACCTCGAAGCCGTTGCGCCGCAATTCCTCGGCGAGCAGGCGCGCGTCGCGGACGACGAACGACAGCGGCTTGTCCGCTTCCGGATAGGTCGCGTTGCCGATGACCAGCGCGATCCGCCCGCCTGCCGGCTGCGACCAGGCCGGCGAGGAAAAGGAAAGGGCACCGCATAAAGCTGCGAGGACCAGCAATGATCGCGGCATCATGATTTGTCCCTCGCCGATCGGTCTCGGCATGCAAAAACGACGCTCATTGGTAAGTCAGCGTCCCGCGAGCGTTCATCCGCATGATCGTAAAAAAGGGAATTCTTGGCAATGACGATCAGCGGGGGGCCGTCCGAAATCTCCAAGCAGCCACCGTGGGTTAGCTGGCTGAGGGCAAGGGTTCGATGATTTCTTCCGGAACAAATGAACGCGTTGCTCCTTCGGGGCACTTATAGCGCGACTGGAGAGTCACGCATCCTGCGTGCTAGTGTCGCTCACTGCCGTCAACGGCGCGGGCGGGCACGATGCGCGGGCCGGCCCGTTCCAGGGCCGATCCTGAGGAGCGGAAACGCAGATTAGCGCAGGAGAAGGTGCCATGCGGCTCATGCTTACGGGTTCCGGAATCGGGCTGGTTGTCGGGCTTGCCCTCTCGACCATGACGGCATTCGCCCAGGCGCCGGCGACACCGGCAACGGGCGGACCGACGCCGTCCGCCCAGGGCGCGGCCGTCTATTTCATCAACATCCGGGACGGCCAGAAGCTTCCGCGCAAGTTCACGATCCAGTTCGGCTTGCGCAACATGGGCCTCGCCGCGGCGGGTGCCAACCGCGAGAATTCCGGCCATCACCATCTGCTGATCGACACCGATCTGCCCAGGCTGGACGAGCCGATCCCGAGCGACTTCAACCATCTGCATTTCGGCGCGGGCCAGAGCGAGGAGGAAATCACGCTGCCGGCCGGCGAGCATACCCTGCAGCTTCTGTTCGGCGACAAGAACCATGTGCCGCATACGCCGCCGGTGATGTCGGAGAAGATCAGGATCACGGTGGTCGACACCCTGCCGGCCGCCAGCGCTTCGGCGCCGGTCGGCGCGACTCCCGCCGCGGCGGCGGCTCCGGCCGCCACCAAGCCCGCCGCCGTCGAACCCTCGAAGACCTCGAAGCAGGAGCAGCAGGAGCTTCGCAAGCAGCAGCAACAGCAGCGGGCGCTGCAGCGCCAGCAGCAGCGCGCGCAGCAGGCGATCGTCGCTCCGAAGAAAGTGGGCAAGGTCAATTGGTGCGCCCGCAAGTTCGGTTCCGATTTCTGCGGCTACTCGAGCTTCGAGCAATGCATGGCGTCGGTGAGCGGCGAGAGCGGGTTCTGCATCCAGAAGTGATGCGGGCCTGACGACGGAAACGAAGGCGCGGCCTCGGCCGCGCTTTCCTTATCTTGCGATCGCTGTGTCAAATTTGACGCGCTGCCTTCGGGCGGTCGCGCCAGGCCGCAATTGCAGCATTGGGCGGGATAACGCCGCCCTTTTGCAACCGCTTTCTGACCTGCCGGCCCGGTCGTCGCTTTCATTGAAATTGGAATAAATTCAATCGTTTGCGCCTTTCTTGACGACAGGTTAACGCGTCCCTAGGAATCAAAATTCCGATGGAGACAAGCGCGCTCCGCGGACAGGGCCAGCCAGCCGCCGCGATTTTCGCGAACGCCCGCCAGCGACGGAAACAAGACATCGTTGGGGGCTGTCATGCGTCATCAGGCGCGACGGATTCGTCGCGGATTCTCCGAGCTTGCCGTCGTGGCCCTGTGCGCGGCCATTCCCGCAGCGGCGCAAGCGCAATCCCAAACCGCGCAGTCGCAGACGCCGGAGCAGAACCGGGCGATGGCGCAGGCGACGCCGCAATCCACGATCACGCTCGACACGCTCGTGATCGGCGCCACCAAGACGGAGGAGAAGGCGATCGACTCGCTGGCCGGCGTGAGCGTCGTCGGCGAGCAGCAGCTCCAGCAACTGATGCCGGCGCGGCCTTCGGACATCTTCTTCGGAATGCCGAGCGTGTGGTTTCAGGATCGGGGAGATTCGCCGGAATCGTCGATCAACATCCGCGGTCTGCAGGATTTCGGCCGGGTCGCCGTACTGATCGACGGCGCCCGGCAGAACTTCCAGCGCTCGGGCCACAATGCCAGCGGCACATTCTTCCTCGAGCCGGAATTGCTCGCGGGCCTCGAAATCGTCCGCGGGCCGGTGGCGAATATCTACGGCTCCGGCGCGATCGGGGGCGTGGCCTCGTTCCGCACCAAGGACGTCGACGACATCCTGCGCCCGGGCGAGCGCTGGGGCAGCCAGAACCATGTCATGGGCATGTCCAACACGGCCCAGATCCTGGGCTCGACCTTCTTCGGCGCGCGCATCAATCCCAATCTCGATGTCTTTGCCGGCGGCACCTATCGCGACCGCAGCAATTTCAAGGACGGCGACGGCGACATCGTGCCCAATACGGCCTATGACGTGACCACCGGCATCGCCAAGGTGACGGCGCGTCCCTGGGACGGCCACGAGGTGAAGCTCACCGGCATCACCTACGATTCCGGCTACCAGACCGGCCAGCAGGCGCAGGCGCAGGAATCGGTCTACGCCACCAATGTCATCAACAACATTGCCAGCGCGCGCTGGAAATATTTCCGGCCCGAGGACCACCTGCTCAATTTCGACGCCAATGTGTACTTCACCAATACCAGGCAGGACCAGACCAAGGTCGCCAACGGCACGCTGACCTCGCTCGGCAATCCGATCTCCGGATATGTCGGGGACAAGCGCAGCTTCAGCATCGAAACCGTCGGCTTCGACGTCAACAACACGTCGCGCTTCGATTTCGGTCCGTTCCGCAACGCGCTCACGCTCGGCGGCGACGGCTTCCGCGACACGGTCGACAATTCGGACCCGACCGGCAACGGCGCGGTGCTGACGCCCAACGGCGAGCGCACGGTAAGCGGCGCCTTCGCGCAGTTGCGGACCAATTACTCGAGCTGGCTCGAAGTGATCGGCGCGGTTCGCTACGACAGCTACGAACTGCAAAGCGCGACGGACAGCTCCAGTGGCGACCATGTCTCGCCCAAGATCACGGTCGGCATCACGCCGTTCCAGGGCTTCACGGTCTACGGCACGCACGCGCAGGGATATCGCGCGCCGGCCGTGACGGAAACGCTGGTCTCCGGCGCGCATCCGCCCTTCGCGGCGGGCTTCCCGGACCTGTTCACCTTCGTGCCCAATCCGGAGCTGAAGCCCGAGATCGGCACCACCAAGGAAGTCGGCGTCAACCTGAAATACGACAACATCCTGACGGCGGGCGACGCCTTCCGCGGCAAGATCAACTACTTCCAGAACGATGTGTCGGACTATATCGAGCTGGTCACCTTCGGCCCGCCGATCACGGCATGCCCGCCCGGCGCGCCGGTCTTCCTGTGCAGTCTCGGCATCATTCCGCTGATCGTGGTCAACACCTACTCGCTGGCGCAATATCAGAATATCGGCGACGCGCGCATCAAGGGCACGGAATTCGACCTGAACTACGATGCGGTCAGCTGGTTCGTGGGCGTGTCCGGGCAGCGCATTCGCGGCACGGACGAGACCAGCGGGCAGCCGCTGATCACGGTGCAGCCCGACCAGGTCGCGACCACGTTCGGCGTGCGGCTCTATGACCGCAAGCTGACCGCGGCGATCCGCTGGGCGGCGGTCGCATCCAAGTCGGCCGACCAGATCCCCGATCGCGACCACGACGGCATTCCCGACTTCCTGCCGACTGCCTCCTACAATCTCGTCAACTTCTATCTCGGCTACACGCCCAACGATATGGTGACGGCGAGCTTCGGGATCGAGAATCTCCTGAACGAGTATTACATCCCCTATCTCGCTGGGACCCCGAACACGACCGCGGGCAACGGCTTCGTCTTCCCGGGGCCGGGCATCACCTACAAGGCCGGGCTGCAGGTCCGGTTCGGGGCGATGTAGGCGCGAACGATTTCAGGCGCACAGGAAGGATTGAGGGGGCCTTCGTTCGGGCATGCGCGGCTCCTCCGCCGGCCATGTCCTGCAGAACCCGAGTTTTTTGCGCGGAGATTTTCCTGAGCGGGAGGAGCAGGGAGTCCGGATCGGCCTGGCAGGCAATCCTTCCCGGCCGGCACAGAACCGGGAAACCATGCGCGATCTCCCGACTTCCGCCGTGCGCGCCGAACGGCTGCCCTCGTCGATTCACGCGGCTGGCCGGCGAGCGGCAAGAGCAGGCTCGCCGGTCATCGACCAAGCTTGCGGCTACCCGTTCGCGATGAGGCCCGACACCCTGACGGTCGATCCGATCGCGGCCGCCACAGCGACTCCGGGGGAAGGGGACAGGCCCTTCCCCCGGAGCGCGTTCCGGTGGATCAGAGGATCAGGTCGTTGATGACAAGTCCCCCGGTATAGGCGCGAAGCTCGATCTGGAACTCGGCCGTGGCCGCATTCCCGTCCGTGTTTCCCTCGATGATCGTGTTGCCGAACCCGTCCTCGAAGTAACGAAGCTGGCCGGCGGCAGTGAAGGCGCCCGTCGCGATGAAGGTGAAGGCGTTGTCGCTTCCGCCATCGACCGCATCGATCGCCCTGAGATTGACGACGTCGACGGCTTCGAAGTCCATGATCACGTCGCGGCTGCCGCCGTTTCCGGCTTCGGCCGCGCTGCCGAAGATGAACTTGTCGTTGCCGGCGCCCCCCGACATCTCATCGGTTCCGTCGCCACCGGTGATCTGATCGTTGCCATTGTCACCGTAAAGCGTGTCGTTGCCGCCCTGGCCCTTGATGACGTCGTTACCCTCGCCGCCTTCCACCGTGTCGTTTCCGCCGGCGGCATTGATCTTGTCGACGCCGTCCTCGCCCTGGATCAGGTTGTGGCCGCTGTTGCCGGAGATGGTGTTGTCCTCGTC
>JACAEG010000064.1 GCA_013388965.1 Pseudorhodoplanes sp. | reverse complement strand
GGTTCGGCCTGATCGACCGCCGGCGCTTGATGCTCTCGGCCGGTGCTTCGCTCATTGCCTGGCCGGCTCTCGCGCAAAGGACGGAGCAGGCCGGAGCGGTCAATGCGCTTACCGGTGCGGCCTTCGCCGAAGCTGGCAGCGAGCGCCGGGCGCTCAACAGCACAGCTCCCGTATTCATCGGCGACAAGATTGCGACCGAGAAGGATTCGCGACTCGCGATGCTGCTGGGAACCGATACGACATTGCGGCTGGGCGAGCGTACCAGCGTCACGATTGACCGCTTCCTCGTCAATGCGGGCGGAGAGATCGTTCTCAATGCGGGGCAGTTGCTCTTTGATCGCCCGAGCACCGGGCCCGCCGTCAATATTCGCAGTCCCTACGGACTGATCGCCGTGCGCGGCACCAAATTCTTTGCGGGCATGCTGCAGGGCAAGTTCGGGGTGTTCGTGGAGCGCGGCAAGGTCGATGTCACGGCAGCGCGGCGTACCGTATCGCTCGGTGCCGGAGAGGGCACCGACATTGCCCGGCGCGGCGCGCCGCCGACGGCGCCCAAGGCGTGGGGTGCGCCGCGCATCAAGCTTGCGTTCGACAGCGTGTCGTGACCGTGGGGACTGGCTTGCTTCCCGAATGACCGGGTGAGATAGCTGGATCGCCAATTGCCGGGATCAAAGGCGCATGTCGCAGGCAGACACAGTCGCGGAATTGCTCTCGCGAACGCCCCTTTTTCAGAATCTTTCGGCGCAGGAACTGGCAGCCTGCGCATCGCATTTCCGGAAAGTGGAATTCGGCAAGGGCGAATTGCTGTTCGGCCGGGGCGACCCGGGCGACACGGTCTATCTTGTTGCCGATGGTCGCGTCCGGATCGCCATCACGACCGAGGAGGGGCGCGAATTGAGCTTTCGCCATGCGACGTCGGGCGATCTGATCGGCGAAGTCGCGGCGCTCGACGGCGAGACGCGCACGGCAGACGCGACCGCGCTCACGCCCGTGACCGCCTTCGTGCTCGATCGCAAGGCATTCGAGAAGATCCGCACCGAGCACCAAGCCATATCCGAAGCCGTCATCCGGTTTCTGTGCCGGCGTCTGCGCGACACCAGCGACCAGCTTGAGACGATTGCGCTCTATCCGCTCGAAGTGCGCGTCGCCCGCCTGCTGCTCGTCGCGCTCGGCGGCCGCACGGCGCCGCCCGGCAAGCGCGTGCCGCTGGAGCTCGGCTTCTCGCAGAGCGAACTCGCCTTCCTGCTCGGGGCGAGCCGGCCGAAGATCAACGCCGCGCTCGGCACGCTGGAAGAATCGGGTGCCGTGGGGCGCACGCAGGATCGGCTCTTTTGCGATCCCGGCAAGCTGACTGCGATCGCGCAGCGGCAGGACGGCTGAGGCGCCCGAGTGAGCGCCAAATCGCCGATCCTGGCCGGTGCGGCGGCGCTCGCCGCCTTTCTCCTGATCGACCTGTTGATGCCGCAGGCGTGGCGCGAAACCCTGCGCGAAAACGCATTCGACCTGTTGCTGCGTGCGGACGAGGCGATCTGGCCGGCCAGGCGACCGGATGCGCTCATCGTGGTCGTCGATATCGATCGCCGCACGCTGCAGGCGGTCGGCCCCTGGCCGTGGCCGCGCGAAACACTGGCGCAGCTTGTCGAGGCCGTCGCGGGGGCAAAGCCCGCTCTGGTGGCTGTCGATATTCTTTTCGCCGATCCCGATTCGCGATCGCCGGCGGCGCTGGCCCGTCGGCTCGGCGCTGTGACCGGCCAGACAGACATCGCCGCGCTGTCGGCCCGATTGCCCGACGGCGACCGTCTTCTCGCAAGCGCGCTGGAGAGGGCTCCGTCGGTGCTCGGCTTTGTGCTCGATCCCGAGAATGCGACGGCCGCGCCGGGTGCTGCCCAGATCCTGACACGCGGCAGGCCGTCCCTGCCTCAGATCTGGCGATCGCCGGGCGTCGCGGCGCCGCCACCGCCGTTGGCCACGGCGGCAAGCGGGATCGGCGCCCTGTCGCTCCCGGCCCATGCCGACGGGGCGGTCCGTTATGTGCCGCTGCTGGTCGCGCCGGCCGATACGATTCTGTCGGGCTTCGCACTGGAAGCGGTGCGGGTCGCCAAGGGCGCTTCGGGTTATCTGCTGGGCTCCGATCCGCAGACGCTCACGGTCGGCGATATCCGTCTGCCGCTGCCGCCTAACGCATTTCTGCGGCTGATTCCGGGGCGCTTCGGAGAGGGGCTGCCGACATTGGCGGCCGTCGACGTGCTCGAAAAGCGGATCGATGCCGCGAAGCTGGCAGGCTCGATCGTGCTGATCGGCAGTTCGGCGCCGGAACTCGGCGGTCTGCGGCGCGCGAGCGGCGACGCCCTGACGCCGAGCGTGCAAATCCAGGCGCGCGCCATTGCGCAGATTCTGGGCCGGCAGAACCCGCAGAGCGCGCCGGGCACCCGGATTGCCGAGCCGCTTGCGCTCGGGCTGATGGGGCTGATCGGGATCGTGGTGGGCGCCCTTCTGCCCCCGGCCCTCGGCCTGGCCTGCATGGCCGGTGCAGTCATTCTGGCGTGGTCGGCCTCGTTCGGCCTGTTGGCCCTCAACGGCTGGCTTGTCGATCCGCTGACGCCGTCCTTCGCCGCCCTGATCGTATTCTTCGCATCCTCGATCACGACCTACGCGCAGACTCGCCGCCGGGAGGAACTGGTGCGCCGGCGATTCGAGCAGCATCTTGCGCCTGCCGTCGTGCGGCGGATGATTGACGAGCCGCAGCTCGTGAAGCTTGGCGGCGAGCGGCGAGAAATCACGGCGCTGTTCACCGACGTCGAGGGCTTCACCTCGATGACGCATCGCGCCGACCCGGAAGATCTCGTAGGCGTGCTCGACGAGTATTTCGAAGGCGCGGCCAATATCATCATCGAACATGGCGGCATGATCGACAAGATTGTCGGGGATGCCGTGCATGCGCTGTTCAATGCACCGGTCGATCTCGACGATCATGCAGGCAAGGCGGTTCGTGCGGCCATCGCGCTGCGGGCCTGGAGCGAGGATTATCGAAAGCTGCCGCGCCCGCGCGCGCTCGGCTTCGGGCGCACCCGGATCGGCGTCGAAACCGGTCAGGCGATCGTCGGCGACGTCGGCATCCGCACCAAGCTCGATTATACCGCTCACGGGGACGCGGTGAACGCCGCGGCGCGGCTGGAAGCCGCCAACAAGCGTCTCGGCTCTGCCATCTGTGTCGGGCCGGGCGCGGCTGCGCGCTGCGATCCCGCCTTGTTCCGGCCGCTCGGCGCGATCACATTCGCAGGGCGCGAGGATGCGTTCGATGTGTTCGAGCCCTGGCCCGAGGGTACGACGCCGGCATGGCGCGATTCCTTTCGCAAGGCCCACGCACTGGCGGCAACAGACCCGCAAGCGGCGAGAAGGATATTCGAGAGGCTGGCCGCGGATCGGCCGGACGATCCGGTGCCGGCGATGCGCGCCAAGGCGCTGCAATAACTGTCTGTCGTCGTCTCAACCCGCGAAGCTTGCGGGTATCCGCCGCTCCGCCATGATCGCGTCGGCCGCGGAGATGCCGGTCAGATAGGCTCCGTGCGCTGTCGAGAAATCCTGCAGCGAACAAGCCTCGCCCGCAAAAAACAGCCGGCCGTCGACAGCCTCTGCGAGCGCCGCCCGCATGTCCGCCCGCCCGGGTCTCGCATAGGAGTAGGAGCCGCGCGCCCAGGGATCGGACGCCCACGGATGGATGGTCAGCAATTCGACCCGCTTCGCGAAGTCATTGCCGAGCAGGCCGGCGAGTTCGCTTCTTGCAAATGCAACGAACGTATCCGCACCGCCTTGCTCGAGCTCATGCGCGAGCCGGCCGCCGAAATAGCCTTCAATGATCGGCCGGCCGAACGGCCTGAAATGATAGGCTCCGGTGCCGCTGCGATCGGTGCGGCCGAACATCCGGCTCTCGCTCTCGAACGCCTCCGGATCGGGAAGCGTCAGAAACAGCTTGTCGGCAAGCCCGAGCGGGAGGCCGGCGGCAGCCTCGGTCTTGGTCGGCAAGGCCGGGTTGAAGGCGAGCGTGCCGTCGGCCAGAAGCGGCGTCGGTACGGTCACGATGACCGCGTCCGCGGTGACAACGCCCTGCGCGGTTTCGACGCGAATGCGGCGGCCGCTGTGATCGATTCGATGCACAGGGCAATCGAGCCGCACCGGAACGGGACCGGCATGTGCAGCGATCACCGCGCCGTAACCTTCCACGGCCCGCGCATTCACGCCGCTGTCGGCGTAGCGGTTGAGATCGATCGCGGACACGTCATCGAGTTCGCCGCCGCTGGTATAGGTGCCGACCGCGCCGATCAGCCCGTTCCATCGGTCGCTGCGCTCCAGATAGGTTGCAGCGGGCGCGTCGTGGCCGGACGCGGTCGCACGCTCGAGGCGGCCGAAGAAGGCATTGAGCGATTGCCGAAATGCGCGCTGGTCGTCGAGCGGAAAGCCGGGCTGCGTCGACGTCCGCATCCAGGGCGGCGGTGTGTGGTCGATATGTCTGCCCTGCGCGAGCGCGATGTCGAGCCACGGATTCCGGTCGGCCGAATGCAGCCATCCGCAGCCGAGGTCGATGGCCGTTCCCGTGCGGGGCTCGGCGATGGTCCATGCCCGCCCGCCCAGACGAGAGCGCGCTTCCAGCAGCAGGCAGGAGACGCCCGCATCGTGAAGGCGGCGCGCGGCCGCGATTCCGGCCGCGCCGCCCCCGATCACCACAACGTCGGCTTCGGAAATCATGGACCTTAATTGGGAATTCGCATGTGCACGGCAAGGCGCCTGGAAACCCTAATCCTCCGCCCACATCCGCAGCAGGTTCGACAGCGATTTCGAGATCAGGTCGAATTCCGCACTTTTGCCCTCACGGGCAAACAGGGCGCGGCGCGCCGTGTCGAGGTCGAACAGGAGCTCGCGCTGCCCGGCGGAGCGGATCAGCGAGCGAATCCAGCCGACCGCCACCAGCCGCTCCCCGCGCGTCACGGGCGCGACGCGATGCAGGGTCGTTGCGGGGTAGAGAAAGACCGCGCCGGCCGGAAGCTTTACCGCCTGCTCGCCGCTTGTGCTTTCAATCACCAGTTCGCCGCCGTCGTAATCCTGCGGTTCTTGCAGGAAAAGCGTGTACGCGATGTCGGTGCGGGTTCCGCCCATTATCGCGTCGTCGACATGCGCGCCATACGTCTCTCCGGTGCCATAGCGCGCGAACAGGGGCGGCGTGAAAATCTTCGGTCGTGCCGCGATCTGAAAGACCGCGTTGTCCCGGATCGCCTTTACAATCTGCTCCTGCAGCGCGCGCAACGCCGCGGACGGCGCGGCCTGCCGGTTACGCTTCACCTCGGCGGCGCTCCATCCCGCCGTCGCGCGGCCATCGACAAAGGTGAGTGCATCGAGCGCGGCGCGCAGCTCCGTGAGCGCTGCCGAGTCAAGAATATTTCCAATCGAAAGCATCATGATCGTTGCCGCCTTGTCGCTGGCATCCTGATGTGATCTTAGAGACGGAGTCGGCGCGAAAGGAAAGCGCAACGTTTCGAATTTGAATAATTCGAGATTTGGACCGAGGAGGCCAGCCATGAATCGAACGAAACTCTGGCTCGGGATCGGCGCGTTCGTGCTGATTGGAACCGATGCGTCGGTGATCAGCGTGCCTCAAGCGGACGTCGCGCGCGATGAAAGCGGCGCACAGCTCTCGGCATCGAATCTTTCATCCCCGAGCCATGCGCTCATTTTCGCGCAGGCGTCTGCCGGCGGCGAGGGTGGCGAAGGCGGAGAGGGTGGCGAAGCGGGTATCGACGCGGCGACGGCGGAGAAGGATCCCGTGGCCTACGGAGTCGCGATCGAGGTCATTGCCGCGCATTACCATGCCGGCCTCGCGGCCTATCAAGCGGGAAACAAGGAAGCGGGCGCGGAAATGTTCGCGCACGGACATTCCGAGGTCTACGCGGAAATGGCCGACGTGTTCGCCAAGCTCGGCGTGAAGGGACTCGGCGAGAAGCTGGAAGCGGCTGTCGCGGCGGCGTCCGGCGGCGCACGAAACAAGGACATCCGCAAGCAGGTTGCCGGGGTGATGACCGCGCTTGGCGAGGCCGCGAAGGCTGGGCCCTCCGGCGGCGATCCGATGGTCGTGAAAACGCGGGTTGTCGCCGAGATGCTGGATCGTGCGGCCGCGCAATATGCAGTGGCGATCAAGGGCAAGTCCTTCGAACCCTATCTCGACGGGCTGGGCTTCCTCGCTTCCGCGCGCGCGGGATCGAAGGAGGTTCTGCCGTGGCTCAGGAAGCGCAATGCCAAGCAGGCCGCTGATCTCGAAGCCGCGCTCAAGCTCGGCGCCAAGGCCTATCCCGGGGTCAGCCGGCCGGCCAAGCCCGCGGTCGACGCCGGACAATTTCTGGCCGCGGCCTCGACCGTGAAGCTCGAGGCGTCGCGCCTCGATTGAACCGGCGACGCGCCCGGGGAGCTACGCCGTTGGCGGCCGCTGGCGCGCGCCAAGCAGCGAATGACCTTTCGACTTCAGCCACGACAATTCCGCGGCTGTGAAGGCATAGGCATCGGCGCGAAGCCTGGAATGATGATCCCACGACATGGCGCTGAGCTCGGGCGGCATCGGCAGCACCAGCAGAATATCGTCCTCAGCGATGGCGCTTGAAAAATCGTGGCGGCCGACCAGCAGGCTGCGCATCAGCACGGAGAACGGCCCGGGTGCACTGGGAAGCGCGCGCCGCGAGAACGGATTGAGCATGCGCAGGAACAGCTGGCGTCGCGACGGCAGCGCGCGGTAGTCGACGTGAAAATGGGTCGGCTCGGAAAACTGAAAACTGATGACGACGTTCGGGCCGTTCTTCAGGGAGCGCATGACGCGCACGGGGGTATTGTCGAGCAGTCCGCCATCGACCAGCATCTCGCCGTTCTTCGTATAGAAGGGCGGAAGCAGAACCGGAATGGCGCCGGTCGCGCGCACGGCCTCCCACACCGCGCCGCTGCGGTGGCAATAGATGCCGCTGTCCGTCAGATTCGTGGAGACCGCGAAATAGGGAATCCAGAGATCCTCGATGCCCTTGCTCGTATAGTGTTGCTCGAGCGAACTGTCGAACAGGGTGTGATCGATCAGGCTGTAGCGTGGCCATGTCCAGCGCCTGAAGACGCGGCCCTTGACGAATATTTCGTCCACCCGCCGGTCGATCTCGTCGGTCGGAAAACCCAGCGCAAAGGCCGCGGTCATGGCGCCGCCGCCGCTCGTTCCGCCAAGCATGTCGAATTCGAGACCCGCATCCAGAAGCGCCTGGTAGACGCCGATATGCGCGGCGGAGAACGCGCCCCCGCCGCACGCGACTAGACCCAGCGCCGTGCCGTTGATGAACCGGAAGAGGCGGTCGTAATCGGGCTGGTGTCCCAGCGCGACATGATGGTGCATGCGGACAGGCGGGCGCGCATCCAGCCAGAGCTTGGTCCCGGCGATCTCGCCCCGCGAGTCATGCAGGAGGACGAGGCGCAGATCGTCGGATCCATGCAGGGCATAGGCGAATTGCTCGATCGGACTCGGCTCGTAGCGGCTTGCCGGCCCGCCGGCCGCATGGCGTCCGACGCTCAGCACCAGGTCGGCCTGCCTGACGGCCTTCTTGGACCATTCGGACAATTCCGGATCGGTCACGTAGACGACGAACTCGAACTGCGTCTCGAGCTCATTGAACCACTTCGTCGCTTCGGCGCTGTCCGGGGAGACATCCCTTCCCACCGCTCGCGCAAAGGTCCCGGCATCCAGAAAGAAGGCGCGTGCGCCGTGCTCGAAGGTGGTGCGCAATTGCTCGATGAATTCGGCCGGAACCGGCTGTGGGCCGGCCCGGCAGATTGCAATGGTGCGCGGCTTTATATCCTTGCGCGGCGGATGCCCCGCCGTCATCTCGGACAATCGGCGCGCGAGGGTTGCCGTGACGATGCGCCAGATTGCCGGCGTGGCCGCCGCGACCCGGTCGAAGTCCGCACGATCCAGCCGCAGGACCAGGCTGTCCCGCTCGGCCTTCACCGAGGCGGTGCGCTTGCCGCCAGAGAAGAAGGCGATCTCTCCCATCGAGCTTCCGGCCCCGATCTCTCCGAGCGGGTCTTCGCGGCCCTGCAGGTAGACTTCGAACCGGCCGGACACGACGAGATAGAGCGCATCGGCATCCTCGCCCTGACGCATGAGCAGTTCGCCCCGCGGCACCGGAATGAGATGCAGGGTCTCCGCAATGCCCCGCATGATCTCCGGGGAAAGATCGCGAAACGCGCTGACCGAGCGCAAAAGCTGCTCGAGCGAATCGGAGTTGGGGGCTTCCATCATTGCGCGATATGAGGTCAGGTCGGCCGCGGACCGGCACGGACAAGACTGTAGCTAAAGCGGCGGGGAAAGTCAGGACGGCGATGAGCCGGATAATCGCCTTCAAACGGAGACGGGAAGGAAAGCGCTCAGACGAACTGTCTGCAACTTATCCCGTCTTTTCAGCTTGAAGGTCGTAAGAAACGACAAAAAGCGATTCGTCCTGCGAATCCTGGACAATGGTGAAGCCGAGCTCTTGGCACATGCGCAGCATCGTGACGTTGTCGTGCAGCACTTGACCCGAGATGCGCTTCAGCCCTTCGGCCCGTCCGTATTCCATGATCAGTTCCATCATTTTCCAGCCGAGTCCGCGGCCCTTGAGGTCCGAGCGCAGCAGGATCGCGTATTCCCCTTCCTCGAAATTGGCGTCGGAGTGAAGCCGCACGACGCCGATAATCTGCCCGCTCTTCTCCTCGAAGGCGACGAGCGCCATCGCGCGCGCATAGTCGATCTGTGTCAGCCGAGCGAGGAAATCGTGACCGAATTCCTTGATCGGTGCGAAGAAGCGCAACCTCAGATCCTCCTGGGTGGTCGCCTGCAGGAAGGGAACGAAGAGAGGCTCGTCTTCCGGTCTGACCGGCCTGACAAAGACGCGCATCCCGTCTGCAAGCGTCAACTGCCGTTCCCACTGGCCCGGATACGGCCGGATCGCGAGTCGGGTCCGCGGCGTCTCTCCGGCCGGCCGGTCCAACGGCTTGACGAGCATGCGCGCGTCGATTGCCAGAACGCCGACTTCATCGGCCAGCAGCGGGTTGATGTCGAGTTCGCGCAGCTCGGGAATATCGCATGCCATCTGGGCGATCTTGACGATCGTGAGAGCAATGGCATCGGTATTCGCCGCCGGCGTATTGCGATAAGCCCGCAGTGTTCGCGCAACCCGCGTCCCGGCAATCATCTCGTGCGCGAGCGTGAGATCGAGCGGAGGAAGCGCGATGGTCTTGTCGTCGACCACTTCGACTGCGGTGCCGCCCTGGCCAAAGACGACGATCGGGCCGAATGTCGCGTCGTCGGCAATGCCCACGATCAGCTCGCGCGCGTTCGGACGCGACACCATAGGCTGAACGATGAAGCCCTCCAGCCGCGCGTTCGGGACGGCGGCTTTGGCGCGCTGGTTCATCGTGCGTGCTTCGTCGACGACCGCGGTTCGATCCTCCAGATTGAGTCGGACGCCGCCGACATCGGACTTGTGGATGATGTCCGGCGAGAGGATCTTGAGTGCGGCCGCCCCGCCTTCCTTGAAAATCTTCTCCGACAAGCGCGCAGCGTCCTCCGGGGTTGTGGCGATGAAGATCGGCGTGTGGGGGATGTCATAGGCTGTCATCAGGGCGGAGGCTTCGGTCTGGGTGAGCCATTGCCGCCCTTCGGCGATGGCCTGCGCCACGATGCGCCGCGCTCCGGCGGAATCGGGCTTGAAGTCGCCGGGCAAGGTCGGCGGCGTTCGCATGAGATTGCGGATCGCGCGGTGCTGATCGGCGCGATGCATGAACGCGCCGACGGCGTCGGATTCGGTTTCAAAGTGAGGAATTCCGGCCGCGGTAAACGTGTTCGCCACGTCGGCGCCCGAGCCGACCCACGCCACAAAGACCGGCTTCGGATGGACCCACTTGGAGCGCTGGGCCACGACGACGTCTGCGACGGCCTTCGCGGTCTCGCGGTCCGACCCGAGAGCGGTCTGCACATTCAGAACCAGCACCGCGTCGTTGTCCGTGTCCTCGATCAGGATGGCGAGGGCGGCGCTGTAACGCGCCGGATCGGCGTCGCCGATGATGTCGACAGGGTTGGATTTCGACCATGTCGGCGGGAGCACCGCGTCCAGCCTGCTTCTGGTCGCAGCCGAGAGCTGCGCCGGCTCCCCTCCGAGATCGACGAGGCGGTCGATGGCGAGAACGCCGAGGCCGCCGCCATTGGTGAGGATCGCAAGGCGCCCGCCCTTGACGGTGACGCCGCGACTGAGCGTCTCCGCGGCGTCGAACAATTCGGCGAGATCGAAGACGCGAAGCAGGCCGGCCCGGCGGAATGCCGCGTCGTAGACGACGTCGGAGCCCGCCAGCGCGCCGGTATGGGTCGCCGCGGCGCGCGCGCCCTGGCTGTGGCGTCCGGCCTTCATGACGACGACCGGCTTGATCCGCGCCGCAGCGCGCGCCGCCGACATGAATTTCCGGGCATCCTTGATTTGCTCGATATAGAGCAGAATAGCCTTGGTGTCGCGATCCAGGGCCAGGAAATCGAGCAGGTCCGCGGTGTCGACATCGACCTGGTCGCCGATCGAGGCCAGCGCGGAAAATCCGATGTTGCGCCGCGCGGCCCATTCCAGCAGCCCCGCCGCAACAGCTCCGGATTGGGACACCAGCGCGATCGAACCACGCGCCGGCGTGCTGGCCGAAAAGCTCGCATTCATCCCGGCATGCGGCGCGATCACGCCGAGACAATTCGGTCCGATGAGCCTGAGCCCCCTGGCGCGCGCCGCGCGATTTGCCGCCTCGGCATAGGACCCGGGACCGTGGCCGAGCCCCGCCGTGATGATGATGGCTGCACTCGCGCCGATCTCGGCGGCGTCCTGGACGACCTGCGGGACCGCTTGCGGCGGAACCGTGACGACGACGACGTCGGGCGCGGAGGGAAGCGCCGAAAGCGATGTCACGGTCGGCAGGCCGTCGATCTCGGCATAGGCCGGGTTGACCACGGCCAGGGGTCCGGAAAACCCGCCGTCGCGCAGATTCCTCAGCACCGCGCCGCCGACGGATTTGTCGCGGGGGCTTGCGCCGACGACCGCAATCGACCTTGGCGCTAACAGCCGGTCAAGCCGGTATGTCGACATGAACAACCCCGGTTCCGCGCGCACGGACTCGCGTTGCGCGCTATCGAAATTCGATCTGAGCAGTCTTGCTGAAATCCCTTTATCGGGAAGTTATTTCGAACTCTTGACTTCAATCAATGGCAAGGAATCTCCGCGCAGAAGTTGAAATTGCGGTCGCCCTGGTCTGCATTCCTGACGTCAGGTGCGAGCGAGCGCCGTCCTGATGCTATCGATGAGAAGGGTGCCGGAGAACGGCTTCTCTACGATAAGGACTCCCGCGGATTGCGCGCGCTCGTGGAGCGACGGCCTCGTCACGCCGGTTATGAGAATGGCCGGTGTGGCGATCCCCCGGTTGCGGAGCAGACGCAACAGTTCCAGGCCATTCATTCCCGGCATGCTGTAGTCGATGATGAGGCAGCCAAAGCTGGAAAGATGCTCGTCATTCAGGATGTCGTCGCCGCTCCCGAATGTCCTGACGTCGAAGCCTTCGATCTCAAGGGCAAATGTCAGCGAATGGCAGACGGCAGGATCGTCATCGACCACCGCGAGAAGAATTCGTGGGTCGTTCCCCGCCTCCGCATTGCCGGTACGCGATCCGGCCCGCTGAGGCAGCTTGCTTTCGCTCATGCCAGAAAAAGACGGCCCGGTAGGATGACGGGCATTGACTTGCGTCAACGCCAGCCGGCCGACCCTTCCTGCGCCGCCGTCAGGCCGGCGGAGTCTTGTCCGAACCCAGGCCGGCGATCACCGCCATGCGCACGAGCTCTGAAAAGCTTTTTGCGCCCATCTTTGTCATCACGTTCGCGCGATAGACTTCGACCGTTCGGGCGCTGATGCCAAGATCGATGGCGATCGACTTGTTGGGCAGGCCGCTGAGCAGGCCGTCCAGGACTTGCCGCTCGCGCGCCGACAGCGCATCTGCCCTCTTGGCGATTGCCGCGCGGCTATGGTCCTCGCTTGCGCCACGAGATTTTTTCAATGAGGTATGGATCACGTTCAGAATGACATCGTCCGAGAACGGCTTTTCGATGAAATCGGCCGCGCCGGCCTTCATCGCCTCAACCGCGAGGGGAACATCGCCATGACCGGTAATGACAATGACCGGCGTGTCGTTGCCAAGCTCCTTGAGGCGCTTGAGCAGGTCGATTCCCGTCAGCCCCGGCATGCGCACATCGGTGATGATGCAGCCTGCCGAATCGCGCGGCGACGCCTCCAGGAAGGCCGAGGCCGATTCGTAACTGCGGGCCGTGATTCCGGCGGTCTCCAGCAGGAACTTCAGCGAGTCGCGAACGGCCTCGTCATCGTCGATGATATGAACGACGTTGTCACTCATCGGTCAATTCCTCGCCAAGCGCGCGCCGCAGTGTGAAATTGAACGTGGTGCCCCCTCCCGGCCGCGGTTCGGCCCAGATCCGTCCCCCATGTGCGTCTATGATCGTACGGGAGATCGAGAGGCCAACTCCCATACCATGAGCTTTTGTGGTGACGAAAGGCTGAAAGAGCCGGTTCATCAAGTCCGGCGAGATGCCGCTTCCGGTGTCCGAAACGCTGATCTTCGCCATCGCATCGTCGGCCTTTCTGGAGGAGATGAGCAATTCCCGCCGCTCCGAATCCGTCATGGCGTCCATGCTGTTTCGGATCAGATTGAGGAGCACCTGCTGAATTTGGACCCGATCTGCCAGCACGCGGTCGATTCCCGGATCGAACGAAAACTCGACGCGCACCCCCTTCTCCTTGGCCCCGACGAGTGCCAGTGCGCTCGCTTCCTCGATCAGCTTCCTTAGATCTTCGGGACGGCGCTCTGATTCCCCGCGCGAGACGAAATCCCTCAGACGCCGAATGATGTCGCCTGCGCGCAGCGCCTGGTCGGAAGCCTTGTCGATGGCGCTTTCCAGCTTGAGGGTGCGCTCGTCTTTCGTTTGGGGCAGCAGCCGCAGCGATCCCTTCAGATAATTCGAAATGGCTGCGAGCGGCTGGTTGAGCTCATGGGCCAGCGTCGATGCCATTTCGCCAAGTGCCGTCAGCCGGGATACGTGAACCAGCTCGGCCTGCAATTCCTGAAGCCTGGCTTCGGTATTCTGCCGTTCTGACAGGTCCCGGATGAAGCCGGTGAAAAAGCGGCGCTGCTTCGATTTCATTTCCCCGACGGCGAGCTCCATAGGAAATGTGGAGCCGTCCTTGCGTCGCCCGACGACCACGCGCCCGATGCCGATGATCCGGCGCTCGCCTGTGGTCAGGTAACGGCTCAGATACTCGTCGTGACGGTCCCTGTAGGGTTGCGGCATGAGGATTTTCACATTCTTGCCGATCACGTCGCGCGCCTTGTGCCCGAACAGCCGTTCGGCGGCGAGGCTGAAGGAGTGCATTACCCCGCTTTCGTCGATCACGACCATCGCATCCGGCACGGTGTCCAGGATGGACTTGAGGTAAGCCTCCCGCGCCATCAGGTCCTGATACATCGCGTCGGCGCGGGCATGCGCCCGCTGCAGTCGCGCTCCGAACCAGGCCGCGCCGAAGCCGATCAATCCAAACGCGGCGGCGACCGCGAGTTCGGCTTGCGACATGGCTTGGCCGGCAAAGAAGAATCCCAGAACGAGTCCGAGAACGGTGGCGACGATGCCGGGGCCCATACCGCCCAGGACGCCTGCTGCCAGCGCCGCCGGCGTGAGGAACAGGTATAGGAGTTCGTTCCCAAGATCGGGGACTGCGGCGAAACGAACAGCGAAGGCGATGAGGATCAGCCCGATCGCCAGACCGTACGCGACCAGCCTGTGCCGAAAAGGGGCCCCGACAACGCCGAGGGGCGGCCGCTCCGGCGCAGATTCAAAAAAGGAATCAATCATTTAGCTTCCCAAGGCACCCCCTCCAGGTTCCTGCAAGCGGGGCTGCGGCGGCGCTGCTCCGTAAAATTACTTAGGGCGAACACACGAATTTTCCGGCCGGAACCTGGAGTCTATCAAAACCCGACGCTAGCAATTTTGGAGGACCCCATGCAGACCGCCCTCTATCGCTCGAGGCAGGCTCCAAATTCGGCTCAGGCCGTCGCAGCTCGCCAGTGCAACAGTCTTTTCGATTCCGTTTCCCTCCTGGGGGTCGCCATGCCCTTTGCCAAGGGCGAGGAGATTTGCGGCGAGAACGAGAGCGCTGACCATGTCTACAAGGTTCTCAGCGGTGCGGTTCGCACGTACAAAATCCTGAACGACGGACGCCGTCAAATCGGGGCCTTCTATCTCCCCGGTGATGTGTTCGGAATGGAAGCGGGCGGCTTCCACAGCTTTTCCGCCGAGGCGATTGTCGATTCCAATGTCCTCATGGTCCGCCGCTCCGCGCTCCTGGCCGCCAGCCAGCGCGACACTGGCGTCATGAACAAACTGCTCGCGTGCACCGCCCTGGAGCTCGAAAGGGCGAGGAATCATGCCCTTCTGCTGGTCAAGACGGCACAGGAGCGGGTTGCGTCCTTCCTCCTCGAAATGGCCGGCCGGCTGCCGGGTGATGCCGTCGAGCTTCCGATGTGCCGGCAGGATATTGCCGATTATCTTGGGTTGACCATCGAGACCGTATCCCGGACGCTCACGCAGCTCGGCAATGCCCAGGCGATCGAGCTGCCCACGTCACGCCGAATCATATTGCGCAATCGAAGTGCGTTGGCTGAGCTCAATACCTGACGCCATTCTGAAAACGGGAAATCGGCCATGATCAAGGACCTGCTGGTCAATCTGTCGTTGAACGCCAAGACCGACGTTGCGTCCGAATTTGCCCTGTCAATCGGTGAACGATTCAAGGCGCATGTCGACGCCCTCGCGTTCGCCTACAAGATGACCTATCCGGGATCGGTTGCCGATGGCTTCGCGGCCAGCCTGCTGACCCAGCGCAACGAGGAGTTCATTCAGGCCGCCAATCAAGCAAAATCAAGATTCGACGCGGCGGCGAGCGGGCGCGGCGTTGCGTCCTCCTCGTATATTCTGGCAACGGAGATGGCGGATGCCGGCGACCAGTTCGGGCAGTCGGCCCGCTGTTACGATCTGGCGGTGGTTGCACAAGAGGAGCCGGACGATTCGAGCGCCCTGGACCTCATCATCGAGGGCGCCTTGTTTCAATCGGGCAGGCCAACGATGGTGGTGCCCTATATAAACCGCGCGCCGCTGAAGCTCGACCGCGTTGCCGTCTGCTGGGACGGCGGCCTCAATGCTGCGCGCGCCGTCGGCAACGCAATGCCGTTTCTGAAGCAGGCCGGGAAAATCGAGATTGTCACGGTCTCCGCGGAGCAGGAAAAGCACAAGGACACATCGCCGTCGCGGGTCGCGCAGCACCTGTCGCGCCACGACCTGAAGCCCGAGATTCGTGCTCTCTCGTCCGCCGGCCTCTCGGTCGTCGATACGGTCTTGTCCTATGCGGCGGACAACTCGATCGACCTGATCGTGATGGGCGCCTATGGCCACTCGCGGTTGCGCGAATTCGTGCTGGGCGGCATGACCAGAGACATTCTGCGGACGATGACAGTCCCCGTCCTGATGTCGCATTGAGGGGGTTCGGGAGAAGGGATGCAGGCGCGCCGAAGAGGCGCGCCTTTCGTTATTCCAATGTCTTCATGAAGGCGATCAGATCGCCCACCTGATCGGGCTCGAAACGATATTCCGGCATCGTGGGGTGGCCGGTCACAATGCCTTCCGCGAGCGATTCGGCCAGGCTTTCGACGGGGTAACGCTTGTGCAGGTCGCGGAATGGCGGCGCGATCGCGAGCGGACTCGGACTCAGCCTGTCGATCGAGTGACACTTGCTGCAATAGGTCCGCGCAATCGTCGTTCCGCGCTGCACGCTTTGCGCCGTCGCGTCGGAAGCCGGGATCGCAAACGACAGCAGCGCGCCGACAAGGCGCGCCGCAATCGTCGAATAGCCTGGAACGCGGGCATTCGGCTGCATCAATGGCACCGCAAGGATTGAAGCGCGTGGATGGTCAGCTCATTCGGGCAGTATTTCGGCCAGGATGCAGCCTCGGCCTGATTCTCCAGTTCGCGGCTGCACTGCTTCTTGCTGTCGCAATTCGAGCAAGAGCGCTGCAAGTCCTGCAAGGCGGCGGGCTCGATCAGTCTGGGGTCCATGCCATTCTCGGCCAGCCGCCGGTAAAGGAGCTCCGCGCTCGCCGGACCCATCTGGGCAAGCCGGCACAACTCGCTGCGGGTCATGCCGAATTCATGCGCGACCCGATCCAATTCGCTGCTTTCGAGATTCGCCAGATCTCGGCCCGGATTTCGACGACCCCGGACCTTGTTCCAAACCGAATCAAACCAATGCGCAAAGCCTTTGGGTCGTCCGTCTGCGTGATGGCTCATGAAGCCCTCCTATCCTTTTGGGCAATTGATAGGCGAGCGCCGCGGGCCTCGTGTTGATCTACAGCAACCTCGCGCGCCGTTTTTTGCGCAAGTCGAAAGAGCCGTCGCTCCATTGACCTGAATCAAGGCCCATTTGGCGACTGTCACTCATTCTAAATCGACTTATCGGCCTTTTGCGACTTCCCCCAGAGAACATCGAGATGAATCACGCGACACTCTCTCCCAAGGTCATGACCATCGGCGAGGCCGGAACGGCGCTTGTCTTCGGCGGTCTTGCCTTCCTTTCGTTGGTCATCGCGGCCAAGGCGCATTCGTCGGAATATGCCTTCCATGCCTATCTGTTCGCGGCCGGAAGCGTCGCTGCGGTCTTTCTGATCATCAATCGCTACTATGACCGGCCGGCGGCGCCCGAGCCGCTGGTCGTCGACGGGAAGCCCAACTACAACATGGGGCCGGTGAAGTTCGCGACCATCGCGGCCGTGTTCTGGGGCATTGTGGGTTTCGCTGTCGGACTCTGGGCGGCGCTCGAACTTGCCTTTCCCGTGCTGAATTTCGATCTGCCCTGGCTTTCGTTCGGCCGCATCCGGCCGCTGCACACCTCGGCGGTCATCTTCGCATTCGGCGGCAATGTCCTGATCGCGACCTCGTTCTACGTCGTGCAGCGCACATGCCGCGCCCGCCTCGTGGGCGACATCGCACCCTGGTTCGTCGTCCTGGGCTACAACTTCTTCATTGTCATTGCCGGCACGGGCTATCTCCTCGGCATCACCCAGTCCAAGGAATACGCCGAGCCGGAATGGTATTCCGACCTGTGGCTGACGATCGTGTGGGTTGCGTATTTCCTGGTTTTTCTCGGGACGATCATGCGGCGGACCGAGCCTCATATCTATGTCGCCAACTGGTTCTATATCGCATTCATCGTGACGATCTCGGTGCTGCATCTCGGCAACAACGCCGCAATTCCGGTCTCGCTGTTCTCCTCGAAGTCCTACATCGTGTGGTCGGGGGTGCAGGATGCGATGGTGCAATGGTGGTACGGCCATAATGCGGTCGGCTTCTTCCTCACCGCCGGCTTTCTCGCGATCATGTACTATTTCATTCCGAAGCGCGCCGACCGGCCGGTCTATTCCTACCGGCTCTCGATCGTGCATTTCTGGGCGCTGATCTTCCTCTACATCTGGGCCGGCCCCCATCACCTGCATTACACGGCGCTGCCCGACTGGGCGCAGACGCTCGGCATGACCTTCTCGATCATGCTGTGGATGCCGTCCTGGGGCGTGATGATCAACGGAATCATGACGCTGTCCGGCGCGTGGGACAAGGTGCGCAGCGATCCTGTCC
>JACAEG010000282.1 GCA_013388965.1 Pseudorhodoplanes sp. | reverse complement strand
TTGTAGGGGAGGGCTGGGGAGGGGGGGTACCGCGAGAACTGCGACCGGCGCTTCCCCGATATGCGGGAATTCGCTCGTGCCGGTGATCGGATCCTTGCGGGTCGCGACCGCCTTTTCACGCTCCGCGCGGGTCGCGGCGACCTTGGCCTGGATCAGTCCCTTCTCGATGGCCGCGGCCGCGCCGCCGGCCGCCTCGATGTCCTGGAACAGGGTCCATGCCGCGTGACAGAGTTCGTCGGTCAGCGCCTCGATGCCGCCCGAGCCCGCCGCCGGATCGCCGACCTTTGCGAGATTGGATTCCTCGACCAGGATGAGCTGCGTGTTGCGCGCGTTGCGCCGCGCGAAGGCGTCGGGCAGTCCGAGCGCGTTGGTGTAGGGCAGGGCGCTCACGGCATTCGCGCCGCCGAGACCCGCGGAGAAGGCCGCAATCGTCGTGCGCAGCATGTTCACGTAAGGGTCGCGCTTCGTCATCATGCGCCACGCCGTTTCGGCCGAGACGAAAGCGGGCTTGGGCGCAAGCCCGCAGGCTTCCTCGACGCGCGCCCACACTTTCCGGACGGCGCGAAACTTCGCCATCGTCATGAACTGGTCGGCATCCGCCGAGAGGCGGAAGAAGATCAGCGAGCGCGCCGCATCGAGGGCGATGCCCGACGCTTCGAGCGCGCGCAGATAGGCGAGCGCGTTGCCGAGAACGAAAGCAAGCTCCTGCGCCTCCGACCCGCCGGCATTGTGGATCGCGCGCCCGTCCGCCACCGCGAACGGTCCGCGGAAACCCTTCGCGTGCAGGTCGCGCACCATGCTCCCGAACACGGGTGCGATGGCGCTCCAGGGTGCGGGGGCGGATGCACCCGCCACCAACAGGCCGAGCGGATCGAAGGAGGCGCGAAGATCGACAGAACTTGCCGAATGGCCCCGACGCTCGGCCAGTGCGGCAACGAACAGGGGCAGATCTTTCGCCTCTCGGGTGAGATTGAACTCGATGGCGACGCCGTCGAGGAAGACGCCTTCCAGCGCGCGCTCGATAGCAGCCTGCGAGCCGTCGAGCCCAAAGCCGTAGGCGCCAATGGAGCCGGCACAGACGATGGTGAGCCCGGTCGCGCCGTTTTCAAGGTCTTCGAGCGCCAGCTTGTTGGCTTCCGCGGGGTCCGGGTGATCGACCCGCGCCATGATCTGCCAGGGCTGCGCCGCCGCCCGCGCGGCGATCGGCTGGGCGTCGGCAACCCGCTGATAAAGCGGCTCGATTTTCAGGCCGTCATAGGTCTTAGAGACCAGCTTTTTCTCGAAAGGCGCGCCCTTCAGCGTCGCCTCCACGAGCTTGAACCATTGCTCGCGGGTGGCGGGCGGAAACTCGGAGGCCAGGCGAAGGTCGGTCGCGGGTTCGGACATGCCTCTAAAATGACACGACTTTTGCGCCGCAACAACGAGCTTGCGGACTCACGGCATCCGCTCGATCCCGGCGGAATCGACCCGCGCCAGCGCGTCCCGCACGCGAATCCCCGAAATCTGGCGGTCGGGGGCGATCTCGGCGAGCGGCACCAGCACAAAGGCCCGCTCCAGAACGCGCGGATGGGGCAAGGTGATGTCAGGCTCGTGCAAGACCAGATCCTCGTAGGCGAGCACGTCGATGTCGAGGGTCCTCGGCCCCCAGCGTTCCTCCCGCTCGCGGTCGCGCCCGAAGGCGCGCTCCACGCTATGGGCGCGGCGCAACAGCGCGGGCGGGGTGAGCGCGGTCGACACCGTGATGCAGGCGTTGACGAAGGGCGCCTGGTCGGCCACCCCCCAGGGCGGCGTGCGGTAGTCGGACGAGCGCCTGAGCAGCACGACATCGTCGCCGTCGCAAAAGACCGCGATCGCCTTCGCGATCGTTGCCCGCGCATCGCCGACATTGCCGCCCAGCGCGATCAGCGCCTCCGCCACGCTAGCGGCCCCTCCGGGCGCGGAAGATCGAAATGCCGACATCGTCGAAGGTCGCCGCGATCGGGGCATGCGGCTTGTGAATGGTGATGCGGCAGGACTGCACCTTCGGAAAGCCCTTCAGCAGCGCGTCGGCGACCGCGCCCGCGGCCGCCTCCACCAGCCGGAAGCGCTTCGCGCGGAACGCCTTGCTCGCGACCTCGACCGCCTCGTCGTAGCCGATCGTGTCGGCGAGCTTGTCCGATTGCGAGGCCGCCGACAGATCGACATCGAGCTCGATGTCGAGCGTGAAGGTCTGGCCGACCTTGCCCTCGTGCGGCATCACGCCGTGAAAGGCATGCAGCGCGAGCGCCTTGATGAAGATGCGGTCGGTCATTCTGCGGCCGCTCCGATGGCATCGGCCACGCGCAAGGCCTGCACGGTCTCGGCCACGTCATGGGTGCGGACGATGGCTGCGCCCTTCTGCACGGCAATGAGATGGCTCGCGATCGAGCCCCCGATCCGCTCGCCGGGCTCCGACGGGACGACGGTCGAGATGAACCGCTTGCGGGACGCGCCCACCAGGATCGGCAGACCGAACGTCCGCAGCCGATCGAGCCTGGCCAGCACCTCGATGCTCTGCTGCGGCGTCTTTCCGAATCCGATGCCCGGATCGATGATGATGGCGTCGCGCGCGATGCCGGCGCGCGCGGCGATGTCGAGCGAGCGCTGCAGGAATTCGCGGATATCCGCCATGATGTCGATTGCCGGATCGGCGGTCTCGCGGTTGTGCATGACGATGACGGGCACGCCGCGTTCGGCCACGACGCGGCCCATGTCGGGATCGCGCTGAAGGCCCCAGACATCGTTGGCAATCGCGGCGCCATTGTCCAGGGCCCAGGCCGCCACTTTTGCCTTCATGGTGTCGATCGAGACAGGAAGCCCGAGCGCAACGACGGCCGGCAGGATATCGGACAGGCGGGCCTGCTCCTCGCGCGCGTCGACCGGCTTCATGCCGCCATAGGGGCGCGTCGATTCCGCGCCGATGTCGAGCAGGTCGGCGCCCGCCGACGCCATGCGCTGCGCCTGCGCGATGGCCGCCCGCGGCTCGAGGAAGCGGCCGCCGTCCGAGAAGGAATCCGGCGTGACATTGAGGACGCCCATCACCAGCGCGCGGCGCTTCGCAAGCAGGCCGGCGAGCACGTCGCCTCGCTGCGATCGGACGGTCGATGCCATGCCGGTGGCGCTCATGACTCGCGTTTGCGCGCTGTGCCAGGCGCTGTCAAGGACGGCGGGCAGTGCGGCGTCAGCGATAGGTGATCTTCGGCGGGAGCTTCTTCGCCGCCTCGATCCAGCGGCTGACCTTGTTCTGCGAGGGCAGAATTCCGACGAGCTTCTTGCTCTTGTTCGCGGCGGCCATTTTTGCCGCCAGATTGGCGGGCGTATGGCGCTTGAGTTCCTTGACCGTGCGGATACCGGCCGCCCTGACCAGTTCGGCATATTCGTGCCCAAGGCCGGGGACCCTCATGCGGTCGGCGGCATTCGCCATTTCCAGCAGGTCGGCTTCGGGGATTCCGGTCTTTTCGGCGAGCAGACGCCGCCCCTTCGGACTGCGCGCGGCCTCGAGAAAGCGGCCGGTCGAGCGAATCCGCAGCAAGCGCAATTTGGCCGCGAGTTCGGGCGACATTCCGGGTAACTTGCCGATGGGGTAGGACTCTGGCACTGCAGGCGCTCCCGGATATTCCCAGTCTGTTCAGACGAACTGGCCAAGCCCGGGGATGGCATCGACAAGCTGCCCAACCTTGTCTTCACCGATCGTTTCGCGGGCGTAGGCCATCACGCTCCTGCTGACCGATTGTACCTCCGGCATGCTGAGACCGAGCGACATCAGCGCCATGCCGGCGCCCATCACCCCGCCCATGCCGAGCTTGCCCGCCTGTTCCTGCGCAGCCGCCGCGGCCCCCGGAATCTGATCGAGCAAGGGCTGCACCTTGTCGGACGGCCCTTCCTTCACCAGAAAGGCCAGCATGATACCAATCGCCTGCGCCGCCACGTCGCGGTCAATGCCGGTATCGGCGGCCAGTCGTCCGATCAGTTCGTCCATCGCCCCGCCGCCCCCCAAAGCTTCGGCCGATCAACCCAGTCGTGATAATAGACAGGGCCCGGACCGAAATTGATTTGAACTTGCGTGCAGCGAGAAATGAATTCGGGGGTGTGTGAATTCTGCCGCAGCGGGCAAGAGGTTATTTGCGCGATGCAACGGCGGGAGGTTGACGCGGCGTGTGCCGGCGAGAAAATAGCGTAAATTGAAGCGGGAAGAGGTTCGGTCAATGGCAAAGGCGGCGAAATCAGCCAAGGCATCCAGGGCCGATCCCGAAGCGGGCGCAGCCGTTGCGGGCGGCGATGTTGACGGAAAGATCTTCGTCGGGAAGAGCGTCAAGCCGGAATATCTCACGCTCAGACTCGCAAACCGGCACGGACTCGCCACCGGAGCCACGGGCACCGGCAAGACCGTGACGCTGCAGGTTCTCGCCGAGGGCTTCTCGCGCGCCGGAGTTCCGGTCTTCGCTGCCGACATCAAGGGCGACCTGTCGGGGGTCGCGGAGCGCGGAGAGGCCAAGGATTTCCTCGTCGATCGCGCGACGAAGATGGGTCTGAAGTATGAGCCCGACCAGTTTCCGGTCATCTTCTGGGACCTGTTCGGCGAGCAGGGCCATCCCATCCGCACGACGGTCTCGGAAATGGGACCGCTCATGCTCGCCCGGCTGATGAATCTGAACGAGGTCCAGGAGGGCGTGCTCAACATCGCTTTCCGCGTGGCCGATCAGGAGGGGCTGATCCTGGTCGACATGAAGGATCTGCGCGCGATCCTCGGATATATTGCCGAGAAGGCCGAGGAGCTCACCACGCAATACGGCAATGTCACGAAACAGAGCATCGGGGCGATCCAGCGCCAGCTGCTCGTGCTCGAAAATCAGGGCGGCACGAAGTTCTTCGGAGAGCCCGCTCTCGACCTGAAGGACTTCATGCGGACCGATCGCGAGGGACGCGGCTATATCAGCATCCTCGCGGCCGACAAGCTGATGGAAAATCCCAGGCTCTACGCGACCTTCCTGCTCTGGCTTCTGTCCGAATTGTTCGAGGAACTGCCCGAGGTGGGCGACCCGGAAAAGCCGAAACTCGTGTTCTTCTTCGACGAGGCGCACCTGCTTTTTGACGATGCGCCCAAGGCCCTTCTCGACAAGATCGAGCAGGTGGTCCGCCTGATCCGTTCCAAGGGCGTGGGCGTCTATTTCGTGACGCAAAATCCGCTCGACGTTCCCGACAAGGTTCTGGCGCAGCTCGGCAACCGCGTGCAGCATGCCCTGCGCGCCTTCACGCCGCGCGACCAGAAGGCGGTGCAGACCGCGGCGGGCACCTTTCGTCCCAATCCGAAGCTCGACACCGCGCGCGTCATCATGGAGCTCGGCAAGGGCGAGGCGCTCGTCTCCTTCCTCGAAGGCAACGGCATTCCCTCGATGGTCGAGCGCTGCATGGTGCGGCCGCCGGCGGCCCGCATGGGCCCGATCACGCCGGAGGAGCGCCGCACCGTTATTGCCCAAAGCCCGATCAAGGGTAAATACGATACCACCGTCGATGCCGAATCCGCCTTCGAGATGCTGCAGAAGCGACTGAAGGAGACCGCCGCGCCGCCCGGCACCGCGCGGGCCCCGGGCGAGGAGCCGGAAGCGGACGAGGGCGGAATTCTGGGGGGCATTGGCGGCGTCCTCGGCGGTATTTTCGGCACCAACCGCAAGCGCGGCGAGCGCCTGACCACGACGCAGACGATCGCCCGCGAGGTTGCGCGCACGGTCACCGGCCGCATCGCCGGCCAGATCGCAGCCGACATTGGAAAGTCGATCGGCGGCCGCACCGGCAGCACGCTCGGCCGTGCGATCGTGCGCGGCACGCTGGGCGGCATCTTGCGCCGATAGCAAGGCCGCGTATCTGAAAATCATATCATCGGGCCGGGAAGAATCCCGCCTCGCGCAACTGCAGGATCGTCATGACATCAGCCAAGGACGCCCTTCCCAAGGTTCTCGAGCGTATCGACAGCGATCTCGACAGGAGCCTGGAGCGCCTGTTCGCGTTCCTGCGGCTGCAGTCGGTATCGACCGATCCCGCCTATGCGGACCAGTGCAAGGCAGCCGCCGATTTCGTTGCGAAGGATCTCGAATCGCTCGGCCTCGACGCAAAAGTGCGTCCGACCTCGGGGCATCCGGTGGTTGTCGCCAAGCCGCGCAACGGCGCGGCCGGGAACGGTCCGAGGGTCCTGTTCTACGGCCACTACGACGTGCAGCCGGTCGATCCGCTGGACCTGTGGAAGTCTCCCCCGTTCGAGCCGCGCATCGAGCAATTGCCCGACGGCCGCAAGATCATCGTCGCGCGCGGGGCCTGCGACGACAAGGGACAGCTGATGACGTTCGTCGAGGCCTGTCGCGCTTTCAAGGCCGTGACCGGCTCATTGCCGCTGCCGACCACCGTAATGATCGAGGGCGAGGAGGAATGCGGGTCGAAGAGCCTGTTTCCGTTCGTCGCCGAGCATGCCGACGAGTTCAAGCTCGACATGGCGCTCGTCTGCGACACCGGCATGTGGAATGCGACCACGCCGACCGTGACAACCTCGCTGCGCGGGCTCGTCTACGAGGAGGTGACCGTGACCTGCGCCGACCGCGACCTGCATTCCGGTCTGTTCGGCGGCGCGGCGCTCAATCCCATTCGCGTGCTCAACAGGATTCTGTCTGCCATTCACGACGAGAACGGCCATATCACCATTCCCGGTTTCTATGACGGCGTTCCCGAATTGCCTGCCGACATCAAGGCCGATCTCGCCGCGCTCAAGCTGACACCGGAGGAATTTCTCGGTCAGGTCGGGCTGAAGACGCCGGCGGGCGAGAAGGACCGCATGCTGATCGAGCAGATTTCCACACGTCCCACCTGCGATGTAAACGGCATCGTCGGCGGCTATGTCGGCGAGGGCGCAAAGACCGTCATTCCAAGCCAGGCGACGGCCAAGGTCTCGTTCCGGCTGGTCGGCGACCAGAACCCGGAAAGGATCCGCGACGCATTCCGCAAATTCGTGCGCGATCGCCTGCCGGCCGATTGCAAGGTGGAATTCAGGAATCACGCTTGCAGCGCGGCCCTGCAATTGCCGTACGACCTGCCCGCGCTCGTTAAGGCGCGCAACGCGCTGCAGGAGGAATGGGGAAACAAGGCGGTGACGGTCGGCGCCGGCGGCTCGATCCCGATCGTGGGCGACTTCAAGCGGCTGCTCGGGATGGACACGATCATGGTCGGATTCGCGCTCGACGACGACCGCGTGCATTCGCCCAACGAAAAATACGACCTCACATCCTTCCACAAGGGCACGCGCTCCTGGGCGCGCATCCTGGCCGCCCTGGCGGAGTGACGTCAGACCTTCAAGGCGGGCAGGGATTTGAGATCGCCGATCACCGCGTTCGGTGCGGGCGTTGCGTATTCGTCCGGGTTGCCGGCGCGGTTGATCCATATTGTGCGAAAGCCAAAGCTCGCCGCGCCCATGACGTCCCAGCGGTTCGAGGACACAAACACGACGTCGGCGGGCGCGCAGGAGAAGCGATCCGTCACCATGCGATAGACTTCCGCGCGCGGCTTGAACATGCGCAGCGCATCGACGGACAGGACCGCATCCAGAATGGTGTCGAAGCCCGCACCCGACACGGCGGCGTCGAGCATCCTCGGAGAACCGTTCGAGAGGATCGCGATCGAGGCGCCGCGCGCCTTCAGATCGCTCAGGCAACCGGGCGCATCGGGAAACGGATCGAGAGTCATGTAGGCGTCGAGCAGCCGCGGCTTGAGGGCCCTGTCGACATCCGGAAATCGCGCCAGCGCGAAGTCGAGCGCCTCCGACGTGAGCGTCTCGAAATCGCGATACCGGTCCGCGAGCGTCAGCGTCCAGGAATATTCGAGCTGCTTGCTCCGCCACAGCTCGGACAGCCGCGCGGCATTGGGCCCGACCGCCGCGCTGTGGCGGGCAATCGCGGCATGGACATCGAACAATGTGCCATAGGCGTCGAAGGCGAGGATGTCGGTCACCGGCAGGCTCCGTTCACCGGGTCACGGGCGGGATCGTGAAAATCCGGGACACGGCGATCCCGCGGATATCGTAGACGCGCGCATAGATGACACCTTCGCGCTCGACTTCCACAAGGACCGGCGCATCCAGCTTCTCGCAATAGAACTCGCCGAGCATCAGCGCGAAATCCGCGCCCTTCGGATCCCAGGTCGGGTGGAATTCGGGTCCGAGCTCCACCTGCGCGGGCGCATGGGGACCGCAGACCGCGATGCGCCAGCGGCGGCCGAGCGGCGGGGTCTCGGCGCGTTCCGTCAGAATCTGCCGGAGGCTTTCGGCGGCCTGCTTGAAGGCGAGCCCCCAATAATCGAGCATGTATTGATTGTCGGCGTTTCGTACGCCGCCCGCGATCGCGTTGAAGTAGGTGTATTGATAGGGATGCAGCCGCACCATGTGACTTGCCGGCAGCGCGAGGCCTGCAAGGAACACGATCGCGACCACGAAAGCGGCGCGCGGCGACCAGTCCAGCGCGCGCCCGGCGATCCAGGCGCCGGCCAGCCCGGCGACAATCGCAAGCGGGGGCAGCACGAAGAGAAAGTGGCGAATGCCGTTATACATTGCGGGACGCGCGATCACGGCGATGAGGATCGGCAGGGTCGCGGCCATCGCGATCAGGACGAGCGAGGCGCGCCTCCGCACCGCGATATCCGGCCGGAAGGCCGACACGCCCACGCTCGCAAGGCCGACGGGTATCAGGGCGAGGAAAAGCTCCGGCAGTTTCAGCGAGACCAGCACCGGCACATAGCTGCGCGGCATGTTCGGGACGTCGATCAGCGCGCCCTCGAACATCTCTTTCCAGGGTTTCTCGAAGAAGTGCGAGAAATAGCCGACCGCGCGAAAGACATTGAGCGGCTCCTGCACCGACCAGGGCCAGAGCAGGCCCATCACCGCGATCGCCGGAACGAGGCCGGGAGCAAGCCGCAGGGCATTGCCGGCGAAATTTGCGGCAGCTTGCGCAGTGCCGTGGCGGCGCATGTCGTCGGCGACCAGCATCGCGAGCGGAAGGACCATGAAGAGCGCCGCCATGCCTCCCATGATCCGCGATCCGATCGCGAGGCCGGCGGCAATCCCGAGCGTCAGGACGGTTCCGATCGAGGGCCGCGGATATTGCTCGATGGCGCGCACGAGCGCGTAAAGAAGGAACAGCATCGCGACCGCGAACGGCGCGTCCTTCGCGTTGATGAACATGTGCCCGTAGAATTGCGGGCAGGTGGTCAGCAGCAGAAGCGCTAGCAGCCCGGCCAGCGGCCCGCCGAGGCGGCGCGCCAGCTGCCAGGTCAGGGTCAGCCCGAGGATGCCGATTGCGGCGCCGACGAGCCGGCGCGTGCTGAAAAGCTCGAAAGGCGTCAGGCGATCGGCGAGCGCGGCCGCCATGTCGAAGCCGCCGCCATACATGTAGAGATTGACGAAGGAGAGCGCGCGCCGGTCCTGGAAGCCGGAGCGATAGAAATCGAGCAGCAACTCGCCGTATTGCGAGTGGGTATAGTCGTCCCACCCGAGGCCATAATCCCTGAACGTCAGCCCGGCGACGATCGCGACGGCAAACAGCACGCCGACGGAGGCGGCGTCGGCCAGTCGCTCGCGCCGCGCTCGCATCGATGCGTCAGGGGAGAGGAGAAAATCGAGGGCTATTTTGCCGCGGCCTCATACATTTCGGCGACATAGTCCCAGTTGATCATGTGATCGACAAAGGCCTTGAGATAGTCCGGCCGCCGGTTGCGATAGTCGATGTAGTAGGAATGCTCCCACACGTCGCAGCCGAGGATCGGCTTGGCGCCCTGCACCAGCGGGCTCTCGCCATTGGCGCTCTTCATGATGGCGATCTTGCCGTCCTTGACGGCGAGCCAGCACCAGCCGGAACCGAATTGCGTGACGCCGGCCTGGATGAAGTCCTCCTTCATCTTCGCGACCGAGCCTAGATCGGCCACGATCTTCTTCTCGAGCGCGCCGGGAATCTTGTCGCCGCCGCCATTGGGCTTCATCCATTTCCAGAAATGGATGTGGTTGTAATGCTGCCCGACATTGTTGAAGAGGCCCGGATTCTTGCCGAACGACCCCTTCACGACCTCCTCCAGCGGCTTGCCCTCCCACTCGGTCCCCTTGATCAGGTTGTTGGCGTTGTTGACGTAGGCGAGATGATGCTTGTCGTGATGATATTCGAGGGTTTCCCGAGACATGTAGGGCGCAAGGGCGTCATAGGCGTAAGGCAAGTCTGGTAGCGTGAAGGTCATGGTGATTCTCCCGGAATAGGAAGGTTCTGAAACTCGCCCGTCGAACGTCGGGTTCCACCCCCCTGATACGGGGAGACGGCCCCAACGGCAATGCGCGAGATTTCCGGACCGAACCGGACTGGAGGCAACCGGTTAGCTGTGGATGTTTGGAAAAGGGTAGCGAGAAAATTTGCCGCTTCAAGCGATTCGAAGCATTCCATATAGACCTTGCACAACCGCCAGAAGGCCGTCACAATTCGGACAAGAATTGCGGCGGGCACGAGGACCCGAAATGTCTCTTGTCCTATTCGTTCTCGGGGTCGTGATGGCCGCCGCGGGCATTCTGATGATCGGGTTTGGAATCCCGATCAACGAATTCAGCCTCGGCAACACCCTGATCATCTCCGGCACCTGCGCGGTGACCGGCGGAGTTATCGTGCTGGGCCTTGCGGCCGTGGTTCGCCAGCTC
Organism: Pseudorhodoplanes sp.; assembly: GCA_013388965.1. Lineage (GTDB taxonomy): Bacteria > Pseudomonadota > Alphaproteobacteria > Rhizobiales > Xanthobacteraceae > Pseudorhodoplanes. The sequence continues at coordinate 251 of JACAEG010000282.1, read as the reverse complement.
AAGGCGATGGGCGCAACCGAAGAAGCGTCGCTCTTTCGCGGATCGCGACAGTCTGACGCGGATTCGCCTCCGCGCGGACCGGCAGGACGCGGCGAGGCGCCGCCACGCGAACGGTTCGCGCCGCCCAGGGAGGACGACATCGGCGAGCAAGCGCCGCCGCACGGACCGCCCCCGGGATTTGGCGATCGCGGCGAGTCCATGCCGCCGCGCACCGAACCGGCAGCGCCGCGCGCCGCGCGCGCTCCCGGAGT
>JACAEG010000189.1 GCA_013388965.1 Pseudorhodoplanes sp. | reverse complement strand
GAGCTCGGCGCCGCGACGGGTGCCCTGATCGGCGCGGCCGCCGCGCCCAAGGAATGCTACGTGCGCAACTCCGCCGGCAAGCTGGTGCGCGTCCGCTGCTGATCCGGATTGCCGCCTGACGCTTGCGTCCAATTGCGCTTCGATAAGGCGGTTGTGAGCGGCTCGCTCCTGGGCGCGGACTTCCTGTTTGGGTTCTCTGTCGCACTGTGAAGGCAGGGTGCAGTCCGAAGAGGATGGCGATGTCCGTCGTCAATATCGGCCCGGTCACGGGCTTCGGCTGCGAGAACGAGGTGATGCTGTCCGCGCGCATCACCCCGTCCCCCAGCCAGAAGATTGCGCGCAGCCACGCCGCGATGGCGACGCCGACGATCTATATCGTCACGCCTGACGGCAAGCTCTTTTGTATGGGCGCGATCGACGACAAGCCATCAAGCCGCCCGGCGGATATCGAGGGCGCGAAGAGCTTTGTCGATAGCGCGCTCAGCGAGCTGAAAGCCGGCAAGCCGGTGTCAACCAGCGCCACCCGCGCCTGTGGCTGCACGGTGAAACACAGGTCCTGACGAAACGACGCCGCCGCGCCATGCAGAGGGCGCGGCGTTCACTCCGCCGCGACGATCGCCTCGCGCAGCTCCTCGCCCTGCAATTGCAGGCGGTAGAACGAGGCGTAGCGTCCGCCCTTTCGCAGCAGATCCTCGTGCCGGCCGGATTCGGCGACGCTGCCGTTCTCGATGACGTAGATGCGGTCGGCATGCGCGACCGTGTGGATGCGATGGGCAATGACGATGGTGGTGCGCCCCTGCGTCAGATGCGCGATCGCTTCCTGCACCAGCCGCTCGCTTTCGGAATCGAGGGCGGCGGTCGCCTCGTCGAGCAGCACGAGATGCGCGTCCTTGATCAGCGCGCGCGCGATCGCGATGCGCTGGCGCTGCCCGCCCGATACGCTCATGCCGTGTTCGCCGACCTGCGTGTCATAGCCGTCCGGGAAGCTCATGATGAAATCGTGCGCATAGGCGGCCTTGGCCGCGGCGACGATTTCCTCCTCGGTCGCCCCCGGCCTGCCGAAGGCGATGTTTTCCCGGATCGTGGCGCGGAACAGGAACACATCCTGCCCGACATAGCCGATACTCCGGCGCAGCGATTGGAGCGACACCCCCGCGATATCCTGGCCGTCGATTGCGATGGTGCCGGAATTCACCTCGTAGAGGCGCAGGATCAGATTGAGGATGGTCGACTTGCCGCCGCCGGAGGGGCCGACCAGGGCGGTCATCTTGCCCGGCTCGGCCACGAATGACAGACCGCGCAGCACGGGCTCTTCGGGCCGGTAGGCAAAATTCACCTTCGCGAATTCGACCTTGCCGTCGGTGACCGAGAGCGCCGGTCGGTTTCTGTCGTCGGGCTCGGACGCGGGCGCGTCGATGATGTCGAACAGGATGCGTACGCCGATCAGCGCGGCATTGAGGTCGATCTGCAGGCGGGCGAGCCGCTTGGCCGGCTCGTAAGCGAGCAGGAAGGCCGTGATGAAGGAGAAGAATTCGCCGGGAGTGGCGCCGCCCTCGATCGTGCGCCAGCCGCCATAGACGACGCCGGCCGCGATCGCGATGCCGCCGAGCGATTCCATCAGCGGGCTGGAGCGGTTCGAAACCCGCGCCATCTTGTTGGCTTCCAGCTCGACCGCCGTCACGTTGGCATTGAGTCGTTCGCGCATCTCGTCTTCGAGCGTGAAGGTTTTCACGATGCGGATGCCCTGGATGGCCTCGTGCATGGTCTCGAACAGGCGCGTGCCGCCGGTGAACTGGACCTTGGCGATCACGCGGACGCGGCGAATGAGCTTGCGCAGCATGAAAAAGGCGGGCGGCGCGATCACGAACGTGAACAGCGACATCACCGGGTCCTGGATCACCATCACGGCGACGAGGCCGATCAGCGAGAGCAGGTCGCGCCCAATTCCCGTGATGAGCAGCTTGAGGACCTGCGTCGCGGAATTGGCGCCGGCCGAGAGCCGCGCAAGGAATTCGGAGGAATGCCGCTCGGCGAAGAAGCCGAGATTTTGCCGCATCAGGCTCTCAAACATGCGGCGCTGGTTTTCCGCGATGATGCTGTTGCCGATGCGCGACATGATGACGGCCTGGCCATAGGTCGCGAGGCCTTTCACCGCAAAGATCGCCATTGTCAGAAGGCCGAGCGACACGATGCCGGCGAAGCTCTTGTTGACATAGGCCTCGTTGACGACCGTGCCCATGAGATAGGCGCACAGGGCCGTGCAGCCGGCCGCCACCGCCATCAGCGAGAAGGCGACGGCGTATCGGGGCCAGCGCTCGACGCCATAATCGAGGACGAGGCGCTTGATCAGCGCCCAGTTTTCCTGCTTTTCCCTCTGCTTGTCGCGCGGCGGGCTGGAATCGGGCATCCGGGCCTGGAAAAATTTGAGTGGTGCCAAGCCTTTAGGGCTTGTGCCCCGGACGTCCCCCGTCCGGCCCGTCACCCTTGCCCGGCATCGGCGGTTTTTTCAACCTCTCTTCGTTCGCTCCCCCTGAACGCGGGGGGGCCGGGAGGGGGGTCCGACGGCATTCGCCGGGTGCTGACCTGTTCGCTGAGCGAGGAAGAAGTGCCCCCGCCCGGCAGCCTTGGGCCACCCACCTCCCGCTTGCGGGGCGCAAGAGAATTAACGCGACGCTGCGCTCGGCGTCTTGTGCTTCCGTCTCTCGAGCGTCTTTTCCCAGGCCAGCGCATGGCCGACGATGGTGTCGAGATCGTCGAATTTCGGCGACCAGCCGAGCATGGTGCGGATTCTCGCGGCATTCGCAATGATGGCGGCGGGATCGCCCGGGCGGCGGTCGGCGAGCGCCACGGGAAAATCGACGCCGCTGACGCGCTTGACCGCCTCGATCACCTCCAGCACCGAATAGCCGTGGCCGTAACCGCAATTGAAGGTGTTGCTGTCGCCGCCCGCGCGCAGATGCGCGAGCGCCACCGAATGCGCGGCCACGAGATCGGTGACATGGATATAGTCGCGCACGCAAGTGCCGTCCGGCGTCGGATAATCGGTGCCGTAGACGTCGATCTTCGGCCGCAGGCCGACCGCGGCCTCGGTTGCAACCTTGATGAGATGCGTGGCGCCGACGGTCGCCTGCCCGGTGCGGCCCGTGGGATCGGCGCCCGCGACATTGAAATAGCGCAGCACGACGTATTTCAGCCCGTACGCGCTCGCCGCGTCGCGCAGCATGATCTCGCTCATCAGCTTGGAACTGCCATAGGGCGACATCGGGATGGTAGGCGCATCCTCGGTCACCGGCACCTGTTCGGGATTGCCATAGACGGCGGCCGTCGAGGAGAAGATGAAATTCCTTACGCCGGCCTTCACCGCCGATTCCAGCAGACTGCGGGTGTTGGCGGTGTTGTTGCGGTAATAGCCGAGCGGGTCGCGCACCGAATCCGGTACCACGATCGAGGCCGCGAAATGGATGATCGAGTCCACGCCATGCTGCTTGAGCAGCGTGCCGACTGCTGCGGCGTCGCCGGTGTCGCCGACCGTGAGCGGCACGCCCTCGGGCAGGGCGGAGCGAAATCCGGTCGAAAGATTGTCGAGCACGATCACGCGCTCGCCCGCGTCCGCCAGCGCATGCACCATATGACTGCCGATATAGCCGCAGCCGCCGGTGACCAATATTGTCATTCGCCCATCCCTGTCTGCCCGGACCCGTCTAGATGACCGATATGAATATCCGGTGGCAAGGTTAAAGCGGCTGACGGGCGTCCTTAACGGCGGGTATAAGGTGCCATGACCTTCCGCAATCCATTCCCGACACTGTGACCGCATCCAGGCTGACCGACCTGCAGGTCATCATCCCCAACCTGCACTGGCGCTATTCCGGCGTGACCGCGACCAACCGCATGGTGGCGCCGCGTGTGGCGCGACTGATGCCCGCGGCCTGGCTCGGTCCGGACCGGCCGCACGGAATCGACGGCCTCACTTTCGCCGACCTGATGCGGCTGCGGTCGCGGACGGCCGACCGGCCGGTGGTCTGGCATGCGCGCCGCAACAACGAGATGATTGCGGGCGTGATCCTGAAAGCGCTCGGCTGGCCCCTGAAGCTGATCTTCACCTCTGCCGGGCAGCGCCATCACACATGGACGACGCGCTGGCTTGTCTCGCGCATGGATGCCGTCATCGCCGCGAGCGAAGCGGCCGCCTCGTTCCTGAGGCGGCCGGCGACCGTCATCCTGCATGGCATCGATACGGACCGCTATGCGCCGCCTGCGGATCGCGCGGCCGCCTTCGCCGAGGCCCGCCTCCCGGGGAAATATGCCATCGGCTGTTTCGGGCGCGTGCGCGCGCAGAAGGGCACCGATGTATTCGTTTCGGCGATGTGCCGGCTGCTGCCGCATCATCCCGATTTCTCGGCGGTCATTGTCGGCGCTGCCGACGACGAAGGATTCGTGGCTGGCCTGAAGGAGCAGGCGCGGGCGGCGGGCCTTTCTGAGCGCATCCGCTTCACCGGCGAACTGCCGATCGACGAGGTGCCGCCCTGGTTCAGGCGCATCCTGATCTACGCCTTCACCTCGCGCGTGGAGGGATTCGGTCTGACGCTGCTCGAAGCGATGGCGTCGGGGAACGCGCTGGTCGCCGCCCGCGCGGGTGCCGCAGACAAGGTCATTGTCGAGGGCGAGACCGGCATGATCGTTCCGCCGGGCGACGCCGATGCGCTGGTCGCGGCGCTGGAGCCGCTGCTGCGCGATCCTGCG
>JACAEG010000222.1 GCA_013388965.1 Pseudorhodoplanes sp. | reverse complement strand
GGTATAGACGACGGTGAGCGCGAGACCCTGGGCCAAACCGATGGCGATGACCCGCGTCTCCCCGTAGTCGCGGCGTTGGTCCTGGCGCTCCAGCGTGGGGCCTTCGAATATCAGCGTTGCAAAGTCGAAGTCGAACCCGCGAACGCGCAGGTTCTCTGCACTCTTGCGGAGGTCCCACGCAAAGCGCACCCAAGGAATCTACAGGTGTATATACACCTGCGCAACACCGGCTTTCTGGTGTCGGTCTAACGGCTCGCCGCTAAGCTGCGGGCGCCGAAGGCGACCGTCAGCTTCATCGGCTTGTTATGCGGTCTTCCGGTCAATCGGTGCAACGCGAGCCCACATCAGCAACTCGGTGGCGGAAGGCTGCAACCCGTCTGTTCTTCCGCCGAAGTAGACCGAACGCGCCTCATCGAAGGTCAGTGGCCGCGTCTCCTCGAAGCCCGTCTCACGGAGAAGGCGCTCCATTTCCGCCGTCGAGAAGAACGACACGAATCGTGCGCCCATCTGGTCGGCGAAGCGGACACCGCCGCCGGAGCGCGCCTCCGGTACGCAGTAAGTGAGGACCAGTTCGGTGCTCGGACCGAGGCCAGAGATCCAGCGCAAGGTCTTCTCGATCGCCTCTCGCTGGAGGTACATGGTCACTGCCAACCATGAAACGAAGGCAGGCCGGCTGGGATCGAACGTAGACCCCGCGAACGCCTCGGCCAGTGACTGGGTCTCGAAGTTGCACGGAACAAACTCGCAGCTCGCGGGAATCCTGATGTTCGCCCGCTCGAGTCGCCCGCGCTTCCACGACTGCGACTCCGGCGTATCGACTTCGAACACACGGAGACCGTCAAAGGCACCTGCCGTCCTGTAGGCAAAAGTATCGAGGCCAGCGCCAAGGACGACATACTGAGTGACGCCACGCGCAATGGCCTCGGCCAGCCGATCCTCGGCGTACCGAGACCTGAGCACCCAGGCCGCCGTGCTCTCCGGGAACGCTGCTTTGGCCTTGATTACGTCCTCGTCGGACACGCCCACGAGGCGCTGGGCCAACGTGTCGACGAATATCTTGGGCTCGCCGTCGACCAGCAGATGAGCGATGCGCCACAGCGCGGCCCCGAGCGCCGTCCGCCCTACCGGGGTCAGTTCTCCCATCTCATCCACCCTGTCGGCGCTTGGCCGACTCCTCGAATCCGCATAACGTCTAGGCGCTCAGTCCAGCGGTGTTCGCTCGAAGCTGTCAGGAAGCGGCACGTTCGAGCGTGCATCCGACAGGTGGTACCAGCGATTCCGCGCGAACATGGCAATGCTACTCAGCTGCAGATCGGGCAACCGACGATAGTACCGGAGAACGTCTGAGTGCCATTCCTCGTAGTCGCGACCCCGACGGATCTCGTCGCCGAGGCGCTCGAACTCTCCCCGCGTTGCGAACAGGGCGAACGCATCACTCGGGCACGCGATCTGCATGGCGATGCACCAACCTCCAAGTGGCATTCTCACGCCTGTAGATCTCCGTTACCCGAAGGTTCAACGCTGTTACCTCGGTGCGGCCAGGGAGCTGAGCGGAACTGCGCTGGATACCCACGACGTAGCCTATTCCGGCGGCGGACTCAGAGTGAAGAATCTGAAACGAATAGGAACCGCGAGCGAACGGCTCGGCATTCCTCCGGTAACGCTCGCGGACCTCCGCATTCCCGACGACCACAGCCCCGCCGGGCTCGAAGAACGAGACCGGCAGATCGCTTGCCACCAACCGGTTGAGGGGATCGGCATCGCCGTTCAGGAATGCAATGGCAGCCTGCTCTCGGGTCGTCAGAAAGCGTGCGAACTCGTCCGGCTCAGACTGCACGACCTCTTCCCTTCGCCGCCCAACGTCTAGGCGCTCAGGTGCGCGGCGCCCGCCGCCGACGACAGCCCACGCCCGAATGGTGTTGCTCCGAAACTACCACGCACCGCCCCCGACGAGAACAGGCGCCGCGTCTGCTGCAGCGCCGTGTTGGGCCGCGCTACGGCAAGTCCGGAACCGTGCGCGCCGCGTGAAAGACAGTGACGATCTCGATCGCGTCGGCGCGCACGCGGTACACCAGGCGATACAGGCGTACGATGAGCTCGCGCAACGACTGCTGAGCGAACTCCGGAACGACTCGGCCGGCCTCGGGGAACTGCAGGAGCCGACCAGGCGCTGCAACCAGCCGCGAGACCATCAGCGCAGCGTAGAGCTCCGAGTTCTGGGAGATGTACTCGCGGACCGCCTCGAGATCCGCGACCGCCCGGGGCGACCAGACCAGCCGCCTCACGCTCCGAAGCGCCGCTTCACTTCTTCGTGGGAAACGCCTTGGCCCGCGTCGAGCTGCTGCAGCCCCTCTTCCACCCGCGCCATGAAGACCAAGCGCTCGATCGCATCGTCGACGGTCGCGTCCGCGGGAAGGCTGCGAAGCGCTTCGAGAATCCGCTCCTTGGTGGTCGAGCTTGTCGCCATGCGCAGGAGTTTAGCCGCTGCTCGCTCGTCGGCCCAACGACTAGGCGCTCAGCTGCGCGGCGCCCGCCGCCGACGACAGCCCACGCCCGAATGGTGTTGCTCCGAAGCTATCACGCCCGCCCCCGACGAGAACAGGCGCCGCGTCTGCTGCAGCGCCGTGTTAGCCGGCCGGTGATCGAGAGGCCGAGAGCGACCGAACTATCCAGACGATGAAGAAGAACCCGCCAGAGCTCACCGCGGCGAACACCGCACCAGTGATAGGGGCAAACGTGCGCCCCACATCGTTCGTCACGCGAAGGAGCGCGCGCTCCTGCTCCGGAGAAGCCTCGGGACCCGCGAAGATCCCGTCACCATCCACGTCGAAGGCGCGGAGCTCTGCCTGGAGGTGCGCGCCGTAGGCCAAAGTACTTCCGACCAGCACTGCATAGGCAACTGCGCACGACACGAGGGCCTGCTTGAGCAGGCTCAGCTTGCGACGAAGGACGAGCTGGTCAACAAGGAGTACCGCGAGCGGCACGAACAACGAGGCGATCAGTGCTGCCAACGGCAAGGGACTACAGCTCAAGTCCGGCTAACTCAGCTGCGCGGCGCCCGCCGTCGACGCCAGCATTCGCCCAATTGGTGTTGCTCCAAAGT